>CAIZWI010000061.1 GCA_903936645.1 uncultured Verrucomicrobia subdivision 3 bacterium
AGGCCGAGGTCGCCGCTGTTGGGCACGCGGCCCACGGAAACCAGCACGCGGTCATACAGCTCTTCGAGCTTCTGGCCGTTGTATTCCATCTCCACCTTGATCTGTTTGCCGGCGGTCGCCATCTTGGAAACGCGCGCTTTGAGGCGGATTTCCTTGAAGGCTTTCTTGGCATTGGCCACCACCGGGCGGGCGAGGTCCGCATCGGCCCCGGCCAGAATGGCGTCCGTGGCTTCCGCCAGGACAATTTTGCTGCCCAGCGCGGCGTACACCGTGCCGAGTTCCATGCCAATATAACCGCCCCCGATCACCAGCAGATTTTCCGGAATATCGGTTACTTCCAAGGCCTCCGTGGAAGTCATGACCCGCGGATTGCCCAAGTCCCAAGCCTTGGGAATGGCCGGGATGGAGCCGACGGCCAGGATGGCTTTGTCGTATTCCACAAATTGCTGGCCTTCGCTGGTTTCCACCCGCAGCTTTTGGGAACCCTCAAAATAGGCCCGGCCTTGAATAACCTGCACGCCGCGCATTTTCGCCAGCGCCGCCACCCCGCCAGCCAGTTTTTCCACGATGGATTCCTTCCAGGCGCGCAGCTTGGAAACTTCGATGGTCGGCTCCGTGAAGGAGATGCCGCGATGCGCGGATTCCCGGGCATTAACAATCTGGTGCGTGGCATACAGCAGCGCCTTGGAGGGGATGCAACCCCGGTTCAGGCACACGCCACCCAGGCGCTTTTCGCGTTCGATGAGAATGACTTTTTTACCGAGGTCCGCCGCATAAAAGGCCGCCGCATAACCGCCGGGACCCGCGCCGACCACCACTATTTCAGTTTTGATAGGTTCCATGAAAACAAAATGCGCTTAAATTTTTACGGTTTCTTCTTTGAAATCCTGCAAGGCCGCAATCAGATCCACCGTGAACCGGGCGGCCGTGCCGCCATCAATCACGCGGTGATCATAGCTCAAACCGATCGGCGTCATCAGGCGGATTTCCACCTTGCCCTCGCGCACCACGGGTTGCAGCGCGCCCCGGCCCATGCCCAGGATGGCCACTTCCGGCTTGTTCACGATCGGCGTGAAATGCGCCCCGCCGATGGCTCCTTGATTGGAGATCGTAAAGGTGCCCCCCTTGAGTTCGTCGCCCGTCACCTTGCGATCCCGCGCCTTGGCGGCCAGGACTTCCAATTCCTTGGCGATTTCCAGCACGCTCTTCTTGTCCACGTCACGAATAACGGGAACGATCAAGCCCTGCTCGGTGTCCACCGCGATGCCGAGGTGATAATATTCTTTGATCACGATCTCATTCGTGGCCTCATCCAGGCTGGAATTGAAGATCGGATGTTTCTTCAGCGCTTCCACGATGCCCTTGAGCACCAGCGGGGTGAGCGTGAGTTTCGAACCCTTGGCTTCGTAAGCGGCGGCATACTTTTTGCGCAGCTCATTCAGCTTGGTGAAATCAATATTATCGAACTGGGTGACATGCGGAATCGCATTCCAGTTTTCCAGCATCCGGCGCGCAATGACCTGACGCAACGGGGTGATGGACTTCTTGATGACCGGCCCCCATTGGGAGAAGTCAATCGACACCGGCGCGGGCTTGGCCGGGGCCGCCGCAGCGGCGGCCGGAACTGCCTTGGGCGTCGCGGCTTTCGCGATCAACCGTTGAATATAGGCTTTGACGTCGCCCATCACGATGCGGCCACCGGATTCACTGCCGCGAATCTTGGCAAGATTAATACCCAGTTCCCGGGCGACCTTGCGGACCGAGGGCGAGGCGACTGGCGCGATGCCAGGCGTCACATCTTCGTCCTCATCCGCCACTTCCTCATAAACTTCCGGCGCCGGAGCGGCGGCCGGACGGACGGCAGCGCGTTTCGGCGCGGGAGTCGCAGCGGCAGCCGGGGCGGCGGGAGCGGGTGCGGGTTCCCCGGCGCCACCTTCCACGGAAATCAATCGCTGGCCAACGCTAATGCGATCGCCCGCTTTGACAAAAACCTTGCCCACCACGCCCGCCGCAGTGGACGGGATGGAGGCCACGGCCTTTTCGTTTTCAAGTTCCAGTACGGCCTGGTCTTTCGCCACCGTGTCGCCTTCTTTCACGAAGACATTGACCACGACGCCGGAATCCGCGCCCTCACCCAATTTCGGAAGTTTTACGTCCATAAATTCAACAGATGGTCAGCTTGCCGCAAAGCGGGGGGATTTTCCAGAAATAAATTAAGCGGATACTTGGGCCGGTGGCCGCAAGGGACAGCGGCACGTTTTACACTTGCCAAATGAAAAACCAGGTCTAGTTTGCAGAATCAAGCGGCGGAGCTGCGATCAACGACTTTCTTTATATCTGCTTATGAAAAAAATGCTCATCCTGATCACAGGTCTTTTTGCCACCTGTCTGGTCCACGCCCAAGGCGAGGTTTGGTTTAATAATTTCAACACCCTCTACACCAAAATTTCCGTCAACCAAACCCCGGGCGGTCCGGGCACCGCCCTCATGACCGGGCCGGCGGGTACTTTTGATTTCGCATTTTATTATACCGTCACCGCCAACACCGTGCTGGGTTCGGCTGACCCGGTGATTCCGCAGGGGGATGGTGAACTGGGCAATTATGTCGTCACTGATCCGAATTGGAAATATGTGACAACCTATGGCAATGCCGCCCTGCCCGGACGCCTCCAGGTGAGCTCGCCAGATACCATTCCCGACGTACCGGCTGGCGGGTATGCCAATTTTGTGGTCTTTGGCTGGTCCACCGACCTGGGCAGCGATCCCCAAACCGCATTGCTCAATGCACAAAATGGCATTTTCTCCGATTCGTCCGTCATCGGCGAGTCGGCCGTGGGCGGGACCTTCCAACTGGGCAATGACCTTAACTTTTTCATCCCCCGTTTATTCGGCAATTTTCCCCCGAGCATTCATGGGTTTACTCTGGGAGAAATCGCCTTCATCCCGGAACCCACATCCTGGGCTTTGGCAGCGACCGGCGGACTGCTCTGGCTCGCCGGGCGTTACCGGAAACCGTGACTGTCTCAACGATAAATTTAGCCGGCAACTGGCAAATCCGGGACAACCAACCGCCGGCAAAAACCTGGCGGTTTGCTTTGGAATTTAAAAACCACTTCTACTTAATTGGAAAACAACTCCGGCTCGGGTCCTTTTAGCGGGGCAAAGCTTCGGCGATGAATGGGACAGGGCCCCCATTGGGCAATGGCCGCCAGGTGTTGCGCGGTGCCGTAGCCCTTATGCCCGGCAAACCCATATTGGGGCCATTGCCGGTGGTATTCCTGCATCAACCGGTCGCGCGTCACCTTGGCCAGCACACTCGCCGCAGCGATGGAATAGCTCCGGGCATCCCCTTTTACCAGGGCCGTTTGCGGCACGCGCATGGTTTTCACCGGCCGGCCATCCACCAGCGCATGTTCCGGAGCGGGTTGCAGCCGGGCCAGGGCCAGATTCATGGCTTCGTGGGTGGCGGCCAAAATATTAATGGCATCAATACGTTCGGCGGTCACCAAAACCACCGCCTGGCGAATCGCGGAACACCTGATGATAAACTCATAAAACGCCTCCCGTTGTACCTCCGTCAATTGTTTGGAGTCGTTTAATCCCGTTAATTCCCCCGGCAGGCCGGATGTTGCCCACGCGGACGGCAGAATCACTGCCGCGGCGCTGACCGGCCCGGCCAGCGGACCACGACCAGCCTCGTCCACCCCCGCGACATGGACCAGCCCTTGTTGCCACAAGGCACGTTCAAAGGCCAGGAGGTCGCTGCTCATAATAATTTCGGAAAGCCTACCCCCGGACCTCGCCGGACTCAATGCAAAGCCTTTCTAATAATCAGGGGCCGGATGAAGGCCCGCCTTGCTTTGCGCGATGCCCCATTCAACTACCGTCCGGACTTGCTTAATTCCACGGCGTAAACCTGACTGGCCCCGCTGATGTTGGACCGGAAAATCAGCCACTTCAAATCCGGGGAGAACATGGCGTTCGGTTCCAGCGCATAGTCATGCCGGGCCATATTGACGAGCTTTTCCGCGTGGAACACCCCAATGTGGATCAAGTCCTTCGAGTCCAGCTCAGGCCCAGAATTATCCGGTAGCAATTCCGGGTGAAACAAGTACAACCATTTGCCATCTTCAGCATGGGCCACCATACGGTCATCACCACCATCGCCTGAGAAGTACTTGCCGCCCGGCGCCACGTTAAAGTGCACCGACCACTCGTTGCGTTGCAAGTGGTACCATGTGCGCTTGCCCGTCTCCATGGCATAACCACCCACCCAAAAATCTTCGCCGCGCGGTGTTTGCAGGTCGTACCAGATGGTTTGGCCATCCGCGCTGAAAAATTCGTGCCCCGCAATTTCCATGGCCATGGTGCGCTGATGGATTTTGGTCAGGCCCGTGCCATCCGAGCGTATGGTCCAGATACGGTCCACCTTGTGCCAGGGCCCTTCATGGCAAAACAGCAGCAACTTTGGGTCGGTCGGGGAAAATTGCAGGTGATTCAGCCAGTCCGTGCATTTGCCATACGTCTTCACCTCGCCCGTCGCAATGGTGAGAAAAAACAATTCCATCGGCGCATGCTGGTCGAACCGTTCCTGAATGCGGCGCGCCTTGTTACGGCGCTGGTCGTCCGCCGCCTGCAGGCTGTTGCTACGGGCATTGGGACCGGCATCCTGGTTGAAACCATTCGTCGCGCCGGTGGGATTTTCCACCATCGTCCCAGCCAGCAACGTTTCATCCGCATTCACTGTGGCCACCGACTGGCCCCGCGCCAGCTTCGCGATAATCCGGACGGCCTTGGTGGCCGGATCAATGGCCATCACGGACCGGTCGTTGCGGTTGGTACCCGTGTAATAAATCTGCCCGGTCCGGTGCCCCACCATGATGATATGAACATTGCCCGTCACTACCGCTTCCAGCGCACCCGACTGAAGATCCACCAGCGAAATCCCCTTGGGCGTGGTAATCACCATCTTGCGCCCGTCTGGGGTGAAGGGATTGAGATTGAAATACAGGCTCTCGCTACCCGGTTCGTCAGAGAGCTGGATGACCCGGTGCCCGGTGGCAGGATCAATCCAGGCAGGCCGTTCGGCGGCTTGCAAGCGGGCCGAGATGGCCATCAGGATGCCAAATAAAACAATCCGGCAGAACGGTATTGGGGCGGCAAATTTCATCAATCGCAATAGGTGATTTTTCTAGGCAGACGCCCGGCGGGCATCAAAGGTTAAACAAAACTGTTTGTGCCCCGGGGCGTTGGTGGGTAATTTTGCGGCAATGTTTTCGACACACATCAAATCCGTCCATTTCGTTGGCATCGGGGGCACCGCCATGGCCGCCGCCGCCGCCGCCATGCAGGATAAGGGCTATACCGTAACCGGCTCCGATCAAAGCGTTTATGAACCAATGGCTTCCTTTCTGGCCGCCAAAAAAATCAAAGTTGTCAATGGCTACGCCGAGCAAAACCTCGCCGGCAAACCCGATCTCGTCGTCATCGGCAACGCCATCTCACGCGGCAACCCCGAGGCCGAGTTTGTCCTCGACCATAAACTGCGTTATTGCTCCCTGGCGGAATTGTTGAGCGAATTTTTCATTCAGGGCAAGCGCGCCCTGGTGGTGAGCGGCACCCACGGAAAAACCACCACCACCTCCCTGCTCACCTGGGTTTTCGAGCATAACGGGCTGAACCCCAGCTACCTGATCGGCGGCATTCCCAACAATCTGGGGCAAGGGGCCCGTTTCACTGACAGCGAATGGTTCATCATTGAGGGGGATGAATACGACACCGCATTTTTTGACAAACGCAGCAAATTCATTCACTACCATCCGGAGGTTGCCATTATCAACAACCTTGAATTTGATCACGCCGACATCTTCGAAAATCTGGCCGCCGTCAAAAAAACCTTCTCTCACTTCATTCGCCTGGTGCCGCGCAACGGTCTGTTGCTCGGCAATGGCGACGATGCCAACCTGGCCCCGCTGCTGAAAGTCACGCATTGCCCGGTGAAACGCTTCGGCCTCGGGGAGCACAACGCGGTGCAGGCCTTCAACTTGCAATTCGGCTCCACCGCCACGACCTTTGAAATTCCCAGTTTCAAGTTTCATCTGAACCTGGTGGGGGAATTGAACGTCCGCAACGCCCTTGCCGTGGTGGCCTGTGCCAAGCATTGTGGCCTGAAAAACCAGCAAATCCAGGCTGCTTTTGACACTTTCAAAGGCATCAAGCGCCGCATGGAAATCAAGGGCATTGCCGGCGGCGTCACCGTGGTGGATGACTTCGGCCATCATCCCACTGCCATTCGGGAAACGCTCAAAGCCCTGCGCATTAAGTATCCCCACGAAAAGATTTGGGCAATCTTTGAACCCCGCACCAACACCACGCGGCGCAATGTGTTCCAGGAGGAACTGCCTTATGCCTTTGCCGATGCCAATGTGGTCGTGCTTTCCCAAATTGCCCGGCTGGAACTGCTCGCCCCGGAAGATCGTCTGAACCCAGTGCAATTGATGGAAGAATTGAAAATGCTGGGGAAGGAAGCGGCGTATCTGGCCGATGCTGACGCCATTGTCAGCCACGTCACCAAGGACGCCCGCGGCGGCGATGTTATCGTCGTGTTCAGCAACGGCGGCTTCGACGGCATCCACGGCAAGCTCTTGGCACAATTGGGGCGGCGTTAAGCGGCGACAACCGATTGTTTGGGAAGTGCCGGGCCAAGCCTCGGTCCCTTTGACAGGGCAAAGAAAAAATGGCAGTGCTTCAGCGTGAAGCTGGATAATAATTTAGAAAATTAAGGGTCATTCGGCCGGGACCATGGCATTGCCCGCCGCGAACTTTTCGACTCGGCTCTGGGGCCTGACTTCACAGCTGCGAGCGATGTAGACCTGCTGGCAAACCCTCCACACGGATGCCCGCCCAACACTGCTGGATTGGGCTGCCAGGCAAGAAGACCTGGCGGCCTTGTTCGGCCGTCCGGTGGACTTGATCATCCGCCGGGCGGTGGAACGCAGCCACAATCCGTATCGCAAACATTGCATTCTTACCATGGCCACCCCGATTTATACGGAGGGATAACGCCCATTTGGCGGATATCCTGGAGGCAGTCAGGGCAATGACACGATTCACCAATGCCGTGTCCTGGACCGATTTCAAGGCGAATGAGGAAAAGTACGAGGCCGTTAACCGAAAATTCGAAATTATTGGCAAAGCCGCCCGCCGGCTGTCCCCCCAAGATCCGTGAATCGCTTGCAGAAGTTCCCTGGAGGTTGTTGCCGGCCATGCGCAACCTCCTGATTCATGAATAGGATGCTGTGGACCTCGATGTGGTGTGGGATCCCACACCACGAGATGTAACACCATTATTTGCGCGGTTGGAAAAATATCCGGCTGCCAATCCACCAGCAGAATAACCAGGTTGATTTTCCACCTACTGCCCCGTCACCGCCCGGTAAAATTTCTGCGCCGGTCCCGCCACCGGCACCTCTTTGAAGGTAAACGGGGCGGCATTGGTAAATAGCGACACCCAGCTCGCCCTGACCAGGTTGGTCGTCGCCTGCACCACATAACTGCTGCCACTTGTGCCGCTTACGGTGAACTGCAACTGACCAGCCCCCAAAACCACCGCCCCCAGAATGGGTGCCGCTGGCGGGGTGTTGGCAATGATCGAGGTTCCATAAATGGTCACCATGTCATACCGCATCGTGCCCGCCGTCCCGTAAGTGCTGGTCGCCCCCGCGGCCACATAATTATTATTTGCCGTCCCAAGGGCAGTGCCTTCAAATTCCGCGACCAGCCGAATGGCGAAGCTCGGGTTATTGTTGACCCCGGCCGCCGCCAGACTATTGGTCTTTGGGGTGTAACTCGTTCCATTCGTGAAAGCCACCGGATAATCATAATAATCCGTCCCGTTGGTGGTGTATTGCAACCGGCCGTATTTGCTGCCCGTGTTGCTGGATTGTGAACTCCAACTGACCAGGATGTTTTGCTTGCCGGCCGTGCTGACCGCAAATTGCACCCCCCGGGTTTTATTTCCCGTTCCTTGGACCGGGTAAGTGGTCGTGTTCCAACCAGAATTATCCGTGAGCCCGGCCGGGTCCAGTGTCGTATCCCCCGTGGCAAAACTGGCCGCATTCCCCGCCAATAACGAGGCGGTGCCGCTCCCGGTGGAGGGTGCCGTGGAGCCCGTGCTGGTGCTGTTATCGGGCGTCACACTGTTAAAATTCCACTGCGCAATCACCGTCGGATTCGTGCTCAACACCGATAAAATCGCGACGGAACTGGTCACACTCCCGGCCACATTCGTAACCACCACGGCATAACTGCCTGAATTATTGGTCTGCACATTACTGAGGGAATACGTCGTCCCACTGGCCCCGGCAATGGGGGCTCCCGCCAGCAGCCATTGATACCGCAAAGGCCCCGTGCCCCCGGCGGTGACCGTGAAGGTGGCCGTGGCCCCGGCACTCAACGTCTGGCTTTGCGGCCCGGCGATAATCACCGGCGCAAAATTGCTCACCGTCAGCACTGCGGGGGCACTCGTTACCCCGCCAACGATATTGGTCACCACCAGGTAGTAAGCTCCCGCGTTCGTCAGCGCCACCGGCGTGAAATTGACACTGCTATTCGTCGCCCCGGCCAGCGCCGCCGCATTAAAATACCATTGAAATGCCAATGGCGCGGCCCCGCTGGCCGTGACACTGAGCGTGGCATTGCTGCCGGGCGAAACCGTCTGGCTTTGCGGCGGAATGGATATCACCGGCGGATTAGTGCTGGGCGAATTGGTGATCGCGGTGCCCGGAATCAAAAAATCCTTGATCACCGCCATGTGCTGGGCGTTGGTTGAATCAGTGGCTTGCACCGGGGTCACATCGCTCAAGGGAGTGTACACTGTGGAATCAAACACCAGCCCGTTGGGAAAGGCATGCGAGGGCAGCACCGAAGCCGTCTCCACGTTGGTAAAATTGAAGCTCGGCAGCACATAATCATGTGGGTGATTCCGGCCGCCACTCGTGAAAGAATTCCCATACCCGTCATCGGGAATCGGATTGTCACTGAGATAACTGGCAAAGGTGCTCATGGTCGGTGATTCTGTCCGCGAATCCGTGTTAAAATCCCCCGCCACCACCACCCACGCATTGGTGGGAAAGTTTGCCTGGATCAGCGCCTGCAAATTCGCCGCCTCCGCCCCGCGATTCGCCGCCGAACTGGTCAGCAAATGCACACTCACCACATACAGGGCGTTCGTCCCCGGAACCCCGATCTGCGCCCAGGCAAAACCCCGGTTGGGTGAGGACTGCACCGTGTCCGCCCACGACCCCGCCGCCAGAATAGGAAACCGGCTGATGATCCCGTTGGGGATGTCCCCGCTCCCATTAAAGGGTTCGCGATAATAAACGTAGTTCGTGCCCAGGCACGTATCCAGCATGGACCGAAAATCGGCCGCCGCATTGCCGCCATAATTAAACTCTTGAAGGCACACCACATCGGGCTTTAACCCCTGCAAAATCCGCAAGGCAAACGGCTGGTAACTCTGCGTAGTCCCATTCAAATTGGCCGCCATGATGCGGATGTCCTGCGCCGCCTGTGCCGTGATGGCCAAATACCCCATCACCAGACAAAAAACCGCCCTGGCTTTGAGCTTTAATAAATGATGCATAGATGAATTCACTTGTTAACTTTGACAGCATAAATCTGCGCATCAGTCAGGGCAAGGTTCCTCGGCCAGAAATGTGGCGCCGCTGATGCCTGGACTTTCGACCCTCCCCTGAAACCGCCCGTTGCTGACTGCCACCCACCCCCAAGCCAACACCGCAAAATCACCAAACAACGGACAATCTATCGCATTCCACCTTTAAAATGAGCCTTTGGCACTCACTAAACATTTTCTTAAAAAGACCGCTTGCTAATCTCCACCCATTTGTTACGATTCACGCTCTTTTGATATATTTATGGCTGTAAAAATTCGCATGAAACGGGTCGGCACGAAAAACACCCCGGTGTACCGCATTGTGGTGGCCGATAGCCGGAGTCCCCGCGATGGCAAGTGCATCGAGGAAATTGGCAATTATCAACCGCTTAAGTCGGGCGATAATTTCACGCTCAAGCTGGATCGCGCCCAGTATTGGATCAGCAAAGGCGCCAAGCCGAGCGACACCGTGGCCAGTTTCATCAAGAAGCTCGGCAAAACGGCGACCGCCGCGGCCGTTTGATTTTAACGGGTCATGCAGGCGTTTCTTGAATACATCGTCAAGGGCCTGGTGCAGCAACCCGAGGCTGTGTCGGTGACCCCCGTGGAACGCGGCGGCATGACGGTTTATGAGTTGCGCCTGTCCGCGGCGGATGTCGGCAAGATCATCGGCCGCCAGGGCATGACGATCAATGCCATCCGCTCCTTGTTGCTGGCCGGCAGTGCCAAAAAAGGCCTGCGCTGCTCCGTGGAAATCGTGGAAGACCGGCAACCGGCCTGAGTCTGGCCAGGCAAGGGTTGACCGGCGATGAAGATTGATGTTCTGACTTTGTTCCCGGCGATGTTCACCGGCCCGCTGGATGAAAGCATCATTAAACGGGCCCGGGAGTCAGGCAAGTTGGAATTCAAAATCCACAATCTGCGTGACTGGACCCACGACCGGCACAAAACAGTCGATGACCGTCCCTTTGGCGGCGGGCCGGGGATGCTCATGAAGCCAGAACCGCTCTTTGCAGCGGTGGAGAGTTTGCGGAACGAAAAAACGCGGGTGATTTTGATGTCACCTGGGGGTCGCAAGTTCGACCAGGCCATTGCGCGCGAGCTGGCGCAGGAAACGGATTTATTGCTCGTCACCGGCCATTATGAGGGCTTTGATGAGCGGGTGCGGATCGGGCTGGCGCACGATGAATTGTCGATTGGCGATTACGTGCTGACCAATGGCGCGCTGCCGGCCATGATCGTCATCGACGCCGTGACGCGGTTGTTACCCGGGGTATTGGGGGACGACGACAGTTCACGGGACGAGTCGTTCAGCGACGGATTGCTGGAGTATCCGCAATACACGCGCCCGGCCGAATTTCGCGGGATGCCGGTCCCGGAAGTGTTGCTCTCGGGCAACCATGCAGAAATCGCCAGGTGGCGGCGGGAACAGGCGCGCTTGCGCACCCTGGCCCGAAGGCCGGATTTGTTAAATCGGGAGCCGACACCGGACGTCGCCCCGAAAGCAGAGTGAAAGATTAATGGCAGCCGGGTCGAGAGACCAGGCTGCGGACGAAAGAACAGTTTATGAACCAGGCATTACAAGACAAAATTGAATCGGAACAGTATCGCAAAGAAGCCGCTATTTTCGCGGTTGGCGACTCAGTGAAAGTGCACACCAAAGTGGTGGAAGGCGACAAGGAACGCATCCAGATTTTCTCGGGCGTGGTCATCGGCCGTCGCGGCCATGGTCTCAATGAGACCTTCACCGTCCGCCGGATTAGCTACGGCGAAGGTGTGGAACGTATTTTCCCCATCAATTCCCCCCGCGTGGACAAGGTCGAAGTGGAACGCCACGGCGCCGTCCGCCGCGCCAAACTCACCTATCTGCGCGGCCGTTTGGGCAAGGGCGCGACCTTGGTCAAGGAGCGCGACACCGCCGCCCAGGCTGCTGCCAAAGCCCCCAAGAAGAAGTAAGTCACGGGAACCATTTCAGCCAGGCGAGGCTTCGGCCTCGCCTTTTTTGTGTTGGGGGCAAGCCAGTTTAACCAGGAGCTTTTTACATGTTAATCATCCGCGATCTTAAAATGACCTTCGGCGGGCGGGTGCTCTTCGAGAACGCCTCGTTTCAGGTGAATTACGGCGACCGCGTGGCCCTGGTGGGTCCCAATGGCGCCGGCAAATCAACCCTCTTCTCCATTATTCTCAAAAGCCGCGAGCCGGACACCGGCACCGTGGAGCGGGATGAATGGACGATGGTCGGTTACCTGCCCCAAGAGGGGGAGGCCGTGGGGAATGAAACGGTCCTGGAAGTGGCCACCGGTCGCGTCGATGAATTGCCGCTCCTGGAAAAGCGCTTGCACGAGCTCGAAAAAGCGGGTGACGTGGCCAGCCCCGAATACATGGAGACCCACGCCAAGCACGACAAACTGAATGATCCCCAAGTGGAGACCCTCGCCAAGAAAATGCTGCGCGGGCTGGGGTTTCGCGAGACAGACTTGGGCCGTCCGGCCCGGGAAATGAGCGGTGGCTGGGTGATGCGCGCCCGCCTGGCCCGCTTGTTGGTCATGGAACCCGATCTGCTCCTGCTGGACGAACCGACCAACCACCTCGACCTCCTTTCCCTGCTCTGGCTCCAACGGTATCTTAAGAATTATTCCGGCGCCGTGTTGCTGATTTCCCACGATCGCCAGTTCATGGATGAAATCATCACCGAGGTGCAGGAAATCTCTGAGCGCAAACTCATCAGCTACACGGGCAACTACACGGATTATCTGCGCCAGCGCGAGGAACGCTACGAGCAACAGCTCGCCGCCTGGAAGAACCAGCAAAAAGAAATTTTCGCTCTGCAAGAGTTCATCGACCGCTTTCGCGCCGTGCCCTCCAAGGCCTCGCAAGCCCAGAGCAAACTCAAGCAGATCGAGCGCCTGGAGTTGATCGAAAAGCCCCTCGCCCCGCGCAAACCCTTCCGCTTTCAAATTCCCCAGCCGCCCCGGGGCGGTCAACGGGCGATTTCCTTGGCAGGCATTCACATGGCCTACGGCACCCACCAGGTCTATACGGGCTTGGATTTGACCATCGAACGCGGCGAACGCACCGTGCTGGTCGGACCGAATGGGGCTGGCAAATCCACCCTGCTAAAAATTCTGGCCGGCGTGGTGGAATTCCAAAAAGGCGTCCGCGATTTGGGGCACAACGCCAAGATCGGATATTTCAGCCAGCACCGCGCCGACACGCTGGACCCGGAAAAGACCGTGCTGGACGAGGTGCTCGGCTGCGCTCCCGGCATGCGCGAGGACGATGTTCGCGGCATCCTCGGCTCCTTCCTGTTCCGCAAGGATGACATTTACAAGAAAACGGAAGTGTTGAGCGGTGGCGAAAAGAGCCGGCTGAACCTCATCAAGTTTCTGGTGGACCCACCCAACTTATTGTTGATGGACGAACCCACCACCCACTTGGACATTCACACGGTGGAATCCCTCACCCTGGCGCTGGA
>CAIZWI010000062.1 GCA_903936645.1 uncultured Verrucomicrobia subdivision 3 bacterium
CCCACTCAGTGTGGAAGGTGTACACATATTTCTGGGTGCCAATTTGGGTGTCGAACTCGGCGCGCCATTGGCCGTCAAGGCTGCTCGCCTGGGCGGACCAAGCGAGCATGGTAACACAAGCGCAAAGCAGCTGCGGAACGATATTTTTCATGAATATATTTGGTTTATTGTTTGTGGGCACCGGGTATGGACCGCCGGCCCGAACTTCGGGCGCAGCCCCGTCGGCCCGAAAGATTTTACGGGTTCGCAGGAAGTTCATAAATATTGATGCTAAAAGGAGGCAATGTCAGGTTATGGGGCGTCGCGGTTACGGGGGTGCTGCTAATGGCGGGAGCCAGACCGTCGCCTGCCGGGGAGGCCAGCCGCCACAAGGTGCCGGTGCCCGCCAAGGCAGCGCCCTTCATTTGGAGTTCCAAGGACTGTTCCCCGTCGGTTGGATTCAACACGGAAACTGTGAGACGGTGGTGATCTTCGGACCAGGCCGCGACAACATCCAGCGGGAAGGTATCGCTGCCAGCATTTACCACCGGCTGTTCGCCTCCGGGCGGATCCGTGGGCCTGGGTTGGGGAGAGTTGCCCGTTACCGGCAACGGCAGGGTGCCAAAATGATCACGGTAAATTTTAAAAACCAGGCCATTGGCATTCAGCGCGACCGGGGTTTCATCGCGGGAAAGCAACGACGTGGCGAACGTATAGGCGGCCATTTGAAAAATCTCCGAGTGCCGGAACATTTCGTGGAACACCCACCCGAAAGCGGGGTAAACGGGATGACTGGTGCCACTATATGCCCATTCATCAATATTTAACGGTTTTGGATGGACTGCCAGTTGCGGAAAGATTTTTTCGTAAGCCTGATATTCCTCGTACTTGAGGCGAATATGATTGGCCGGTCGCCGCATCCAGTCGGTGATGGGTTCGTTGGGATCATTCGGAACCTGCCGGCCTTCGCTGAGGCTGAAGTGAGTGGCCCCGTAGTTGTAATAGTGGTCGCTCATCAGGTCAAATTGGTTGAAGCAATTGGAAAACAAGAGGCCGCTCCAGTCACCGGCAGACAGGTACGGCGGAACCAGGTTGGTGCCCAGATTCAACGCCTCCTTGGAGCCAGTCATGGTATCGGGCATGGCCCCGCTGGAGATCAAGGTAATGCCCGGGTCCACGCGCTTCATGGCAGCGGCGAACTGGTTGTGCTTGTAGGCATATTGATTCGGTTTCATGGCGCCATACTGATAGGAAATACCCCACATTTCATTGCCGATGCCCCAGAATTTCACATGATAAGGTTCGGGATGCCCATTGACCGCCCGTTGCCGCCCCATGGGGGTGGCGACGCCGCCATTGCAATATTCCACATATTCTGCCGCCGACCAGGCATCGCCAGTGCCCGCGTTGACCGTGATATAGGGCTCGACTCCCAGCAACCGGCAGAGCGTCAGGAATTCATCCGTGCCGATATCATTGGGTTGCAGTGCCCGCCAGACCGGATCAAAAACCGGCCGGCGCTTGTCAATATCACCAATGGCATAGTGCCATTCATGGGCGGAAACGAAGTTGCCGCCGGGAAAACGATAAACCCCGGAATGCAGACTTTTGAGCGCGGCAATCGCATCTGGTTTGAACCCGGAAATATTGTCCGTGGGCATGAGGGACGCGGTGCCAACATGGAAGGTGCCGGTGCCGGTGCCCACAATTTCAAATTGCGCCGGACCGGAATGACTGGCCGCGAAGGCAAAATCAAATTTTTTATAATCCGGCCCCAAGGCTCCGAGCGGCACCCATTGGCGCCCGGCATCCGCATTGGCACCCCAGACGAGCTGGATGGCCACCTTTGCCCCCACGTCCCCGGCCAGGTAAATGCGCCCCTGATACCTCACCCCCTGGTTAAAGAGCAGGCCGGTCTGGCGGATGCCGCGCGGCTCGGAGCCGGCGAGGGTGATCGCCGGTGTGTGGTCCCCGACAAATGGATGGCTGGCATCCATCAAGACGGAGGTCACCGGGCCGATGGGATTCCACCGACCAGGGCCGACATTACGGCGGCGCCCCGGGCCAAAACCACCCGGACCACGCTGGCTGGCCCGCGGATCTTCCGGCGGTTTTA
>CAIZWI010000063.1 GCA_903936645.1 uncultured Verrucomicrobia subdivision 3 bacterium
CGCCTGCACCCGGGGTGGCAGCGGCGGCGGCGGCATCTTCGGTCTCGGTGCGCGGTTGCGCGACGGCGACGACGGTTAAATGCTTGTCGCCCAAAATTTCCACGCCTTCGCCGGCCTGGACATCACCCAGATGGATGGACTTGCCAACTTCAAGCGCCGAAACATCAATGGTGATGACTTCGGGCAAATCTTTCGGCAGGCTGCGGACTTTGAGCTTGAACAGCACATGTTCGAGCACGCCACCGTTGTTTTTGACCCCGGCGGGTTCGCCCTTGGTTTCCACAGGGACCTGGATGGTCACCTTTTCGTTTTCCGCCACTTCATGAAAGTCCACGTGCACCACGTGACCGTCCAGCGGATGGTGCTGGATT
Source organism: uncultured Verrucomicrobia subdivision 3 bacterium (assembly GCA_903936645.1). Taxonomy (GTDB): domain Bacteria; phylum Verrucomicrobiota; class Verrucomicrobiia; order Limisphaerales; family UBA11358; genus UBA11358. Next base: position 372 of record CAIZWI010000063.1, read on the forward strand.
TCCTGCACCAGCGCGAGGCGCTTGGCCCGGGCGTCGTTTTCGACGGACAGGTCCACCAGCAGGTTCTCGGAGGCCGAGTGGTTGATGAGATTGGAGATCTCCTTGGTGTTGAGCTCGAGGTTTTGCGGTTGCGCGAGGCGGCCATAAATGGTCGCCGGAACGCGGCCGGCGGCGCGCAGTTTTTTGACTTCACCGCGGCGCACCTGCGAACGCTGATAGGCTTGTAACGGAACTGATTTCATGTTCTTAAAATATGCTCGCGGCGCACTAACTCGTGCGTCCGCCTTTGAATTCAAACAGCGAGTTCACTGACGAATTATTATGAATCCGTTTAATGGCTTCGCCCAACAGTCCGGCCACCGACAGCGTGGTTATTTTCACACCGTCAATAGCAGGGCGTTGGACTGTATCAGTTGTTATCAATTCGTCAATAACAGAATTTCGCAATCTTTCAATTGCCACATCATTGAGGATGGCGTGGGAGACGCAGGCCATGATGCTTTGGGCCCCTTTTTTCTTTAACAACGAGGCCGCCATGGTCAGCGTGCCGGCGGTTTCCGTGAGGTCATCCACGATGAGGATGTTGCGGCCTTCAATTTCACCGATGACGGCCATGGACTCCACTTCCGTGGCGCTTTTACGGCGTTTGGCCACGATGGCGAGTTCGCCTTCCAGCGTCTGGGAATAGGCATGGGCCATCTTCAAACCGCCCACATCCGGGCTGACAATGGTAAGGTTTTTGAGGTTCTTTTGCTTGAGGTAATCATACATCACGGGCGCGGCGTAAAGGTGGTCCACGGGGATGTCAAAAAACCCCTGAATTTGCTGGGCATGGAGGTCCATGGTGAGCACGCGGTTGGTGCCGGAGGCCACGAGCAGGTTGGCCACCAGCTTGGCGGTGATGGGCACGCGGGGCTTGTCCTTGCGGTCCTGGCGCGCATAGCCATAAAAGGGCATGACCGCCGTGATGCGGGCGGCGCTGGCCCGGCGCAAGGCGTCAATCATGATGAACATTTCCATCAGATTGTGGTTGGTGGGAGGGGAGGTGGGCTGAATGATGTAAACATCCTCGCCGCGGACATTTTCCTCGATGCGGACAAAGGTTTCGCCATCGGGAAACGGCGTGATGTTGCATTTCCCCAGGTCCACGCCCATGGATTTGCAGATGGCGCGGGCAAGCGGTTCGTTGGCGGTACCACTAAATACTTTCACGTATTAAATAAAAAGGTTGTTCCGGATAAAACGCAAAAACCGCCGCTTCCGGCGGTTGAAAAAGTCCAACTCCCACTTTAGCGGTGATTCATTGCCAAGCAAGCGCAATTTTTCCCGGAACGCTGGCAACGCGTCGACATTTGGTTCACCGACACCACGCTGGGCATTCCCGGCGACGAGGACGGCGACGGCATGTCAGCCTTTGTCTTGTTCGCCAGGCTGGGCTTGTATCCGGTCACTCCGGGCGTGCCGGTTTATAACATTGCCAGCCCGTTCTGCGATACCGCCACCATTACCCTGCACCATGACAAAACCCTCCAAATCCTGGCCTGGAATCATTCGGCGGCCAATCAGTACATTCAGAGTATCACGCTTAATGGCCGGCCATTGAACCAGGTCTGGGTACGCCACGCCGACCTGGTCAACGGTGCGACCCAGGAATTGCACATGGGCAGCACCCCCAATAAGAAATTGGGGGCGGACCCCGCCAGCTTCCCGCCCTCGATCATCAATACAGACCCGCAAGCCTTCACCACCCCCACTGCAAATTAGCCCAACGACCGGAAAGGCCCGGGGGCCGGGCGGGTTTAAATATTCTGGCTGATGGATTGCAAATGGCGCAATGAATCCAGGATCGACTGGAGGGCGCTGACCGTTCCCTGAACCTGGACCGCCCGGGATTGCTGGCGCGGAATGCCCAGGTGCAATTCGAAGGGCGGC
>CAIZWI010000064.1 GCA_903936645.1 uncultured Verrucomicrobia subdivision 3 bacterium
GGCCACCGGCGGTTAAGCTTTACAGGCACGAAAAATATTCTCCAAGATTTGGAACGGCTTGGGGAAATTCCCCTGCCGCCCTATATCCAGCGGGACCACCCGCAAACTGCGGGAGAAGATAAACAACGGTATCAAACGATTTACGCCCAACCTCCTGGTTCGGTGGCCGCCCCCACGGCCGGCCTGCATTTTACCCCCGAAATTCTCGAACAGTTGCAGGCCAAGGGAGTTAAACTCGGCTGGGTCACGCTGCATGTTGGGCCGGGCACCTTTGCCCCGGTGAAGGCGGAAACAGTGGCTGGACACCAAATGCACTCCGAACACATTGAATTGAGCACAGAAACGGTGACCTTGATCCAAACAGCGAAGGCTGCCGGCCGGCGGATTTTTGCGGCTGGCACCACCAGTGTGCGGGTACTGGAAAGTGTGGCGGCACTGCATCCGGATGGACTGCAACCTTACCGGGGAAAAACCCGGATTTTCATCTGTCCCCCTTATCGCTTTCAGGTGGTGGATGCGCTTTTGACCAATTTTCATTTGCCCAGTTCCACCCTGCTCATGCTGGTGAGCGCTTTCGCCGCGCCGGGAGCCGTGACTGGCCGGGAACTCATCCTCCAGGCCTATGCGGAAGCCATTCAAGCGCGCTATCGCTTTTTCAGTTATGGCGATGCCATGTTAATCCTTTAAGGTATGAACCGTTCTGAGCGTCCCTTCGTATTCGTTAACATGGCCATGACAGCGGATGGCAAAATTGCCACGGCCAACCGGTCGATCTCCACCTTCGGGAGTGCGCGTGATCATGACCATTTGCTGGAACTCCGGTCGACGGCAGACGCCGTGATGGCCGGGGCACGCACCGTGGATGCCGAGCCGGTGAATTTGGGGCCCGGCGGGGAGAAATATTGCCGCCGCCGGCTTAAAAATGGCCTGGCAGAATTTAACATTCGCGTGATCGTCAGTGGCAGCGGCAGCATCAATCCCCAGGCGGAGATATTCAAACACCGCTTTTCGCCCATCCTGATTTTAACCACCGACCGCGTTTCTACCACCCGCTTAAAGCGCTTGAGGGCTCTGGCAGATGACGTATGGGTGGGCGGCCAGACCCAGCTTGATCTCCCGGCAGCCCTGACCTGGCTGCGCCAGCGTTTCAATGTCCAACGGCTCGCCGCCGAGGGCGGGGCGGGACTTAACGAGGCACTATTTCGCCATCGCCTAGTTGACGAATTACACCTTACCATGTGCCCCAAGGTTTTTGGTGGCCGCAGCGCCCCCACCATTGCCGAGGGCCGGGGCGCGCCGAACCTGGCCGCCGCCGCCGGGTTTCATGTCAAATCGCTCCGGCGAATCGGTAATGAGTTATTTGCCGTGTTTACGGCCGGCAAATAAACCCACCTTGCAAAGCAAAAAGCCGGGCGGACTTGCGTCCGCCCGGCTGGCATTTTATGGGCTGAATTACCGTTTACCCATTACGGGGAGGTAACCTTGTAGAACCGCTGAGCGTTGGTAATGGACTGAGCATCATTCACTTGATAGACGCCCGGCGAAACTTCCGTGGGATGGCCCAGGCTGGTCCATTGGCTGAAGGGCAGCGTGAGGTTGGTGGTGCTCCAGGTAGTGAACTGCGCGGCCGCGCCGGCGGCGTCAGTGAAGCTGAACTGCAAGCCCTTGGTACCCGCAGCCGTGGTGTTATAGCTCACCGGTCCGAGGGTCGGGGCGATAATCGGCGTGGTCGAAGCCGCGACTTTCAAGTTGTCAATGGCATAGCCCTGGCCCGTGCCTTGACCATAGTAATTGCAAGACCAGATCAACCACAGGGTGGCACCGGGCGTCCACGGGGTGGAAAGCGCCAGGTTGCTGGCCACGATGTTCGTCTGATTGACCGGCGAGGTACCATCGACCGCCAGGATCAAGCCATTGTTCGCCGGGAAGTTGAAGGACAACGCGTCGACGCGGGTGGTGCCCGGAATGACTTGCGGCGTGTTGTTGGTGTAGGCGGGTTCAGACTGCAACGCGAAGCTGTTGCCCGTGGGATCCACGGCATAGCTGAAGGAGAGCGTGCGGCCCGCCTTGTTATTGCGCCACATTTCACCCACCCAGCTGAGGTTGACATAATTGAGCGTATTGGCAGAGGTGTTCACGAGTTTCAACGCCACGGCCGAAGAGCCGGTGGAGCTGGTGGAGAGCACCCCAAGCGCACGGTTCGTACCCACAACGCCGCCTTGGGAATCATTCAGACCGAAGTCAATGACACCGCCGGTGGATTGATCACCATTCTGAGCGCCGAAACGCGAGATACCAACCCCGTTGAAGGAATCCACGCCGTCCAACAAATTGGTATCGGTCACGCCGTACCAGCCGTTCATGTTCGTGGCTCCGTTGGAGAGGCCCAACCCACCCAGATAACCGTTGGGGATCACCGGGTAAGCAAAGTCGAAAGGATTGCCCAGCGAATATTGCACCCCGTTAATGAATCCCGCGTTGAGCGGATTGTTGAAGCTGTTTACGGAAACACCACTGCCAATGGCAGTGCCGTTGACCGCCACGCCGGCATAACCCGGATCAGGCAGGGCATCAAAGGTCTGGATATACACTTGGTTGCTGTAGGCCACCAGGGAATGTGCCGGGGGCACGAGCACCGTGACCGTGGCCACCGCGCTGGTGACACTGCCTGCGCCGTTGGTGTAAACGATGGAATAGCTGCCGGAATCAGCGGTGGTAGTGGCGTTGATGGTCAGCGCCGAGCTGCCCGCGCCGGTATAAATCCCACTGGAATTGACAAATTCGCCAGTCGTGTCGGTCAGCGGGGTTTTGCCCAGGTACCATTGATAGCCAACGGCCGGAGTGCCACCGGATTGATTGGCAACCAGCGTCGTTGGGTTGCCCACAAAAGTGGTGGCCGGGGCCGGCTGACCCGGGGTGATGCTGGGTTTCGCAAAGCTTACCGTGAGGATATCCACTACGTTGGAGGCAATGGCAGAGGAAGGGTTGGATATGACAACGGAGTAATTACCTGAATCGGTCGGTGAAACCAGATTGGTGAGACTCAAGGAAGCCGTGGTGCTGCCGGCATATTTAACGCCGTCGTCCACCAGCGCTACCCCCGCATGATACCATTGGTAGGTAAACGGTGCGGTGCCGCTGGCAACCACCGGTGCGAAGACGACATTGGCCCCCACAAACGCCGTGACTTTGTTCGTGCCACTTGTAATACGCGGTGCCGTTGGATTCACGGTCACAATCAAGGATGCCACCAGGCTGGTAACGGAACCGTAATTATTGGTGATCACACACTGATACTGGTTGGTAAAACCACTGGCATTGTAATTGTCAATCGCCGTGAGGGAAGTGAGATCCAGCGAAGCATTGGTAGCGGTGGGATAGGCATTGCCGTCCAGGGGAAGGCCGTTTTCCAACCATTGGTAGTTCAGGCCGGAGGCCGATACGGCGGTAACGTTGAACAGCGAACCACCAGCAGCCAGGGTGGTGGCAAAGGTCGCAGGCTGGGAGGTGATCAAAGGACGCAAGTCGGGAGTGAAATCTACGCCGCCGAAAAATTCATTGATCGTCGCCGCCGTGGCCAAAGTAGTGGCCACATAGTTGGTGCCCGGGCTAACGCCCGTGTCCACCAGTTTGATCAAGCGGTTGTTGTTTTGGTGGCCGTTGGCGGTGTTAACCCCCAAACCGCCCGGGAAATTGGTAACCGTGCCGTTTTCCATCGTGGTGGCATAAATCACGGGGTTCGGCCCGCTAAAATCCACGCAAATACCGAAGCAACCCTGGTTGGCCGCGGCCTGTTTCAAAGTACCAATATTGGTGGCACTGAAGTAATAGGGAGCTTGCACCCAATTTCCGGCATTGTTCGTAAATTTTACGATGCCGTAAGCCTGGTCTGCGCCGTAAGCAACCGTGCGTGCTTCATCCATGTCAAAATTCAGGACGGTCTTGAAGGTGGTTCCCCAGTTCAAGTACAGGTTGGTAAAGGTGAAGTTGAAATAAGGGTTCGCAACACTCGGATTCCAAGGCTGGGGCACCACATTGCCACTGGCGGGATCAATGAAGTTGTAAAGACCGGAGGCCACACCGGTGGCCGACTTGGTTGCCACCAGCAACATACCGCCAATAATGCGGGCCTCGCCAGCGGCCTGGAGGGCTTGCTGAACCTCTTGCAAATTCCCACTCTGGGAATTGTAGAACAAAGTACCATCCAATTCTCCCGTGGCGGTGCCCAAGGCGGCAAAATTACCGGTGCCGTAGAAGTTGGTTCCATCCGGGGAACAAATGCCGGTGGGATTGTCCTGGGTACCAACCGTTGAACCCAAGGGGATGCCAAACCAACCGGTGGGGGTGCTCAGCACGCTCACAGCATTGGTGAAGGAATCCAGCGTTACTATCCCGCGGCCGACCGTGGGGTCGGTGGAGGGCTTGGCCGAAGTGGGTGACAGAATATTACCCACATAGCCTTCCAAGCACAAATATTGGCGGTTCAAGCTGCGAGACAAGCCGCCGCCTTCTGAACCAGCATGGTGGTTGACCCACACTGAACCAGGGGTGGCAGAATTCGTGGCCATGGCCACGGAAACCACCGCATTTGTCGAAGATTGGTTGGTGGTGGCCGGGTCAAACACCTGCACGAAGCAAGGAGCGACACGGGAGGTCAGCATCGGCCAGTTGGTGTCCGTGGTGCCCGCCTTGAAGACGGCGAGTTTGCCCGGCGGAATGACCACAGCGGGTGTTTGAGCTTGCACGCTGTTGCCGAGCAACGCCGCAATGCCTAACATGAGAACGGTTCTTTTCATTTGTTATGTAAGATTAATTATATAAAGACAACCTAGATTGAAGGGCAAGCCTACCAAGACTTGGTTACAAAACCATGACCCCCAGGTAACAAATCAGCAACAATCCCGCCACAGCCACCAGAGCCAGCCAATGTCACGCAATCGTAACATTCGAGACACGAGGCCGTAACAGCCATTTGGCAAAATGGCTCAAATGAATCAGTATTTTGCGCAATGTAAGAATTCAAATACCAACCGCGGTCAGCAAGGTTTTACCCTGATCGAATTGTTGGTGGTCATTGCGATCATAGCCATCCTTGCGGCCATGTTGCTGCCGACGCTGGCCCGGGCGCGGGAAAAAGGCCAGCGCACTCTTTGCTTGAGCAACCTTAAGCAATGGGGCCTCGCGCAAACCATGTATGTGGATGATAATTCGGCATATCCCACAACCAAAATCCCCAACAGCACGCCCGGGGCGATTGGCGGTTATAACGAGGATAATCCCACTTGGAACGACCTCTTCAATTTTTATTATCAAAGCCCCAAACAGGGACTGAGTGCCTGGTTCAATGCCCTGCCACCGTATGTTGGTGCCAAACCACTTTATTGGTACGCCATCCAGTCCGGCGATGCCAGCGGCAACAAAACCCAAATCGATAACTTTAACAACAATAACACCATTTTCAAATGCCCTACGGCCGTCATTGACCCTTTGTTATTGCCCCCCAATTCGCCCACTTACGACCGGATTTTCTTCCGTTATTCCATGAACTCCCAAGGTCTCACCGGTCTGTCGGTTGGCAGTTCAGTTTATAACGTGAAAGCCAACTGGGTGCAAACCCCGTCTAAATTCGTCTTGTTTGATGAAGTGCGCACGCTTACCACGGAAACCCCTTTTTATGGCAGTGCCCAAAAGCAATCCGACATTTGCAAGCCGCAGGCCTATACCACGGCCTTGTCGTCCCGGCATAATCAGGGCTCCAACCTGGGCTTTGGTGATGGCCACGCCATTTATTACAAGTACACCTACATGTGCAGCAACGTGATTAGCAAAGCCGCCGACCCGGGACGTCCGGATATTAGCTGGACCGCTAATAATAGTGTGGTGCCTTAAGCCGGCTGAAGTGCCGGTACCCTTGGACTTTCTATACCTGTAAATTACTTGAAAATCACTGACTTGATTTCCCGCCCCCGGCGCTTTGCCGCCGCCCCAATGTTGGTTCTATTGTTGAGTCTCGTCTGCCTCGATTCTCGATTTTGCCCCCTGTGGGCGGCCGATACGACCCTTCATTACATTACCGATAACAAGCCCGATGCAGTGGCCATTTTGCCCCCGCCCCCCACAATGGATTCCCCGGAGCAGGCTGCCGACATGGCCACCGTGGTCGCGGTTCATGGGGCCTGCACGCCCCAACAGGCGGCTGTGGCATTTTCCGAAAAGAAATTCAATGTCTTTACCTTCGCCCCCGCCGTGGGGCCGTTTTTCACCGAGACCAACTTGCCGAAAACCACCGCCTTTTTTGAGCAAGTGCTGGAGGATGCCGAGGCCATCACGGATGAAGCCAAGGATATTTTCAAGCGCCCGCGCCCTTTCGTGGCGGATCCAAGCCTGGCCACCGGCAAATTGGAGAAGAGTTTCAGTTACCCAAGCGGTCATTCCACCGAAGGAACAGTTTGCTCCCTCGTGCTGGCCGATTTGGTGCCCGAAAAAAAAGACGCGGTCCTGGCGGTCGGCCGCGCCCTCGGCTGGCACCGCATTCAAATTGCCCGGCATTATCCGAGCGATATTTATGCCGGTCGTATTTATGCCCGAATCATTTTCAATGAATTGAAAAAGAGCCCGCAGTATCAAAAGGACTTTGCCGCCGCCCAGGCCGAAATCCGGGCGGTCGCCCAGGCCGCCAAAAACTAGCCCAGTTTGACTGTTTGGCCCGTGCGGGCGGACTCATAAATCGCCGTCATAACCCGCAAATCCCGCAAACCTTCCTCGCCGGGCACCGGCGTGGGACGGTTTTCGAGAATGCACTGGGCGAAGTTGTCCATCTGCGCGACGAAATGATCCACCGGCGGCAGCGCAATGGTCTGACCGTCGCTCCGCAGACCTTTTTGCCCAGTATATTCATACGCAGGATCCAGTCCGAACCAGCCGTTCTCCGCAAATGCGCGGTAACCTTTGATCCCGCCCACACCGTAGGTTGTGGTGCAGTTTGCAATAACGCCGCTGGGAAAAACGGCTTGCCAAACCAAGGATTCCTCCACCTCAGCAAATTTAACGCGGTCGGTGGTCGAGCTGGTGGCGGAGATGCGCAACGGCTCTTCGCCGGTGAGATAACGCGTGGCCTGCAATGCGTAAATGCCCACATCCATGAGGGGACCGCCCCCCGCCAGTGCTTTTCGCAGCCGCCATTGGCGGGGATCGCCAATTTTGAAACCAAAACCGGCCTGGATAATTTTTAACTCCCCAAACACTTTTTCCCGAGCGAGGCGCACGCATTCCCGATTGTTAGGCTCAAAATGCAAGCGGTAGCCAATCGCCAGTTGCCGTCCCGCTTGGCGGCATGCGTCGATCATTTGCTGGCATTTTTCGGAAGAAACCTCCATCGGTTTTTCGCACAATACATGCTTTCCCGCCCGGGCCGCCTTAATGGTGTGCTCGGCGTGCAAAGCATTGGGCGTGACCACATAAACCACATCGATATCCGGATTATCCGCCAGGCGGTCCATGGTCTCGTAGTTATAAATGCTCTTATCCGGGATCTGGTATTGCGCCTGCCAGCGTTTTGCCTTTGCCGGAGTGCCGGTAACAATTCCTGCCAGTCGGCAATAGCGAGTATTCAGCAATGCCGGCGCGATTTGGTGGGTGCTCAAACTACCCAGTCCAACCAGGGCAAAACCGAGTTTCCGCCCCGGCTCGGCACCCCGTGAAATCCAAGGCAGCCCGCCCGCCAGCGGGAAGCTGGCGGCGGCAAATGCGGCGGTTTTCAAGAAGTTCCGTCGGCTTGAATGCAGGGAGGTCATGGCCGGAAGCATAGCTGTGACAAATCAGGCAGGGCAACTGGGAAAACGAATTTGGCAATCCTCACGCGATTGTAACCCACCCGCCTTCGTTTTGTCACAAAGTTGTGGATAATCATCCCAAGGTTTAATTAAACACAATTTTGCCAACCCTTCTTCGCATGAAAAACCAAAAAGCACTTGCAGTAGTGGCCGCGCTGGTGGCCTCCATAACCGCCGCCCAATCCCAGAACGTGATTACCGCGTGGAGTTTTGACGCCGGTGGCGTGGCCGCCGCTCCCTACAACAGCCCTGCCCCCACCGTCGGCACCGGAACGGCTTCGGTTCTGGGTATGAATAATACCTACAATAGCACCACGAGCAGTGCCAACGCGGACGTTCTGGCTTCAACCGGAGCTTCCACCGGTTCGGGATCTTTCGGCTGGCGCATTCGCGGAACCCCGGGAAATGGTTGGTCTTCCCAAGCTCCGATCGCCACCCAGGGCGCGGAATTTGCCACCAGTACGATTGGTTACGATACCATCACGATCTCCGTGGATATCAATACCACGGCCCAAGCCGAGCGCAATCTTGCCATACTTTACACTCTGGACGCCACCGTCGGCAGCCCGGTCTGGGTAAACGCCACGCTTACTTCTGCAGGTTCGGTGGGCAGCCTCCAAAATAATTCTACCAGTGCGAACACCATCACCGGCAACTTTGTGCAACTCGGCTCGGGCTGGAACAACTTGATCACGGCCAGCCTGCCCAACGCCGGTGGCAACGCCAACCTGGCAATTGAGATCGTCAATGCCTCTACCGGGGTGGATGCGAAGAACATTAGTGGCACGGCCTACAACAACACCTCTGGTAATTGGCGTTATGATAATATTAGCTTCAGCGGCACGCCGGTACCCGAACCCTCTGCTTTGGCTCTGGTCGGGATTGGATTGACCACTTTGATTGCCTTCCGTCGCAAACTCAAAGTTTGATTCGTTTTAGCATCGTTTCATAACGCGCCAGCCCCGGTTGGCGCGTTGTTTACTTTTTAAATGGTGAGTCCTGTCGAAAACTGGCATTTCCCGGATCGGGGAAAAGCTATGAATTAAAGATGGTGCGCACTGTAGGTTTCGAACCTA
>CAIZWI010000065.1 GCA_903936645.1 uncultured Verrucomicrobia subdivision 3 bacterium
CTTGGGGATTGGGCTCTCGGTGGCGATTCCCCGGAAGGCGTTTCCCGCCAATGTGCGGGTGCTGCCGCTGCCAGGGTTTCCCACCATCACGATTGGCGCCTTATGGCGCGGCAAGAAGACCCTGCTGGTGGAGGCCTTTTTGGCCGAGTCGCGCTCACAGGCAGTCGCGCTGGGGTGAGGCGGGCGGGCGGGCAGCCCGCGGCACGGCCAGGGGGTTAAGGCCACCATGACTCCATTAAGCCCCAAAAACCCGCCCGCACCGCTCATAATCCCAAAGCGAGGACTTGAGCCCGCCGGACTTCCGCGTTAACTTCCCCGCCCATGAGCAACACTCTCGACGAACAGGTCCAGGCCGCTTTTAGCTGGATTAAAGCTTTGCGCGGTGAAATCGGCCAGGTGATCGTGGGGCAGGAAGCATTGGTGGACCGCCTGCTGGTTGGCCTGCTGGCCAATGGCCACGTGCTGCTGGAAGGCGTTCCCGGCCTGGCCAAGACCATGTCCGTCCGCTCGCTCGCTTCCGCCATCGACGCCACCTTCCATCGCATCCAATTTACCCCCGACCTGCTGCCCGCCGACATCGTCGGCACGTTGATCTATAGTCCGCAAGACGGCAAATACCACGCCACCCGCGGCCCGGTCTTCGCCAACCTGCTGCTGGCCGATGAAATCAATCGCGCCCCGGCCAAGGTGCAATCTGCCTTGCTTGAAGCCATGCAGGAACGCCAGGTCACGCTGGGTGGCGAAACGCTCCCCCTGCCCTCCCCCTTCCTGGTGCTGGCCACCGAAAACCCCATTGACCAGGAGGGCACCTATCCCCTGCCCGAGGCGCAGGTGGACCGGTTCATGTTCAAAGTGCTGCTGGATTACCCCTCCTTTGCCGAGGAGCGCAAAATTCTGGACCGCATGGCCTTCACCACCTCGGAAATCAAAATCAAGCCGGTGGTGACCCTCGAAGAAATCCTGCGCACCCGCAAAATTGTGGATCAAATCCATGTGGACGAAAAGGTGCGCGACTACATCGTGCACGTGGTCTTCGCCACCCGGCAGCCGGACAAATATAAATTGGAGCTGAAACATTTCATTCAATACGGCGCCTCGCCTCGCGCCACCATCAATCTCACGCTCGCCGCCAAAGCCTGGGCGCTGTTGCAAGGCCGTTCGTATGTCACCCCCGAGGACGTCAAGAGCATCGGCCCGGATGTCTTGCGCCACCGCATCATTCTCACGTACGAGGCGGAGGCCCAAGGGGTGACCACGGACAGCCTCATCCAAAAGATTTTCCACGCCGTGGTGGTCCCGTAAGCCACCCTTGGCCGCTCTACGATTGTTTCAATACCCATGACCCTCAGTGACATTCTCGCCTCGGTTCGCCGCGTGGAAGTGCGCACGAACCGGCTCGTGAATGACATGATGGTGGGGGCCTATCTCAGCCGCTTCAAGGGGCGCGGCATGGACTTCGAGGAATTGCGCGAATACATGCCGGGCGACGACGTGCGCAACATCGACTGGAATGTCACCAACCGCATGGGCCGGCCGTTCGTCAAACGCTACCGCGAGGAGCGCGAACTCTCGGTGGTGCTGGCCGTGGATGTGTCGGCCTCGTCCGCCTTCGGCTCCTTGCGCCGCACCAAGCGGGAATTCGCCGTGGAAATCGCCGCCACCCTCGCCGTCTCCGCCGCGCGCAGCAGCGATAAAGTGGCCCTGCTGCTGTTCTCCGACCAGATGGAATTATACATTCCGCCCCGCAAAGGTAGGCGCCACATTTTGCGCATTGTCCGCGAAATGCTCACCTTCGCACCCAAGCATCGCGGCACCAGCATTCCCACGGCCATGACGTTTTTGAATCATGTGCTGCGCCGACGGGCCATTGTGTTTTTGCTCACGGATTTCCTCCACAGTTTTGGCGCGTCGGCCAGCCGCGATGTCATCCCGGAATTGGGGTTGACCAACGCCCACCACGATCTGGTGTGCCTGCACCTGCATGACCCCCGGGAAAGCGAGTTGCCTAATGCCGGCTTGCTCACCGTGGAAGATGCCGAAACGGGGGAACTGCTGGAATTGGATTCGGGCCGGAACGGTGTGCGGGAAAAGTTTGCCCGCACGAATGCCGAACGCCTCGGCGAGCTGGACCGGGCGTTCAACCGCGCCGGCGTGGACACGCTGAGCTTCAGCACCGCCGACAACTTTGCGCCCGTCTTGCAACATTTCTTCGAGACCCGCCGGGGCAGGAGGCGCGGATGAACAGCCCAGCGGTCTTATTGGTCTTCGCCAAAACCCATCTGGCCCGAGTGGCCCAGGTTTTGGCGTTCCGGCAAGGGGGTTTCCCCAGCGTGGGCAATATTCTGCTGGCCGGCACGATCATGTTTGCCCTGGCCGCCCGCGGCCAGGAGGATCCCACTGAAATCCCCAAAATTCATCCGCTGCACGCCGAACTCCCGCCCACTTTTTGGGAAATGCACAGCCATGCGATCCTCCTGGCCACCCTGTTGGTCGCCGCTTTGGTTGCCACCCTCCTCTGGGTTTGGACCCGGCCGCGACCCGCACTCATCACGCCACCCGAGGTGCAGGCCCGCACGGCACTGGCTGCGCTGCCGGCCGCCCTTGCTGAGGGGGATCGCTTGAGCCGCATCTCCCATATCGTCCGCCTCTATATTCAGCAGGCGTTTGATTTGCCCCGCACCGAGTTGAACACCACGGAATTCTGCCAACTCATCGCCACGCAGGCGCAGGTGGGTCCGCCGTTGGCGGCAGCGCTGGCGGAATTCATGCGCGCGAGCGATCGCCGCAAATTTTCCCCGGCCCCGGCCCCGGTCGCCGGGGTTGACCCCGTCACCCAGGCATTGGCCCTGATCGAACAAAGCGAGGCCCGCCGGGCCGAACTGCGCGCCCCGGTCGCCGCCGCCCCAAAACCCACGGCATGAGCGGCCATTTGCAATTTCAATACCCGTGGGTGCTGACCCTGCTGGCTTTGTTGCCGGTTTATGCCGTGCTTTGCGGACGCACCGGCCGGCAGTCGGCCGTGCAATTTTCCAGTGCGGACATTGTCCGGGCCGCGGGGGCCACGGTGCGGAGTGCGGCCGGACGCTGGCTGTTATTCTTGCGCTTGCTGGTGGTGGCCTTGGGCATCATCGCCCTCGCCGGTCCGCGCTTTGCCAACGAACACACGGAAACCAGCACCACGGGCGTGGATATCATGCTGTGCCTGGATTTGTCCTGGTCCATGGAAGCCCAGGACATGGCGGGACCGAACGAGCGCGTTTCCCGTTTCGACATCGCCCGCGATACCTTGGAGGATTTCATTCAAAAACGGCCCAATGACCGCCTGGGCTTGATCGCGTTTTCGGCGGTGCCCTATGTGGTCAGTCCGCTGACCCTCAATCATGACTGGCTCATCCAGAATCTGAACCGCCTGCACGTGGGCCTGATTCGGGACCTCGGCACCGCTATTGGGGATGCCGCCGCCAGTGCCGCCAAACGGCTGAGCAATGTGAAGGATGCCAAGAGCCGCATCATTATTTTGCTGACCGATGGCGATAATAACGCCGGCTCCCTTGACCCGGTGCCCGCCGCCCAACTGGCGGCGGCGCTCGGCGCCAAAGTCTACACGATTGGCATCGGCATCGAAAAACCCTGCAACCTGCCCCAGTTTAACCCGGACACGGGCCAGTTGATTCTCGACCCCATGGGCAATATTATTCCCGCGATGACCCTGCAACCGGCCAATTACAGTGTGCTCGGAAAAATGGCCGGCTTGTCCCGCGCCAAATTTTACCGGGCCACCAATCGGGCGGAACTGCAAAGCATTTACGCCGATATCGACCGGCTGGAAAAAACCGAGGTCAAGCTGCGGCGTTACTCGGTCTACACTCCCTTGTTCCAATGGCCTTTGCTGGCCGCCCTGGGCCTGCTGGCCTTGGAACAGATCCTCAGCCACACTCGGTTTCGTCGCGTGCCATGATGAATTTCGCCCATCCGCATTTTGCCGAACCCCGCTGGCTCTGGCTGGCGGTGCTGGGACCCTTGCTGTTGCTCGCCTTGCAACGGTATGCCGCCGCCGCCCGGCAACGCCAGTTGGCCCGCGTGGCGTCGCCGCATTTCCTGGACGTGCTCACCCGGTCCCACAGCCCCGGACGGCGGGCGGTCAAGGAAGGTCTGGTCTTGCTGGTCGTGGCGGCCGTTGGACTCGCCCTGGCGCGTCCGCAGTGGGGGGAGCAGCCCCTGGCGGAGCAGCAACTGGCGGGCGAGGACATCATGTTCGTCCTGGATTGTTCCCATAGCATGTGGTCCACCGATGTCGCCCCGAACCGGTTTGAGCGGGTCCGCTTGTCCCTGCTGGATTTTGTGCAGCACCGGAGCGGCGGGCGGGTGGGGCTGGTCGCGTTCAGCGGCGAGGCCTTTTTGCAATGCCCGCTGACGTTTGATTATGGAGCCTTTGCGGATGCCCTCCGGGACATGGACGACAAAACCATCGCCGTGCCCGGAACGGATATCGGCGGGGCCCTCGCTGAATCCGTTAAGACCATGGAACGCGACAGCCGCCACAAGGTGGTGGTGTTGCTGACTGACGGGGAAGACCTCGAACGCGGCGGGGTTGAGCAAGCGGTGAAACTCGCCAAACAGGGAGTGGTGATTTACACCATTGGCGTGGGCACCCCGGCCGGGTCGGAAATCCAAATGCTTGATGAGCGGGGCCAGCCAACCCTTCTGCGGGACAAGGATGGCCAGGTGGTGCGGAGTCATCTGGATGAAAACACCCTGCGGGAGATTGCGCGGAGCACGGGGGGCAATTATTTCCCCCTGGGGCCCTTGGGCGATGGCATTTCCCGTGTCAAAACGGCGGTCACCGCCATGACCGCGCGCGCGGATGCCGCCCGGGCGAGCAAATTGGGCGTGGATCGTTTCCATGTCCCCGTGGCCCTGGCCTTACTGGGGTTGGTGGGCGAATCCTTGATCACCACCCGTCGGCGAAAGGTGATTCCATGAAGGTGCGCGCGCTGTACCAGCAATTCCGTTGGCCCTTGCAGCTGGGCGGCTGGGCCGTGCTCGTGTTGAGCGGCAGCCTGGTCTTGCCGGCCGAAACCGCCCCGCCGCTGCCTGCGGGGGCCACCCCCCGGGACTGGTATAATGCCGGCACCGTGGAATTGCGGGCCGGCAAATTGGCGGAGGCAGAAGCGTTGTTGCAAAATTCGGTCGGCAGCCAGGTTGCCCCCCTCCAGCCTTTGGCCTTGTATAATTTGGGCTGTGTGCGCGTGGCGCAAGGAACCGAACTCTTAAAAAAGAGCCAGGACACCACGGGCCGGGCCAATCCCGATCATGGGGAAATGCTGGCCAGCCTGGCCGATGACGCGAGCCGCCGGATTGACGAGGCGATTGCCAGTGAGAACGAGCAAAAAATGATCTCCGCTTACTTGCGGGGCGGCGGGGTGCACCGGGAGATTAATGCGGCCACCAAGGCGGTTCATCAGGCTTTGGAATCCAAAAAGGCGGTCCTCGCCAAATGGCAGCGGGCTGCCGGCGATTTTCGCAGTGCGGCCGAATTGCACCCGGCCGATGCGGACGCCACCTTCAATGCCAAAGCCACCGAACAGGCCATCGCCGCGTTGATTGACAAGCTGAACCAACTCGAGCGGGCGGGCAATAAGATGAAAGCGGCCGGCAAACAATTGGGGGATAAACTCAAACAGTTGAAAGGCATGATGCCCATGCCCAATATGCCGCCGGGGGCGCCCGGCGAGGATGACGAGGAGGACATGCCAGGCATGCATCCCGGGGAAAAAGAGGGCGCGGGAAAAACTGGCGACGAAATGAAAATTTCGCCCGAAGAGGCCGCCCAACTCCTCGCCGGTTTCAAACTGAGTGGCGAACACCGCCTGCCGCTCGGCAAGGAAGGCACCAGCAAACCCCAGGATCGGAAAGGTAAAACGTGGTGAAACCTGCGTTCACATGGCCAACGCCGCCACCCTCCAGACCGGAAGTCCCGGCCACGCCAGCGAACCACCCGGGTGCCGGCTTGGTCGCGGGCGGGCGCATTCTCCGACGCTCCCTGGCCAGCCTGGCGTTGGCTGGCCTGCTCACCAGTGCGGCGGGCCCCGGGCTGGCGCAAAATTTCGACAAAATGTCCGGGGACCAATTGATGTCCCTGATGCGTTCCGCCCCGCAACTGGCCACCGATCAGGCGGTTGCCCCGGCGGCGACCTTTGATCCGCCCGTGATTTCCGTCGGTGCCAAGGCCGTTTATCGGGTGACCCTGCACGCACTGGATGAGGCCATCACCCGCTGGCCGGATAACACACCGGTGGCTGCCGGCTTGGGCCTCACCCGCGGGGCCCAGGGCATGCTGTTCACCATGGGGGCTGGCAAAATGCAGCCGGTGACCGTGGTTAACTTTCATGTGGCAGCTCCCACGGCCGGGGTCTTTGTCGTGCCGTCGTATGTCATCGAAATCTACGGCCAGCCCATTACCATCCCCGAGGCGCGGCTGCAGGTGCTGGCGGCCGACCCGGGGCTGCCCCCGCTGCGCGAATTGATTCTGGATCCTGCCCGGACCAATGTGTACGTGGGTGAACCGGTCCGCCTCCGGGTGCTTAGTCCCGCCGGGGAAAACCGCTCGGTGCAAATGTTGTCGCAGGTCCAATTGAACGGCGATGGGTTTATCACGGGCAAAGCGGACGTCCGCCAGCAAATTGCCCCGGTCCGCCTGCCCAATGGCGAGACCCGGACGGCGTTTATTTATGACACCAGCCTGACCCCGTTTGCCCAGGGGGCATTAAACATCTCCGCCCAGGGGTTTACCTCCGGCAATCAGTTCGGCGGCCAGCTGGTCATTCAAGGGGGGGCGATCATCCCCGGCGGACCGCCGGAATTTGCCCTGCTGGAAGCGGCACCCGTGACGCTCAATGTAATGCCCCTGCCCGGCACGGGCCGTTTGCCCGGGTTTATGGGAGCGATTGGCAGTTTCACCCGGGACACGCCCCAACTCTCCGCCCTCACTGTGTCGGCGGGCGATCCTGTCAAACTATCAGTAACCATTCGCAGCCGCGCCAGCCTGTCCCACCTGGCCATGCCGCCGGCACCGGACACCCCGGCCTGGCAGGGGTTTGCCGCGGGCTCCCCCATCCTGGGTGGCAACAGCGCCACCTTCACCTACACCCTGATTCCGCAAACCGATCAAACGGCCGCCACCCCGGACATCCCGTTTAGCTATTTTGATCCGGAACAAGGCGCTTACGTGGACCTGTCCATTCCCGCCATGCCCATCCGGGTGTTGCCCGCGGCCATTCCCGCCGCAACCAATGAAATCAGCCGGGGGGACGTCGAACCGGCGCCGGCGAAAAAGCGCGTGCTCAGCGCGCTGGCCCCCACGCTGGGCACCACCGCCGGCTCCCTGGTGCCCCTGCAGGAACGTGGCTGGTTCTGGCTGGTGGAAGTGGGACCGGTCTTGCTCCTGGTCGCCCTCTGGCTGGAGAGCCGTCGCCGCCAGTTTTGGGAGCAACATCCCGACCGGTATCGTCGGCGGGAGGCCCGCCGCGCCTTGCGCCGGGAACGCCATACCCTGCAACAAGCCGCCCAAGCTGGCGATGCCCGGGCATTTGCCGCCAGCGCCGTGCAAGCCCTCCAAATCGCCAGTGCCCCCCATTTCCCGGCCGCGCCCCGCGCCCTGGTGTGCGGTGATGTCCTGCAATTATTGCCCGAAGCCGAACGCACCCGTGCGCCGGGCTCCGTCATTCGCCAGCTGTTCCGGGCAACCGAAGCTCAAGATTTCTCGGCCAATGCCACTGAATTTACCCATTTGCTGGCCTTGCAATCCCCGTTGAATCAGTTGCTGGCGGAATTGGAGGCACGTTTATGAATCTGTGGCGACTCACCCTGTGGGGCTTCCTGCTAATGCTCACTCGGCCAGTGCTGGCGGACCGCCAAGAGCTTGCCGAATCCTCCTTTCAAGCGGGCGTGGCCGCCTATCGTGGTGGCGATTTTAGTGCCGCCGCCCGGGCTTTTGAGAATTCGGCCGCGGTGCGCGCCGCCGCCGGCACCTACCAGAATCTGGGGAATGCCGAGTGGCAGGCGGGCCGGGTTGGGCCGGCGATTTTGGCCTGGGAACGAGCCCTCTGGCTGGCGCCCGCCACCCCGGCAGCCCGGGAAAATTTACAACTGGCGCGGGATACCGCCCAATTAGCCGCCCCTGAATTGACGTGGTATGAAGTGATTTCCACCTGGCTGCCCTCGGGTTGGTGGGCCATGCTCACCGCCTTGAGTTTGTGGCTGGTCGCCGACCTGCTGGTCCTGCCCGGCATCTTTCGCCGCCGCCGCGCCGGCTGGCACCAGGCCCTGGCGGCCTTGGGCTTGACCCTGCTGCTCCTCACCCTCCCCGCCCACGCGGGATGGCACACCCGTTCCAATATTGGTTTTGTAATGGAAGGCAATCTGCCGTTGCGCCTTACCCCCACCGAGCAGGCCCAGGAAATCACCCGGGTGGGTGCCGGCGAACCCGGCCGTTGCGAACGCCGCTATGGCAACTATTGTTTCGTGCGTTTCCGCAATACCGCCGGCTGGCTGACGCGGGAGGAATTTAAATTGATTAGCGGCCGGTAAATCACCAGGTCACCTGCTTGAGATAACGGAGGTGCTGGGGCATTTGCTCCAGCACCGATTGGGATTCATCCTCGATAAAATACGCTTTTACCCCGACCGCCTTGGCGGCTTTGAGCACCGCCGGCCAGTCGGTTTGGCCGGTGCCAAGCACCACATCATTATTTTGATCCGTGCCGCCCGAGAGATTGCCCGCCACGCCCTTGCGCAGATCTTTCAAATGCATCAATTTCCAGCGCGGCCCATACTTGGTCAGCAATTTGACCGGATCCTGACCGGGAAATACCACCCACATGACGTCCATTTCAAAACTCACCTGCTGCGGATTGGTTGCCTGCACGAGTAGATCAAAAAGCGTGCCCTCCGCATAGGGTTGGAATTCATAACCATGGGTGTGGTAATAAAACTGAATACCGTGGCGGGCCAGGACCTCGCCAGCATGGTTAAACACGGCCGCGGCCTCCCGGCAGGTTTTTTCATCGAAATCACCATTGTGGGGAATCCAAGGACAGCCGGCATACTGCATCCCCAGGGTCTTGGCTTCCGCCGCCACCCCTTCGGGATCATTCTTAAACCGGTCGTACGGAAAGTGACCGGCGATGGCTTGCAAGCCCCGGGCTTCGAGCAGTGACTGAAATTGCGCGGGCGTCTGGCCATAGGTGCCCGCCAGTTCCACCTTGCCAAAGCCCAAGCGCTTGGTCCGGTCGAGGGTGCCCGGCACATCCTTGTTGAAACTTTCCCGCAGGCTGTAAATCTGCAAACCCAGGGGACCTTGAAACGATCCCGTCTGGGGGGCCGGATTAGAGTCAGCCATGAGGTTTTGGATGCAAACCGTCACGGCCGCCAGTCCCACGGCCATGGTCAAACGCAGCAAAGTGGTCATGGGGGATAAACTAGCCGCTTTTGCCCGTCCGTCAAACCAACAATTCCCTGTCCGACCCGAAAACGCCGCGGCCGACTGGGATAAAAAAAAGCGCGCCAGTCGCAAGACAAGGCGCGGTTCCTGTGAAATAAGTAAGAATCAGCGGGGAGTCCGGCTCAGCCGCACCAAAATTGCCGCCAAGCCAACGCCGATCAGCGTCATCGAGGCCGGTTCCGGCACCGGAGCCACGGCCGCCGTGGCCAGGGCTGAATGGTCCGCCACCGCCACCACATTTACCGAAGCCTGGCCAATGTTAACCTGAAAGCTGGCGGCATCCTTCAGCATCGCCTCGCCATTTACCGGCTGGAGTTCACTGGTGAGGACACCATTGCCGTCCAAGCCCGTTTTCAATGCAGGACAATCAATATCAGAAAGCCCAGCGGCACCCGCCTGCGCTTGTGCCAGGGTTGACACCACAGTTAATAGGATTCCCAACGAGAGTGTTTTTAATTTCATGTTTAGTAAATCGCAACCTTGCGTGCTATTTACTGAACAAATATTGTCAGGATTCGTGTGCCAGGTCAATCAATTTCTTTAATTTTTTGAATGCATGGTGGCGACCTATGCATTTTATTAATGCAAATGCCCCTTCTGGACTGTGGAATCACTGATTCCGGCCCCGCCAGAGGGCCGGCACCGGCAGCGTTCGCCCGGCACCGGCTCCACGGCTAGAGCCGCGACACCAGCAGTTCGCGCTGGAAAATCATTTCTTTGGGCAGCCGTTCGTAGAGCTTGAAGAACAATTCGTCCTGCAAGAGCAGCTCGCGGTACCACTCCTCCCGGTCAATCTTTTGTACTTCATCGAATTCTTTCTCCCCGAAACCGGCCAGGCCGGTGGTGTTGAAGTCCTTGAACTTCGGAGCCCAGCCCACGGCGGTTTCATTAGCCCCGGCATGGCCGGCGCACCGTTCGAAAATCCAGTTTAACACCCGCATGTTGTCACTGTATCCCGGCCAGAGGAATTTCCCCTCCTTGTCCTTGCGGAACCAGTTCACCGTGAAAATCAACGGCGGAAACTTGATCAGCTTCCGCATGTTGAGCCAGTGCCGGAAGTAGAGACTCATATTGTAACCGCAGAAGGGCAGCATGGCCATCGGATCCCGGCGCACCTGGCCGGCCACCCCCACGGCCGCAGCCGTGGTCTCGGATCCCATGGTCGCACCGATATAGACCCCATGGCTCCAATTGAACGCCTGAACCACCAGGGGCATGGTCGTGGCCCGGCGGCCGCCAAAGATAATCGCGCTGATTGGCACCCCGGCCGGATCATTCACCGCGGCGTCCAGGGCGGGATTGTTCAGACTCGGCGCCGTGAACCGGCTGTTCGGATGCGCGGCTTTTTCCTTGGAGTCCGGGGTCCAGGGATTGCCTTTCCAATCCAGGCATTCGGCCGGGGCGGGATCATCATGCCCTTCCCACCAGACCGTGCCATCCGGTTTGAGCGCCACATTCGTATAAATCGTATCGCGTGCGATGGTGGTCATCGCGTTGGGGTTGGTCTTGCGGTTCGTGCCGGGAGCCACGCCAAAATAACCGTTCTCCGGGTTGATGGCATACAGCCGCCCGTCGGGGCCGGGCTTCATCCACGCGATGTCATCCCCAATCGTGGTGATTTTCCAACCCGCGAATTGCGGGGGCGGAATCAGCATCGCAAAATTGGTTTTGCCACAAGCGCTCGGGAACGCCGCTGCCACGTACATTTTTTCACCCGTCGGCGCTTCCACGCCCAGCAGGAGCATGTGCTCGGCCATCCAGCCCTGATCGCGGCCCAGGTAGCTGCCAATGCGCAACGCCAGGCACTTTTTGCCCAGCAAAACATTGCCACCGTAACCGGAACCAACGGAAATAATGGTGTTGTCCTTGGGAAAATGCACGATGAACCGGCGGTCCGGATTCAAATCGAGCATGGAGTGAACCCCCCGGTTAAATTCATCGCTGGCCCCCAGTTGATCCAGGGCCACTTTGCCGATCCGGGCCATGATGCGCATGTTGAGCACAACGTAGATCGAATCAGTAATCTCCACCCCCACCTTGGTCATGGGTGATCCCGGTGGCCCCATGAGGTAAGGAATGACAAACATGGTGCGGCCGATCATGGCGCCGGCCAGCATGCCTTTGAGCTTGGCGTACATCTCCGCTGGCGGGGCCCAGTTATTGGTCGGACCAGCATCCTCCTGGCTGTCGGTGCAGATAAAGGTGCATTGCTCCACCCGGGCGACATCGTTGGGATTGGAACGGTGGTAGTAGCAACCAGGCAGCTTCTCCTGGTTCAATTGGACCAGCACGCCCTGGGCAACGGCTTGTTCCGTAAGATATTCCTTTTCCGCCTCGGACCCGTCACACCAGAAAATGGCGTCGGGCTTGGTCAGGGCGGCAGTTTCAACCACCCATTTGGATAAGACGGCGTTGTTCGGATGATGACCCCCCAGTCCCTTGGGGGTGTTCTTTAATTCAGAGGCTAGCTTGCTCATGGCAGCATGTTAATCTTCGGGGCCCGGTTTACAAGCAACAGGCTTGTAAAAAGCTAATCTTATTTTGCCTTCCACTTTTTAAAGCTTTAATTATCTGCCTCCACCAGGGGATGCGGGCGGCTTATGCTTTTTATATTCAATCACTTACTGGGTCCTGGCCCCCCCACCCCAGCTGGGGGTCCCAAATCGATAGTTCCAACCCATCGCCCCAGCATCGTGGCGTTTTGCCGCACCGGCGCGCCCCCCTCGCTGCCCACCATCCAACCCGCATTCAGTTTGAAACCAAGGCAGCCGGCAGCGAACCAAAGAGGATCAATTTTCAAAGTACTTTGCAGAAATTCACAACCAATTTTGAAAAGGTTCATGCTAACGTTTGAGCAACCCATGCAAACTATGTCTCCACGTCCAGAATGGCCGACTGGTCTGGCTCCACGCCAGCCGGCTGGTAAACATCCCGCCGCCCGCGGCTTCACCCTGATCGAACTGCTGGTGGTCATCGCCATCATCGCCATTTTGGCCGCGATGTTGCTGCCCGCCCTGGCCAATGCCAAGCGCAAGGCCTACACCATCAATTGCGTGTCCAACATGAAGCAGAGTTCCCTGGCTCTGCAGATGTATTTTAATGATTTTCGGGACAACCTGCCGCCCGGCCGCGGCGCCCGGAACCCACCAGGACCCGGGGTGAACTATGGCCTGACCGATGGCCAAATCCCGGTGTATAACGGCGCCCCCTCCGGTCCGTGCGTCAAAAACCTGCCGATCTACTTGCAACCCTATTTGGGACTCGCCGATCCCCGCAGTGTGGGCACCACCTCCAATGCCGTGGTCAAAGTCTTTATTTGTCCGGCCTATACCAGCATTTGGTCCCCAGGCAGCATTAACCAGGGCAACACCCTGGTAAACCCTAACGACGACAACTACCAATCTTACGTCAAAAACGGGAATGCCACGGGGTCTTACGCCCTGAATCTGGCCTCGAAAAACACCACCAACGGCCTGCTGATCAACGTCGCTTTTCCCGTGGGCAACACCAAGGGTTCGGGGGGTTCCGAGGCCGGGCCCCAGCCGTTTGGCAAAGAAAATACTTATGAGCCCCTGAATCTCGGCCAAATCGCCTCCGCCGGGGTTTCCCTGGCATCGTTCTGGTCCCTGGCCGATGTCGATCTGGCGGCCAGCTCCGCCATGGACAAAGCCGGTTGCGCCATCAACCCCGTGCATAAGACCGTGCGTTGTTATGCCTATTTCGACGGTCATTCCGCCAGTGGCAAAGTAGTGGGCAACGGGACCTATGATCAATAATGACTCCACTGACCGGCAACCCTGCAATTCCAACCTAATTCGACCCATCCAAAACTATTTATTTATGCAAAAATTGAGTTTATTGGCGCTGGCTTGCGCCGCGCCTTTGTCCGTCCTGGGCCAGACGGCCGTGTTCACCGACACCTTCACCAATGGCAGCACCTTTAACGGCGTGAGCACCCCCAGCGGCACGCCCGCGGTTTCATCCACCAGCTACGACTTTTCCTCCAGTAAAACCGGGGTGCAAACCCTGAACAGCAATGGGTTGACGTTCAGCCTGTCCGGGGCCACCACCAGTGGTTTTACCGAGGGCCAGGCGCTCTTTACCCTCACCCCGGTGGCCCTGGCCACGGTGGGCGACTACATCGATCTGACCTATGTGTTCACCGGCACCAACCTCCTGGCCGGGGGCAGCAGTTCGGCCATTTTTACCGGCTTGTATAATTCCGGCGGTGCCAAGCCCGTCGCTGGCACGGCGGGCACCTCTGGCAACGCCGTGAGCTTGAACACCACCGCCGGCTCGCCGGTGGCCACCGGCAACGCCGCGAACTGGCAGGGATATGTGGCCCGCGTCGCCTACACCGGCGGCTCCGGCCTGGCCTACACCCGCCCCATACAGAATGGGGCACTGACCGTTTCCGCCAACCAGGATTTGATTGGCAACAATCTGGGCGGCGGGGCGTATAACAACCCGGCGGGAATTTTGGTGGGAAGCGCCGTGCCTTCCACGGTAACGCTGACCAATGGCACCCCCTACCCGTACACCATGGATTACCGGCTGACGCTGTCCGATGTCAATGTGCTGACCATCACGGAAAACCTCTACGGCGGCGCGGGCACCAATGGCACCCTGCTTTTCAGCCTCAGTTCCGTGACCACGACGGATCTGCTCACGAATTCATTTGATGGCCTGGCCATTGGGATTCGCAACAGCGGCACGAGTTTTAACCCCGTCATGCAGCTGCACCAACTGGCGGTGACCAAGAGCATTTACGGAACCCCCGGCCCCAGCTTCAATGTCACCGGCGGAGGCGCCGGCTGCCCCGGGGACGGCTTCCTGGTGGGCTTGAACGGCTCGGTAACCACCAACGTCTATTATTTGTACACCAACGGCGTTTATGATGCCGCCGTGGCGCCGCAAACCGGCAACAACGGCCCGCTGAGTTTCGGCGCCCTTTCCGTGGTGGGCACCAATACCGTCCTGGCGAGCAATGTCGTGAGTGGCTTCACCGCCTTCATGAGCGGGGCGGCAGTCATTTCCATTTTGCCCGGGCCGGCCATCGCCACCCAGCCGGCATCAGTGCTCGTGGCCAATAACTACGCCGCCACGTTTACCGTGGGCACAGCCAGCGCCGGCACCTATAATTATCAGTGGTACAAAAACGGCGTGGCGCTGGTGGATGGCGGACATGTGTCCGGCGCCCGCACGGCGACCCTCACCATTTTCCCGGCCACGGCGGCCGACGCGGCCACCTCCGCCAACGGCTATTCCGTGACCGTGGCCAACGGGTGCGGCCTGACGGCCACCTCCAGCCCGCTGGCTGCCCTCACCATTGGCACTCCCGCCAACCTCGTCTGGGCCGGTGGCAATCCCAACAACAGTTGGGACATGGCCACCACCCCGAATTTCGTGAACAGTTCCCTGACCCCGGTGGTATTCCATTCCGGCGACAAGGTCACCCTGGATGATTCCTCGGGCTATCCCACCTTGACCTTGGTGGGCACCAACCTGGATCCGACCCTCCTGACCGATAGCGCCAGCCAGCCTTACGTGATTTGGGGCAGCGGCGCCCTCGCCGGACCGGCCGCGCTCCTGATGACAGGGTCGGGCACCCTGACCGTGAGCAATGTGAATACCTATACTGGCGGGACCACTATTAACAGCGGGATTGTCGCCATCGCGACGGCCAACCAGCAATCCCTCGGCAGCGGCGTCATCACCCTCGCGGGTGGCGAATTGCAGACCATCGCGGCCTCGGGCAGCAGCACTGGAGTCAGCAACAATATCAATGTGACCGCCAACAGCACCCTCCAATACAACGGGGCCGGCACTTACGCGCTCGTCCTCGCCGGGGCCCTCAATGGCTCGCCCTCCGCGGTGCTGAACATCCAGAATTATCTAAACAACAGCGCCAATTCCGATCGCGTGCGCCTGTACGCGGCGTTTACCAACAATGCCCAGATTTCACTTACCTCGGCGGGCAATACCGTGGATCTCGCACCCTACAATGCCAGCGGCAACGAGGTTTACAACAGCCTGATTTCCGGCACCGGCGGCCGGATGCTGGCGCGCGGCGCGGGCACGCTCATCTTGAACGCAGCCAACACGTTCAATGACAGTTCCGTGCTAAACAATGGTAATGGCCCCAGCGGTTACAGCTTCATTTTTAGCGGCGGCAATGTCGGCGTGGGCGCCGATTCAGTCGCCACGGCTCCCGGCACCGTGACCGCGAGCCCGTTGGGCACGGGCGTGGTGGCTATCGACACCACCTTGGGCAATAACACCCTCTTTGCCAGTGGCGGCGCGCATGTGATCGCCAATAAAATCATCTATACCAGTGCCACCAACTCGGTGCAGTTGAGCCTCACCGGCAGCAATAACCTGACGCTGGCCGGCCCGCTTTTCTTGAATGGCGCGGATAATTCCGGCGGCACCAACCGCCAGATCCTGGTGAACAACACCGGGCTGACCACCATCTCCGGGGTCATTGATGACCAGGGCCTGGTGTGCGGCCTTGTCAAGTCCGGCACCAATGCCCTCTACCTGACCGCAATCAATACGTATACTGGCACCACCACCGTGACCAACGGCACCCTGGCCGGCACGGGCGTGCTTTCCGGACCGGTCGCGGTCCTGCCCACCGGCACGATCGCCGGCGGCGGCGCTGCCGCCATCGGCACCCTGACGGTCAGCAACAACCTCGCCCTGGCCGGCAATGTGGCCGTGCGCGTCAACAAATCCCTGGCCCCTGCCCAGTCGAACGACGTCATCCGGGTGACCGGCACCCTGGCCAACACCGGCACCGGCACGGTGACCGTGACCAACCTCGGGGCCACCGCCCTGAAAGTGGGCGACAAGTTCGCGCTCTTTAGCGCCCCGGTGAGTGGTGGGAGCGCCCTGGCCATTGCCGGTGGCGGCGTGATCTGGACCAATCGCCTGGCCGTGGACGGTACCATCGCCGTGCTGGCCCTGCCCAGCACCGTGGCCACGAACGCCACCAACCTCACCTTCACGGTCAGCAGCGGGGTCTTAACCCTGAGCTGGCCGGCGGATCATACGGGCTGGCGCTTGCAGGCGCAAACCAACGCCCTGGGCAAGGGTTTGAGCACCAACTGGGTGGATGTCCCGGGCGCGACCACCGTGCACACGACCAGCTTCCCGGTTAATCCGGCGAATGGCGCGGTGTTTTACCGGATGGTTTATCCTTGAGCGGGATTTCTACTGGGCACGAACGGGGATGGCGCGGTGCGTCATCTCCGTTTTTTATTTGGGTGAGGCACAGCGAAGGGCATGGAAAAACCTGCCTTAATTACCGGTCAACCAAGCCAGTCAACCATCCTGGCAGCCCTGTATGGGTCATGGACATCGGACCGCCTTGGATCAAAGGCCATCCCTTGAAAACCTTAAGTTCCACAAGAATGTTTCACGATGGAACACAAAGGGAAATGCTCGGGGTTGCGGGTGGCCAGGCCCAAACTATATTCGCGGGCAGTCGCGGCCAGCATAGTGTCGCGATAGTCGAATTGTTGATACCAACCTTTGCCATAATGCTTCTCTAGTTCTGCGGCGTATCGTCCCTATTCGGCAGCAACATTGCCATCCAGATCATAAAATCGTCCCTGATAGTCTTCCAGCAAAAACCTGAACGCCTGGTCGAACTCGCGTTTGCGCCGGCCATTGGCCAGCCTGTCCACGCCATACCGCAATTCGGCACCATTGATGGTAGAAAGATAGCATTGCCCGCGCCGGGCCTGCAACCAAGTCAGCACCGCCACTGATGGGGTTTCCCGGGTGAGTTCGGAAACCACATTGGTATCCAGCAAACAGTTCATACGCGTGGTGGCGTCAGGTGCTTCCGCTCGGGAATTTCCAGTCCCTTGAAACGGCGTAAATGATCCACCAGATCAAGTTCCGGGAGGGCTTTGGATGGTCGCAAAATCATGTCACCATTGGCGCTTTCCAAAAACACCAAGGTGGACTTGTATCCCAGTTTTCGGCGAGCCCGCACGGCACTGGGTACGGTTACCTGCCCTTTTTCCGTCATGTATAAAACTTCAATAAGTAGGGATTTCCCACATCAGGCACCTTAGGCAAGCACCTTTTTAAATTTTGGGATACTGCCACAGCCAGTCGCCGGTTTTGATGTCGAAATAGCCGGATGATTTCAAACCGACTTTGCC
Source organism: uncultured Verrucomicrobia subdivision 3 bacterium (assembly GCA_903936645.1). Lineage (GTDB taxonomy): Bacteria > Verrucomicrobiota > Verrucomicrobiia > Limisphaerales > UBA11358 > UBA11358. Next base: position 17,680 of record CAIZWI010000065.1, read on the forward strand.
ACCGTCATCCACCTCGTTCCAGCCGACGGAATAAAGCAAAAAGCGGCCATCATGGGTGAGCCGGTAGTTGAGTGGCTGGCCGGTGATAAGATCATGTGGCAGCGCGGCGATGAATTGGGGGCTTAATTGGAAGAGCGAATCCGGGTAGGTGCCGTTGGCAAGCCGGTAACGTTCCAAGGCACAGGCGATTCGCGCCAAGTCGACCGCGTTTTGGGCAAAGGCAAATTTAATCTCGCTGGCAGTTACCGCTGGCATTAAAAAGGTGGCGAAGCAATTCCACGGGCGCCAAGAAACGAGTTCAGATTCAAGTGCTTCATCGGCTTGTTTTGCCAGCGCAGGGGAAACCAATTGCTTTTCCGGGTCACAAATCCGCAAATCCCATTGCTGGTACAGTTCCCCAATGAATGACTGGTTCAACCAATACCAACCAGCGGGGGCGAGTTCATAACAAGTCGTCGCTAGAATAACTGTCCAGTTGATGCCACCCTCATTTTCATCATCAAGCAATATTGGAGGTTCAATTAGCACGGTCATGAATTTGCTATCGCTTGTCTTTTGTCGCAGATAATCGATGGTGGTCAGCGCTGCGTTTCGCTCACTACGCAGGGCCAGTTGACAATCTGCCAAAAAATCCTGCCGGGCCAGCGAGGTTTCCAATGCCATCAGTTGGGTTGCCGACCACTGGTGGCGAGCCAGTCCCTCGAAAATGGGTTGCAGAGTGAGGCTAAATTGCGCCAGCCGTACCAGATGGGAAATGAGCAACGGCTCCGATCGGGTCGCATCCATCACTCGAAAAGCCAGTTGGATATCAGCCACAGCTTGGTCGGGGTGGCCAGTTTCAAGTTCTGCCAGAGCCCTTAATTGCAATACTTGACAGCAGCGTTTCAGCGGGGATAAATGCGGAATTAATGCACTATAGGGCGGTTGGGCGTCGTAATTAATGGGAAAGCGGGATTGCGGCAATTGAGCGGCGGCTCGCAATTCTTCAATGGCGGCATCGAAATTGCCCAGGCCAAATAAAACCGCTGCGGCGGCGGATGGTGGCTGGGAAGGGACCGGAAACTCATTGGTCACTGAATTCGTAGGCGGGGTGGCAAAGTAATGTTGCCAGGCTTTCAAGTCGGTAACTGTTCCCTGTGGCCAGTAACCGTTGGTCGTTGAGTGCGGCCAGTCCTGATTCCGATAAATATTCATGGCGAGTCGATTCACGACATTGGTTAATGGCGGAGATATGGCACGGCCATTAGTATCAAGCTGGGCAGCGTAGGAACTCACCACGATCGGGCTCAGGGCAAAGTTCTGGTTGGCGGGCACGGGCGGGGGAATCACACTGGCAAAATCTAATTTCTCGCCCGCGGCCATGGCTTGCTGCTGGAATTTGTACCAGGCGTGCCAGCCGCGAACGTCCTCCTCGGCGTAGAAAAGGGTCACGACCAAGGCAATGCAGCCAAATACAAAAAAAGTCCGCCGAACACCATGCCAGCGGCACAAATAAAACGTCAGCAAGCAGGCCAGGGCCATCACCAAGAGCACGAACGTCCACACGGCAAAGCCACCGAAGACTTCGGTGAACGATTGCCCGTTGGTGATCACCACCAGTTCCGCGAAGAGCAGAATTGCCAGCAGCAACAGCCAGTACGGTTGTGGGTAACGTTTCATCAGCAGTCCCCGCAAGTATCTGGCGACAAAGACGTTTGTCAACGTCTGGAAGAGTTTGGAGCGGGTCCTGGCTGATAATCCAATCGGGCAAGGTGGTTTCGACGTCGAAGCAGCGTAAACGCCGCGCTCCGAGGGCTGGAAGGTCGCGCCGCGACTGGGGAGCGGGAGCGATGGGTGGCATAGAATCCAGATGGGCACGACGATTTCAACGTTAAGCCGGGCTGAAGTGCCGCGCTCCAAAACCCGCAGGCGCGGACGCCGGCGTTACCCCGGGCAGCAAGCTCCGCGACCGGTTAATAAGCCGCATCCCACCTTGCCCTGCCCCCGGGGATGGCGTAACTTATAAGTGGTTTTGGCGGGGCGGAGAATCGCTCCCGGGCTTCATTGACCGGGGGAGGAAAGTCCGAACACCACAGGGCAGGACGCCGCGTAACCAGGGACTTGATCCCCGGATACACGCGGGCGGAAAGCTGGAAGGCTTTTTGACGGACAGTGCCACAGAAAATCAGACCGCCTCCCGGCGCAAGCCGGGCGGTAAGGGTGAAAAGGTGCGGTAAGAGCGCACCGCGCGAAGCGCAAGCAACGCGGCACGGAAAACCCCGTCCGGTGCAAGGCCAAATAGGGAATTCTGGAGCGGCTCGCTCCCAGCGGCGCGAAAGTGCCGCGGATTCCGGGTATCGGCTGCTAAGACAAATGATTCTCTCCCCGGGAGCAATTCCGGGCAGACAGAACTCGGCTTACAGCCCCGCCAAAACCATTGATTTCTGCCCCGTGGCGTGCCGAAAGAACGGGGGCAACCGCCAGCCCCAACCGCCCACCTCGACCGCAGCTCCTAAATCGGGCGGTGCCCCGGTATCGCGGGCGTGCGGTTGATGCGCGCCAGGCTGGCCGGCGCGCTCAGATTCCCCACCCGGTCCATGGCCCGCACCACCAGCAGGTCGGGGACGGACGTGCTAAAAAACCACGCAGTCTGGCTGCCGGGAATGATTTTGAGCTGCCAGATCCCCTTGGTTCGTGTTTGTAATACCCAATTGCGCACGGGTTTGCCCTGGCCGTTGGCCAGGTAGCCCGGCTGCCAGGTTAACCGGCTTCCCCCCGCCTGCGCATTGAGTTGCAGCACCGGTTTGCCCGGTGGCAGGGCATCCAGCCAGGGCGAGGCGGGCACGAGGGCGGGTTCCTCATAAGCCGAGCGCAAGGTTTCACTCAGGATCTGGTTGGTGCTCAAACTTCCCAAACGAAAGTGAATCATCCCATGCGCCGCTTGTTGCCGGCTGATGGCGATTTGCCGGGCAATTTCATTGGCCGCAAATTTACCCCCGATTTCATAGTCCGCCAGGCCCGGCCATACATGCCGGTTCAGGACATTCTGCCCCTGCCACCATTGAAGCAAGGCCGGAAAACTCTGCTGCGGCGAGGCGACGGACCAATATAATTGCGGTGAAAGATAATCCACCCAGCCACTGGCCAGCCAGCGGCGCGAGTCGGCGTAGATCTCCGCATAGGCGTCAAAGCCCCGGACGGATGGTGGATTCATGGGCCGCCAGATGCCAAAGGGGCTGATGCCAAATTTCACCCAGGGCTTGGCGGCCTTGATGCTGGTGTAAACGCTCTGGACAAAGTTATTGATGTTCTGCCGCCGCCAGTCCGCCCGGTTGAGCCCGCTCGCCGCCCCATATTTTTGCCAGGTGGCCAGGTCGGGAAAATCAATATCGTGCTTTTGCGCATCCTTGAGGGGGTAGGGATAAAAGTAGTCATCAAACTGCACGCCATCGACGTCGTAGCGGTTGACCACATCCATAACCACTTGCAACACATGCGCCCGCACGGCGGGTTCGCCGGGGTCCAGGTCGAGTTCCTCCCCGTATTTACGGACCAGTTCGGGATGGGTGCGGGCAAAATGCGTCGGTGAGGGCGGCGACTTGGCGAGGGCATGCTGGGCGCGAAATGGGTTGAACCAGGCGTGCAATTCCAATCCCCGCGCGTGCGCCTCGGCCACCACGAACGCCAGGGGATCATACGGGGGCATGGGCCCCTGCCCCATGTGCCCCATCAAATATTCCGACCACGGCTCGAGGCTGGAGGCATAAAAGGCATCCGAGGAAGGCCGCACTTGGAAAATAATGGCGTTCAGCTTGAGTTGCACGGCCCGGTCCAGCAGGGCCACCAGCTCCGCCTTTTGCTGCGGCACCGGCAGGCCCGGGCGGGAGGGCCAGTCCTTGTTGGCCACCGTCACCAGCCAGGCCCCGCGAAATTCCCGGGCAGGTTCCGGCGGCGTGGCCCAGGCCGGGAAGTAGGCGGCATTTTGGGCCCGGAGCAGTCCGGGCAGCAATATCAGCAGGGCCAGATAAATTCGCATGGGCATCATATTAGTGCATTGGCACAACCAATAGAACTGCTCGCCGGGCAATTGGCAAAGGATTTCTCGTAATTCAGCGGGCTCCTGACTAATATCGCCGAAATCCCGTGTGGCCGCATGCCGCGCCAGCCGGGAAGGTTGGGCAGGAACTATGAAAGTGCGCGAGTGTTTTTTGCTGGTAAAAAATCTGGTGATTGGCCGGGCGCGGAACATTTCCGATGAACGGCTGTACGACAACACTACGTTAATTGCCCTGCTGGCCTGGGTGGGCTTGGGCGCGGACGGGCTTTCCTCCTCCTGCTACGGTCCGGAATCCGCCTTCCTGGCGCTGGGCGCGCACACCTATCTTAGTCTGTTCGTGGCCCTGGCTTCCATCCTGACGATTGTGGTCATTTGCGCCAGTTACTCCCAGATCATTGAGGCCTTTCCTTCCGGTGGTGGGGGCTATCTTGTGGCCAGCAAACTACTCTCGCCCACCGTGGGGGTGGTCTCGGGTTGCGCCCTGATCGGGGACTATGTGCTGACCATTGCCATCAGCGTGGCGAGCGGCTCGGATGCGCTGTTCAGCATGCTGCCCGTGGCCTGGGTGCATTACAAACTGCTCATCTCGCTCTGGGGTGTCATTTTTCTCACCCTGCTGAATTTACGCGGGGTGAAGGAATCGGTGATGCTGTGGGTGCCGATCTTTGCCCTGTTTGTCGCCTCCCATGCCTTCGCCATTATTTATGCGCTCAGCGCCCATATTGGGGACATGCCCGACATCGCCCGGGGCGTCACGACGGATGTGCAAACCGCGACCTCCCAACTGGGCATCTGGGGCGTGTTGCTCGTGATTCTCCGGGCCTACAGCCTCGGGGCCGGCACCTACACGGGCATCGAAGCCGTCAGCAACGGCCTGAATGTCCTGCGCGAACCCCGTGTCCGCACCGGTAAACGGACGATGATCTACATGGGCACCTCATTGGCCGTGGTGGTGGGCGGCTTGCTGCTGGCCTATTTGCTCTATCACGTCAAACATGAGGAGGGCAAGACCTTGAACGCCGTGTTGTTTGAGCAAATGACGCTCACCTGGCCGTCGCCCGTGGCCCATGCCTTCATTTACACCGCCCTGGCCTCCTCGGCGGTGCTGCTCTTCATCGCGGCGCAAACCGGTTTCTTTGGCGGTCCCCGGGTGCTGGCCAACATGGCGGTGGACCGGTGGATGCCCACGCGCTTCGCCACCCTGAGCGACCGCCTGGTGACGCAGAATGGCGTGATCATGATGGGTGTGGCGGCCCTGGCGGTGGTCTTTTTTACCCGGTCCTCGGTGGACACCATCGTGGTGCTCTACAGCATCAACGTGTTCATCACCTTCACGCTCTCCCAACTGGGCATGGTCCGGCACTGGTGGCTGGACCGGGCGCGCGAACCCAAGTGGAAACGCAAACTGTGCATCAATGGCTTTGGCCTGCTCCTGACTGGTGGCATTCTCATTTCCCTGTGCGTGGTGAAGTTCTTTGATGGCGGCTGGATCACCCTCTTTGCCACCGGGCTGTTGATCGCCATTGCCTTTTGGGTAAAGAGCCATTATCGCCAGACGCAGGTGCAATTGCAGCGGCTGAATGAACTCGTGGCCGCCGCCACCATTGACGAGGCCAAGCCCGCCGGCCCCGTCCACGTGCCCGCCTGCCAAAATGGCGCGCGCACCGCCGTTTTTCTCGTCAATGGTTTCAATGGCCTCGGCCTGCACACCTTGCTGGCCGTCATCCGCATGTTTCCGCGGGTCTACCAAAACTTTGTGTTTGTGCAGGTGGGCGTGCTCGATGCCGGCAACTTCAAGGGTGCCGCCGAGGTGGAAAACCTCCGGGAACATTCCCAGCGCGAGGTGGAACGTTTTGTGAGTTACATGCGCCAGCGCGGCTTCTATGCGGAGGCCGTGGCCGGCCTGGGCACCGACATCGTGGATGAAGCCGCCCAATTATGCGAGGGTGTGGCCGCCCGCTTTCCCAATTGCACCTTTTTTGCCGGCCAGCTCGTGTTCAAGGATGACAGCCTCCTGACCCGCTGGCTGCACAACCACACCGTGTTCGAACTCCAGCGCCGGTTGTACCAATTTGGCCGGCCCATGCTCATCCTGCCCATCCAGGTTTGATTTCCCTAATGGGGCTCCGGCCAGACCACCCCGGCCGGGGTCACCACGCAACGCATCGGTATATCGTGTCCGGACACCGGGATTTCCGCCACCATCTGCTCGGCCAGCGCCACGCCACACGTCATGCCCGGAAACCCCGCCAGCCACCGGTCGTAAAATCCTTTGCCCCGGCCAAGGCGCCGGCCGGTGGCATCAAACGCCAGGCCCGGTACCAGCATCATATCCACGTCCGCCAGCTCCAATTCTGGGCAATGCGCAGCGGGTTCGCGAATGCCAAATTCCCCGGCGACCACATCGCGTTCCAAGTCTTGCACCTGCGCCGCCACATAACTGCGGACTTGGGCGGTAAACCTGGGCAGGGCCACCCGCTTCCCCTGCCCTAGTGCCACCGCCAGCAGGGGCCAAACATCCACCTCCTCCAGCATGGGGGCATAGCACAGCACCGTCCTGGCCGCCCGCCAGAAGCCGGCGGCCCGAACCTGCTCACCAATGCGGGCCGAGGCGGTCGCGCGGTCGGCGGGGGCCATCCCTTTCAACCGCAACCGCATCGTGCGCCGGAGTTCCGCTTTGGCCTCGGCCACCGTCACGCTGTGCGGCCCTCCCGCGCCTTGGCAAATTCCGCCCGCCAGTGTTCCAGGCGTTCCTTGAGTTTCTTCTCCACGCCTTGCGTGGTGGGTTCGTAATAACGCTTGTTCGCCCCCAGATAATCCTGCGCCACAAAATGGCCCGCCCCCTCGTGGGCGTATTGGTACCCCTGCCCGTGCCCCAGCCGTTCCGCCCCCGCATAATGGCCGTCGCGCAAGTGCTCCGGCACCGCCAGGGTGCGGCCGGACTTCACATCCGCCAGGGCCGCGTCAATCGCCTTGATGACGCTGTTGCTTTTATTGGCGGTGGCAATGTAAATCGCCGCCTCGGCGATCGGAATGCGCGCCTCGGGCCAGCCGGTGAATTCCGCGGTTTGGTGCGCCGCCACCGCCAGCACCAGCGCCATCGGATCGGCCAGCCCCACATCCTCCGCCGCACAAATCAGGATGCGCCGCGTGATGAAGCGGGGATCTTCCCCCGCGTGAATCATTTTGGCCAGCCAGTAGAGCGCTGCGTCCGGATCACTCCCGCGCATGGACTTGATGAAGGCGGAAATGGTGTCGTAATGCGCATCGCCATCGCCATCGTACACCACCGCTTTTTTCTGGATGCTCTGTTCCGCCGTGGCCAGGTCCACCACCACCACGCCATCCGCCCCCGGGGGGGTCGTGAGTGCGGCGATCTCCAGCGAATTCAAGGCCTTGCGGGCATCACCATCCGCCAGCCGGGCCAGATGCCGCAAGGCCGGCTCGTGGACCGTGATTTTTAAGTAGCCCAAACCCCGTTCCGCATCCGCCAGCGCCCGCTGCAACAGTGCCAGCAAATCCGCCTCGCCCAGCGGCCGCAGTTCGAAAATCTGCGAGCGGGAAACCAGCGGGGCGTTGACGAAGAAAAACGGATTGTGCGTGGTCGCCCCAATGAGCCGGATCACCCCGCTCTCCACATCCGGCAGCAGCACATCCTGCTGGGCTTTGTTGAACCGGTGAATTTCGTCAATGAACAGAATCGTGCGCGCCCCGGTGTTCTCCAGCCGGTTGTGCGCGCCCGCCAGCACGCGCCGCATGTCCGCCACATTGGACTCCACCCCGCTCAGCCGTTCGAATTTACACTGGGTTTGCCGGGCGATGATCTGGGCCAGGGACGTTTTCCCGGTCCCCGGCGGTCCGTAAAACAACAGCGACTCAATGCGATCCGCCTCAATCGCCCGGCGCAGTAACTGGCCCGCCCCCAGGATGTGCTGCTGGCCCGCGTATTCCGCCAGATTGCGCGGCCGCATGCGCGCGGCCAGAGGGGCATGCCGGCGGTTTTCCCCGGCGGGGGCCTCGGCCGGCTGGGCGGCCACCGGAGCCGCAAACAAATCATCTCGCGCCATGCCACCAGCCTAGCACTGCGAGTGCCATTGCCCAAAAGAAAAAAGCCCTCCTGACGGAGGGCTGGTGCCGGCGGCCGCCGGCTTTAAAGAGACCCCACCATTGCCGTGTGCGACTAAACCTTTGAACATGTTATAGTAACATGTGGAACCTCTCCGGCTGCTTTCGACTTCCAGCAAAGGCATGTCGGCCACAACCTAAATCGGCTCCGGTGATCGTTTAATCTACGGTTCAAGGATTGTACGAATCACGAACAGGGCAGGGAAATTGTTATGTTGCTCAAAGATCAACCGGACTTAACGTCCGTGTTCAATGGCTTATATTTCGCCCGAAACCACCAATTACTCAAGGAATATATTTTAAATTATTTAAGGGCCTGGCCTTGACAGCAACCGCCCTTCCGCGAGACCCCGCCTGGCCGTGCGCGACCGAAATTAGTGGGTCGCTGCGGCCTGTTTGCGCGGATCCGTTGCCGCAATAATCGCACTGACCGCCTTTTGGTTAAAGCCCTTGAAACCGCCATGGCGCTGCAAATTTTCCAAATGACTGCCAATCGCCCCTTCCCGGATAAATTGCTCGCACTGCTCCCGCGTAATCAAGCCGGCCGCCGCCAGCCGCTCCGCCCGCTCCGGATGCACCGCCCAGCGCTCGCCCTCGGTGAAGGCCTGCCGGAGAAATTCAAAATCCGAGAAGGGCTTCATCAAGTTCACCCCTTGTTGCTGCAACTGGTCGCGCAGGGAATTAAAATCAAAGCGCGCCTCCAGATGATGCATGCCCGCCTGCAAAAAGCTCTCGCCGTGCAGCCCCGTCCACAACCCCACCGTGCGGAGTTGGCTCGCGGGGGGTAACTGGCGGGTGGAAAAATCCAGGGTGGTGTCCTCCGGCATCAAATCCACATCGGCAAAAATCACAATCCCCGTGACCGGTTGCTCGGATACTTGCGCGCCCCAGCCCGCCTCCGCCCCCGCATAAAAACGTTCCCGCTTCACAAATCCCAGTTGGTCCAAAAACTCAATGAGTTCGGCAAACCAGGCGCGGGAGCAGCGGAAGGTGTGGTGGTCGTGGTTGCCCCAGCCCAAACCCAACTGGTCCTGCCGAAACTTCTGCAATCGCGCCGCCCGGTTCCGCTTTTCCCAATAGGCCCGTTCCGCCTCAAAAAAGAGCTGGCCGGCCACGTCCCGCCCCACGAGTTTGAGCGCCTGGCGCAGCCGCCGCCGGGCCTCGGCAAAGCCATCCGCGTCCTCCGCAAAATACCGGGGCCGCGTATGGAACAATTCCGCGGTGCGGGCCATGGCCGCCAGCTCGCCGGCTTTTAACTTGGCCGTGATAAAACCCCGATACGCCCGGCGCTCCACGGCCTCCAGGGTCGCCCCGTTCTCGGCGGAAATCAGCGCCCGGCGATAACGCGAACGGGGTTCGCCCTCGGCGGTCACGTTCAAATGGTTGGCCGCAATGAAATCCGCCACGAATTCCGGCTTGATCGCCACCACGGCGGGATTCGTCCGCCCCCGGCGCAGCAAGACCCGGGGCAGCGTGGCGCGCGGATGTTCCAGGACCGTTTCGCCGCGCGGACCGGTCAGGAATGGATCGGCCACAAAACCGGCGCGCACCAGCGCCGTTTCATCGTCCGGCGAGAGCACCATGTGGTCCACCCATTCAAAAAAATCCGTGCCCGTCCCCGCTTGCATGCGGCTGGCCAGCGCCGCGGCAAAACTGTTGTGGGCCAGAAACGTGGTCAGCCGCTGGCGCAGCAGCTTCTCCCCGTCGTAGGCGAGGGGCCAGTCAAAGGTGGGGGGGGTGGCCGTGGGTTTGCTCATGGTATACAGGGGCGACATGGTCGGATAATGAAAGTATTAGGAACCAAATTGAATGCCTTGGGACAAGGGCAGGCCCGCACCGTAATTGATCGTGGCCGTTTGCCGGCGCATATAGGCTTTCCAGGCGTCACTGCCACTCTCGCGACCGCCGCCGGTTTCCTTTTCCCCGCCAAACGCGCCGCCGATTTCCGCGCCGCTGGTGCCCAGATTCACATTGGCAATGCCGCAATCGCTGCCGCCCACCGATAAGAACAGCTCGGCTTCCCGCACGTCCGTGGTGAACAGGGCCGAGCTCAAACCCTGGGGCACCTCATTCTGCCAGGCCAATGCCTCGGCAAAGTCCCGATAGCTCATGACATACAATATGGGCGCAAAGGTTTCCGTGTGCACAATTTTCAGGTCATGGGGCGCCGCCACAATGGCCGGCCGCACATAACAACCCCCCGGATATTTTGCCCCGCCCAGCGGTTCCCCGCCGTACAACACCTGCGCCCCCTGCGCCCGCGCCTCCGCCAGGGCCGCCTGCATGTCTGCCACACTCGCCGCATTGATCAACGGACCCATCAAGGTCCGCGGCCGGGCCGGGTCGCCAATGGCCACCTGCGCGTAGGCCGCCGTTAAACGCTGCACCAGCGCGTCCCGCACGGATTCATGGACGATCAGACGGCGCGTGGAGGTGCAGCGCTGCCCGGCCGTGCCCACCGCCCCGAATAAAATGGCGCGCTCAGCCAAATCCAGACTGGCGCTGGGGGCCACGATGACTGCGTTATTCCCCCCCAATTCCAAAATCGTCCGGCCAAACCGCCGGCCCACCTTCTCCGCCACCCGCACCCCCATTTTACTCGAGCCCGTCGCCGAGATCAGCGGCAGCCGGCCGTCGTTGAGCAAGCGTTCGCCGACCGTGGCCCCGTCCCCAATAAGCAACGTGAACAATGCCGGATCCACACCGTTGGCCCGGCATACCCGTTCGGCAATCCGCGTGGTGGCAATCGCCGTGAGCGGCGTCAGGCTCGAGGGTTTCCAAACCGTGGCATCCCCGCACACCGCCGCCACCGCGGCGTTCCAGGCCCAGACCGCCACCGGGAAATTGAACGCGGAAATAATGCCCACCACCCCCAGGGGATGCCACTGCTCCATCATCCGGTGTTCCGGCCGTTCCGAGGCAATGGTCAGGCCGTAGAGCTGGCGGGACAACCCCGTCGCAAAGTCGCAGATATCAATCATCTCCTGCACCTCGCCCTGCCCTTCCGCGAGAATTTTCCCGGCCTCCAGCGTCACCAGCCTCCCCAATTCCCCCTTCACCGCGCGCAAGGCGTTGCCCAACTGCCGGATCACCTCACCGCGCCGCGGGGCGGGCACCGTGCGCCAGTGGTGAAACGCCGCGCTCGCCCGTTGCAAGGCCCGCTCATACTCCGCCGGCGTGGCCGTGCGCACTTCCGCCAGCAACCGCCCGTCAATCGGCGAGTAACTCGCCAGCCGCTGGCCGCTCCCGCTCCATTCCCCATCAAAGACCCCGGCGTTAACCGCCCGGATCCCCAACGATGCAAGCAGGTCACGGACGGATGCTTTGGGTTGGGCGGCGGCTGGGGCAGTGGTTTTTGGCATAGTGTGAATTTGGCTTAAACCGACAGTTTACCACAGGCGTGCTCCATGATGACTAAGGCCTCGGCAATGATGTCCTCCGTCACATCCAGCACAGGCCGCAAACGGATGGACCGTTCGCCCGACCGAATCACCAGCAGGCCCAGTTCATAACACCCTTTCCAAAACTGATCCCGCCGCGCCGTGTCCGGCAGGTCAAAGGCCAGCATCAAACCGCATCCCCGCGCGGCCGTCACCACGGGATGGTGCGCGGCCAGGGCGTGCAAACCCGCCAGCAATAGCGCCCCCTGGCTCCGGGCCCGGCTCACCAGGCCCTCCGCCTCGATGATGCTGAGGTAATGGGTGGACCGCACAAAATCCGTAAAATTGCCGCCCCACGTGGAGCTAATCCGGCTCGGCAGGCGGAAGCAATTATCCGCCACCTCATCCAGCCGCGGCCCCGCGATCACCCCGCAGACCTGGGCCTTTTTGCCAAAGGCCAGCAAGTCCGGCTGCACCCCGGCATGCTCCCCCGCCCATCTCCGGCCGGTGATCCCCATGCCTGACTGGACTTCATCGAATATCAGCAAACAATCATTATCATCACACAACCGGCGCAGCAATTGCAAAAATTCCGGCCGAAAATGATTGTCCCCCCCCTCGCCCTGAATGGGTTCGATGATAATTGCCGCAATGTCCACCGCCCTGGCCGCGAACACCGCGTTGAGCTCCTGCTCCGCCAGCCGTTCGCGCGCGACCACGTCCGCCTCGCGCCGGTCCGGTGGCAGCGAAAAATCCAGCATCGGCGTGCTGATGCGCGGCCAGGGAAATTTCGGAAAATATGCGATTTTGCGCGGGTCGGTGTTCGTCAGGCTCAGCGTATACCCGGTGCGCCCATGAAACGCCCGTTGAAAGTGAATGATTTCCGTCCCCCGCTCGCCCCGGCCCGCGGCCAGGTTCTTCCGGACTTTCCAATCCATCGCCGCCTTGAGCGCATTCTCCACGGCCAGCCCCCCGCCCTCGATAAAAAAGTAGCGCGCCAGGGGCGGCCAGCCCATCACGCGGGCGAAGGTCTCCATGAACCGGGCAAATTGCACCGTGTACACATCCGCATTCGCCACTTTCACCTGGGCCGCCGCCAGCAAATCCGCCTGCACTTCCGCACGCCGGAACCAGGGATGGTTGTAGCCCACCGGTTGCGAGGCATAAAATCCGTAGAGATCGATAAACGTTCGCCCCGATGCCGCGTCCACCAAATGCGAACCCTGGCTTTGCGCCACATCAAACAACAATTTAAAGCCATCGACCAGCAAATGCCGCGCCAGGACAGTCGTGACGTCTCCCGGCGCCACCGAATCCGGCCAGGGCCCAACGCCAGTCCCACCTCCAGCGAGTTTTGACTCATTTGTTGCCATGCGATTTACACCTTAATGCTGGCAACTTAGACCGGCCTTTCATCGGCGTCAAATAATTACTGTACGCTGCGTCTAGAAATTATTTAAAAGGTGGCAACTGCCGGTTGCCAGCCCGGCTGAGCGCCATTGCCAGGTCGGTTTTGACCAAATTTTGCGTGGCCGCTCACCAATAAATGTGATAGTGATGAACTGAATGAGTGTGCCACCAAAACCAGCCGCCCCGGCGCCCGCGACCACGCTCGACCCTTTAAAAACGGGTTGCTTCGCCCGCTCCGTCGTGGATTCCCTGGCGGAAGAACCCGGGCTCGAGGCCGTCACCATCGATCCGGCGCGGCAGAAAATTTCCGTGGCCACCTTGGGCACCGCCAACGTGGAGCGGCTCACCCAGCGGCTCACGGACAAATTGCAGGCCGCCAGCCGGGCCGAAAATGTCCACGCCTGCTCCCTGTTAAAAGGCGGCGGTGACTGCTTCGGTTGCGCACATCCCCTGGGCGCCGTCACCCCCGATAAAATCTCCATCCGCCGGGAGGGCGACAGCACCACCATCGCCCGCGTGACCTGCCCCACCGCCCCCAAATTCTGGCGCTGGCGCGACATTCCCTTTCCTAAAATCGTGCCCCGCGATATCGAACTGCCCGAACACGACCACGATGTGGATGAATGGCGAGCCCAACTCGTCGCCGCCCTGCTCTGCGGCGCGCTCGGGCTGTCCGGTTATTTCGTCGGCGGCACCTGGGGCGTGGCCCTGTACGTCCTGAGTTATCTGGCGGGCGGCTTTTTTCCGGCCGAAGAAGTTTGGGAACGACTCCAAAAACGCGCGCTGGATGTCCATTTTCTCATGCTGGCCGTCGCCGCCGGGAGTGCCTGCATCGGTGCCTGGGCCGAAGGGGCCACCCTGTTGTTTCTATTTTCGTTCTCCGGCGCCTTGGAACATTACGCCCTGGGCCGCACCCAAAAGGAAATCCGTTCGCTCTTTCGTGAAGCCCCCAAAACCGCCGTGGTCCTCGAGGGTACGCAGGAACGCGAAGTGCCGGTGGAACAAATCCGCCCCGGTCAGCGCCTCCTCATCAAACCCGGGGCCCAGTTTCCCGTCGATGGCGAAATCGTCCAAGGCACCACAGCCGCGGATGAATCCAATCTGACCGGTGAAGCCACCCCGGTGGAAAAAGCCGTCGGCGATGGCGCGCTCGCTGGCACCATCAATCTGTGGGGCGCGGTGGAAATCGTCGTGACCCGGGCCGCCGCCGAAAGTTCGCTGCAAAAGATCATCACGCTGATTAAAGAGGCGCAGCACCAAAAAGCCCCGTCCCAACAATTTGCCGACAAATTCAGCACCTTCTACACCTATGGGGTGCTGGGCCTCTCCCTCCTGATGTTTTTTGTGTGGTGGCTGGGTTTTCATTATGCCCCGTTTAAGGCCGTCAATGAATCCCAGACCGCCTTTTATCGCACCATGACCCTGCTGGTGGTTTCGTCGCCCTGCGCGCTGGTCTTGTCCATTCCCTCCGCCGTGCTCGCCGCCATCGCCTGGGGCGCCCGCCATGGCATTCTCTTCCGGGGCGGGGCGGCGGTGGAAAAACTGGCCGAGGTGAATATCGTGGCCCTGGACAAAACGGGCACCCTCACCACCGGCGAATTGCGCGTGGAAAAGATTGAAAGCTTCCCGGCCGGCCGGGAGGCCGAAATCGCCCGGCTGGCCTATTCGCTCGAAAAATTATCCACCCATCCCCTGGCCCGCGCCATTACCCGCCACGGCAAACAACACCAACTGACCGAGCTGCCCTTTGACAAATTTGAATCCGTCACCGGCCTGGGGCTGCGCGCCTGGCGCCAGGGACAGGACTACCGGCTGGGCCGGCGCGAATGGCTCGCCACCGAGGGCGGTCATCAAATATTTCTGGCCCAAGTCCCCGCCACCGAAGCCGGCTGCTCCGAGGTGTGGATCGAGGCCGGAGATTTGCTCGGCCGCATTATATTGCGGGATGACGTGCGCCCCGAGGCCGGCGCCGTGATTGCGGCCTTGCGCCAGGAGGGCTTGCGCAGTGTGGTCCTCACCGGCGACCGCCAGGCCACTGCCGACCACCTCAATGCCCAGATCAATCTCGATGAAGTGCGCGCCGAGCTCAAGCCCGAGCAGAAAGTCGCCGCCATCCGTGAATTAAGCCAGGGCGGCCGGCACGTCGCCATGATTGGCGATGGCGTGAACGACGCCCCCAGCCTCGCCGCCGCCCACATCGGCGTCGCCATGGGGGCCCGGGGTTCCGATGCCGCCCTGGAACAAGCCGACGTGGTGTTGATGCACGACCGGCTGGAAAACTTTCTGGCCGCCTACAACCTGAGTCAGCGGGCACGGCGCGTGATCCGCCAGAATCTCTTCATCTCCCTGGGCACCGTGGTGGTGCTCGTGAGCTTCGCCCTCGCTGGCAAAATCCCCCTCACCATCGGCGTGGTCGGCCATGAAGGCAGCACAGTAATCGTGGTGATGAACAGCCTCCGCCTGCTCCTCGGCGGCGTCAAACAGCTGGCCATCGAGAAACTCACCCCGGCTTAGCCATATCCCAGCAGTCGAAATGCAAGCCGTTGCACCGCGGCACCAGCGCCCCCGGCCCCCCGGCCCGGGCGAACGAGCCCCGCAGCGTCAACCTCGCTCATTCCGGGGGAATTCTTCCCGACGCCACCCGGAGGCTCTAACAGTATTCGCCAAATGGCCAACCGCGCCGGACAAGCTGGCCGATGGATTGGGGCAATAATCCAGTTTTCCATCCCGCCCGCCCTCTGGTACTTTCTGGCACCGGTGAGGCTGCGCCTGCACCGGAATCGCTTATGAAGAAAAAATTGCAATGG
The DNA here is from genome assembly GCA_903936645.1 of uncultured Verrucomicrobia subdivision 3 bacterium. Taxonomy (GTDB): domain Bacteria; phylum Verrucomicrobiota; class Verrucomicrobiia; order Limisphaerales; family UBA11358; genus UBA11358. Next base: position 33,438 of record CAIZWI010000065.1, read on the forward strand.
CTGTTCCTCGCCGCCCTGGCGGTGTTTGCCCTGGCCCAACTCGCCAACCCGGACCGCACCAACCCTCCCGTGGTGGCGGGCCACGATCTGTTTGCCGTCCGCCCCCCCCCGCCGGAAGTGGCCACCCTCCTGCGCACCGCCTGCACCGATTGTCATTCGCACGAAACCCGCTGGCCGTGGTACAGCCGGGTCGCCCCCATGGCCTGGCTCGTGGCCCACGACGTCCAGGAAGGCCGCGCCAAACTCAATTTCTCCGACTGGCCCGTCACCGACCCCGCCCGGGCCGCCCGTAAATTTGGCAATATCAGCGACGTCGTGGACAGCGCCGAAATGCCGCCCAAAAAATACACCGCCATCCACCGCGATGCCGTGCTCACCGATGCCCAGCGCAAGGTCCTGGTGGACTGGGCCGAAGCCCAGTCCGCTGCCCTGAAATCCGACACCACCGGCACCAAACAATAAGCGCGCTCTTTATGCTATATTCCGAACTCATCCCGGCCACCGAGCCGAACTCCCGACGGCTCCTGATCATGCTCCACGGCTTGGGCGACAGTCTCGAAGGCTTCCGCTGGCTGCCCGCCGCCCTGCGCCTGCCCGCCATGAATTACCTGCTCGTCAATGCCCCCGACGATTATTACGGCGGCTTTTCCTGGTTTGATCTGAACCAACCCGCCCCGGGCGTGGAACGCAGCCGGAAACTGCTCGTTGCCTTGCTGGAAGATGTGGCGGCCCGGGGCTTCCCGCCCGAACAAATCACCCTGTGCGGCTTTTCCCAAGGCTGCCTCATGACCCTCGAAGTCGGGCTCAGTTATCCTCATAAGCTGGCGGGCTTGATTGGCATCAGCGGCTGGGTGCTCGACCCCGAGAAATTAATCCGCGAGCTCCCGCCGGCGGGACGGCAACAACGCGTGCTCATGACCCACGGCACCCAGGATCCCCTCATCCCCATCGCCAAGGTCCGCCTGCAAATCCCCCTCCTCCAGGCCGCCGGCATCTCGGTAACCTGGCAGGAATTTGTCAAGGACCACACCATCGCCGGCGCGGCCGAGATTTCTGTGATTCGCGAATTCATCCGCGCCGGATACCCACCGGCGCCTTGAATACCTCACGCCGCCCTTACTTCGTGCGGCCATGTTTGTGCCACGTCGTCTGGCTGCCCGGACGGCTGGTCGCCTGCCAGTCCACCGCCCCGGCCACGATCCGGCGCATCTGGCCAAACCACCAGGCCGCCCGGACCTGCCGGTCATCGGGATGCCCGGCCGTCGGACGGCGTTGAATGCTGTTAAAGCCCAGTTCGAGTTGTTGGTTGTTCGTCATAATTGGTTAAGGTGTTAATTCGTTAATGCGTTTGTTTGCTTCATTAATTCATTCATCCATTGATTAATGACGACTCCATCCTCGCAGGGGACCCTGGACATCCGCTGTCCAGGGTCCAAAATAATTGAAAATATTTTCCGGCCGCAAATCCCGCCTTTAAAACTGTTTAAACCACTAGTTTATCACGTTTTCCAATCGAACCAACCGCTTTTCACTCGTTTTGCCTTAACGTCTGTCACCCATTTTGATGCAGCGCGACACACGTGCTGCAGAACCGTTCGGCCGGGTTTCCCTTTACAAAAGCATCGTTCCCAAGCCGACCTCCTCAACGGCCCTA
>CAIZWI010000066.1 GCA_903936645.1 uncultured Verrucomicrobia subdivision 3 bacterium
CGACAACGATTGGCACCTATCTGGACAACACGGGGGGCACGGTAACGGCGCAGAAGGGGGTTATCCAATTCGCTGATGGTGGCAACCTGGCGGGCAGGTATCTGGCGACGGCGGCGGCAACGGCAATTTATTTCACGGGCGGGACGGTGTACTGGAGCGGCGCGCCCGATTTCGAGGGCAATGTGCAAATCGTTGGGGGCACGGTGGTGGTCAACGGCAGCACGCCGGGGCTGGTGGCCAGCGGGGTGACGATCAGCGGCCTGAGCAATGTGACGGGCAGCGCGACTCTGACCAATTGCACACTCAACGGCAACGAGACGGTCAACAGTTCCCTTTACCTGGCCGGGGGCACGCTAACGGGCGGCGGCTCCCTGACGGTCACCCCCAACGGCGTGCTGAATTTTGAAGGCCCCGGAACAGTTGATCTGGAAGGCCCGCTGACGAACAACGGGACGGTGAACTGGCAGGGCGGAAACATCCAACTATTCAACAACAACACGGCGAGTTACGACGGTGCCATTTGGAACGCAGCCGGCGCGCAATGGAACATCTATTGCACGGCCTACCTGTTAAATTATTTCGATACCGGCTACGAAATTTTCCACAACTGGGGGACGCTGACCAAGAGCGGGGTCGGCGGCACGACAACGATTGGCACCTATCTGGACAACACGGGCACGCTGGATGTGGAGAATGGCGCGGTTAGCTGCCTGGGTGGAGAATCGTTTACCGCCGGCAGCACGCTGGATTTCGGGCTGAACAGTTTGACGAGTTTTGGTTCGCTCGAACTGTCCGGCGCGGCGGCGCTGGCGGGCAACCTGACGGCTCATTTGAACGCAGGTTATGTGCCAGCGGCCGTAGGTGACACTTTTCCGCTGGTCACGTACGGCTCCAAAACGGGGGCCTTCACGTTTGAGAACCTGCCGGCCGGGGCGGTCTGGCAACACAACTACTCGCCGCAGGCGGTCAACTTGGTGGTGGCGCAACTGCCAGTGCAAGTGGGGAGCGATGCCATCGTCTTGGAGGCAGGGGCCAACGCGAGTACCGAACGCGTGGTGACCACGCCGGCGAACTCGGTGTGGACAGCCAGTTCCTCCGTGTCGTGGCTGCACCTCGACCCGAGCATGACCAGCGGCAACGGCAGCCGGACGGTGCAGTTTCATTATGATGCGAACCCGGGTGCGCCGCGAACCGGCACGCTGACGATTGGCGGGCGGCTCATCAGCGTCAGCCAGGCGGGGAAGAATTACATTCCGGCGGCGTTCTCCATCGTGGTGCCGGACGTGGACGCGGTGGGGCTGGCGCTGAACAACGCGGGGAACCTCTACATTGCCAGCGAACATGACCTGCTCAATTACACGGGGGTTCCGGGGTACCAATTTAACTGGGGGGATTCGGCCGGCCTGGACACGGCGAGCATTCAGGAGTTCAATCCGGTCAGCGGCAATGTGAGCACGCTGGTGGGGCCGCTGGCCCCGATGCTTACGGGGGGGCTGGCGGTGGATGGCGCGGGGGATGTCTATTTTGGCATTGGCTCGGATTCCACGTCGAACACGCTGGCGGTGTGCGAATGGAACGCGGGGAGCGGCAGCATCAGCACGGTCCTCGCGTATGCGCAAGGACCGTTTTTTGACCTAACGGGGATGGCCATCGACGGGCCGGGGAACCTTTATTTTTCTGACGCCGACAAAGTTTATCAATACACCCCGGCCGGGGCGCTAAACCCCATCTGGAACCCGACGGGCAGCGGGTATTCCGCGTATCTGGCCAGCGGTGCGGGCGGCAGTCTTTATGCGGGCTATGGCGGCGGGGTGTTTGTCCAGCAGCCCGGGTCCGGGACTTCCAACTTTGTGTTTGGGATCAGCGGCCAGGCTAACACCACGGGGGTGGGGGTGGACGGCAGTGGCAACGTGTACGCCACGTTTCCGGACAACAAGAATCTGGTGGAATGGAGCGCGGCGACCGGCCAGCTCAGCTACAAGGGATATTCGGAGCTGGACCTCACAGGTGGCGGGGCGGTGGTGGCGGACCCGGCGGGAAACGTGTTTGTGGCGGATTCGGCGGATGGTTGCGTCAAGGAACTGCCCCATGCGTTTGTGGATCCTACGCCGAAGTTTGAAGGCCCGGCGGCGGGCAATGATTTTCTGGCGCCGGTGGTGCCGGCCACCCTCAATCTGGTCGGCGGGCTTTACCCCACCACGGACCAGCCTTGGTTGAACATCGCTGGCGTGGTCAATGGCGTGGTGAATTTTGGTTTCACCGCGAACACCACGGGGGCCAGCCGCACCGGGCATGTTATTGTGCTGGGCCAGCCGATATCCGTGACGCAACCGGCCGCGCCCGCTTTGGCGGCCACCGCGCGCTGGGAAGGCCCGGCCGCAGGCGGCGACAGTGTTATTTTGGCGGCCAACCCGCTGGCCGGCGCTTGGGCCGCCACGGCGAACAATAGTTGGTTGCACGTTAATCCGTCGACCGCGAACGGAACCAGCAGCACGAACGTGATTTTTAGTTTTGATGCCAACCCCTCGGCCGCCGGCCGCACGGGAACTCTCACCATTGATGGCCTGACCCTCACCGTCAGCCAGGCGGGTTCCAATTATATCGCTGTGAGCAGTGCGATCACCCTGGCCGGTGGCGCGGCGGGCGGGCTGTCCTTTCCGGAAGGCGTCGTGGCTTTCGGGGACAACAAGGAGGGCGCGGCGGATTTGCTCATTGCCGACACCGGGGACAACGCGATCAAGACCTGGTCGGTGGGCGGTGGCCTTTCCACCCTGGTGCCGGCGGGCACGGTGCCGGATTTCCAGCCCACCGGAATTGCCTTGGATGGCAGTGGCAACGTCTACGCCACGGACTATAACAATCAGAACGCGGTCTATGAATATCCGGCGGCCACGCATGTCTTGACGGCACTCCCGGCCACCGAATATTGCAATCCCCAGGCGCTGGCGGCGGACCGGGCGGGCAATATGTATATCGCCAGTGACCGCTCGGCGGTTTTCGAGTACACCGCGCCCAACACGCCGCTGACGTACCTGGCGTTCACCGGCTTGATCCTGACCAATGCCGCCGTGGCCACCGCGTATGACGCCGCGGGTTTCAATGACACGGGGGTGGCGGTGGACGCGGCGGGGAATGTCTATATTGCCGCCGAAAACTCCTCCCCGGGAGCTTATGAATGGTCCGGGGCCAACCAGCCCCTGGCCCCCATTCCGGTGGACAACAGCCCGACGGCGGTGGCCGTGGACGGGGCCGGGAACAGCTATTTCATGGGCCAGCACTCGATTGAGGAAATGACGGTGGCCACCAAATCCGTGTCCACGGTCTATTCCTCATCAGATTACCTGGCCTACGGCGGACCGGCGGGTCTGTCGCTGGACACTTGGAATAATCTTTATTTTACGTCCACTGGCACGGGCGCCGGCCAGGGCCAGATTCGGGAATTGCGCTTCGGCCTGCTGGATCCGCGGCCCCGGTTGGAACCGGGCACGGCCGGCACCGATTTCCTGCCACCGGTGCTGCCCGACCATGAATCTTTGAACGGCCCCTTTGCCCCGACCAGTTCCTCGCCCTGGCTAACCATTAACGGTGTGGTCAATGGCGTGATTGAATTTTCCTTCACGGCGAACAACTTGGAGGTGAGTCGCACCGGCTATATCCGGGTGCTGGGGCAAGCGATTGCCATCACCCAGGGCTCGGGCTTCACCTTGGGTTTCACCACCAACCGGCTGGAGGGACCGGTTGCGAACAGCGATACGGTGATGCTGGGCGTCAACCCCAGTCCGCTCCCCTGGACCGCCACGCCGAATGCTTCGTGGCTGCACGTGGCAACGGGCAGCCAAAGCGGGAATCAGAGCGCTCGGATCACCTTTAGTTTCGATGCGAACGCAGGGGCCACGCGCACGGGCACGATTACCATTGGCGACCAGACGCTGACGGTTGTCCAGGCCGGAGCGACGTATGTGCAAACGATTTTGACGACCAACTTGGTGACCACCGGCCTGTCCGGCCCCACGGGAGTGGCGGTGGATGGTGCGGGGGATTTGTTTATTGCGGACACCGGTGACAACGCGGTCAAGAAATTGCCCGCCAGCGGGAGTTTGGTGACGCTGGCGGCCGGTTTCTCCGCCCCGCAAGGGGTCGCGGTGGACCCTGCGGGAAATGTGTACATTGGCGACACGGGCAACAATACGGTGGATGAAATCCCGGTCGGAACAACCACCGTGAATGCCTTGGTCACCGCGGGCCTGACCGGCCCCACACAACTGGCGGTGGATCTGGTCGGAAATGTGTTCATCGCGGACACCGGCGCTAACGCGATCAAGGAAGTGCCGGCCGGAGGCGCGCTAACGACCCTGCTGGACACCGGCTTGGCCAGCCCCCAGGGACTGACCGTGGATGTGGCGGATAATTTGTACATTTCGGATACGGGTCACAACGTGATTAAGGAGTTGCCGGCGGGCGCCGCCAGTGCAAACAACCTGATCCTCGGCATCGGCCAGCCGGAAAACCTGGCTGTGGATGGCGGTGGAAATGTGGCGCTCGTCAATGGGAACGAGGCTGCGATCTGGGAGCCGGTCAACAACACGGTTTGGGATCAGCGTTTCAACGGCCTGGCGAGTCCCATGGGCGTGGCGGTGGATGGCGCTGGGAATGTTTATGTGGCCGACACCGGGCATAACCGGATTCTGGAGCGGCCTTATGCCTTTGTGGATGCCCGCGCCAGGTTGGAGCCAATCAACGCGGGCAACGACCAGTTGCCGGTGGTGCTGCCGGCCAGCGCAAACCTGAGCGGGCCGTTTGCTCCGGCAAGCAACGAACCGTGGCTGGCCATCACGGGCGTGACAAACGGAGTGGTGAGTTTCGCCTTCACGGCGAACCTGAGCGGAGGCAATCGCTCGGCCGGAATCAGCATACTCGGCCAGGCGGTGGCAGTGACGCAGAGCGGGGCCGGCTACATTTTGGGCACGACCACGCGCGTGGAAGGGCCGGCGGCGGGAGGCGACAGCGATATTTTGGTGGTGTCGCCGGGCACCGCGACCTGGACGGCCTCGGCCAATGCGCCCTGGCTGCATCTCTCCACCGCCAATCAAAGTGGGACTGGCGGAACGAACGTGATGTTTACGTTTGATGCGAATACGGGCGGCCCGCGGAATGGCACCCTGACGATTGCAGGCCAGACGGTCACGGTCTATCAGGCCGGGGCCCGTTATGTGCCGGCCGGGGCGGTCGCGACGGTCAACGGAATCAACAACTGTTTTGGCATTGCCGTGGACGCGGTGGACAACCTGTATCTGGCGAACTACTACGGTCATGCCATCGACGAGTGGACGGCGGCCAGTCAGAACGTTTCCCCGCTGGTCAACCTGGGGAGCTCCTCCCCGGTGGGTGTGGCCGTGGATGCCGCAGGTAATTTGTATATGACCACCATTGGTCCGGCGGGGCAATTGCAGAAATGGACGGTGGCCGACGGCAATCTCACCATCGTGGCGAACGGTTTGAACGGCCCGGCCGGTGTGGCGGTGGATACGGCGAACAACGCTTATTTCGCCGTGAGCGGCAACAACTCCATCGAGAAGGAAACGGCGGCCGGCACGGTTTCCACGCTGGTCGGTGGCCTGAATTATCCCGAGGGCGTGGCGCTGGACATCGCGGGCAATGTGTATGAGGCCGATTATTACTCCGGCCGGGTGGAAGAGGTGGCGGCCAGCGGCAGTCTGACGACGGCCGTGCCCTACGAGGGTTCGACGATCCAAGGCGTGGCGGTGGATGGGGGCGGCGACATATACACGGCCGGTTATCGCGGCATTGGCAAATGGTATCCCGCCACCCGGGGCGAGACCAACCTGGTGCCCGGCCAGACGTGTTATGCGGTGGCGCTGGACAATGCTGGCAATGTGTTTTACTCCACGGCTTCGCAAATTTTGGAATTGCCGAATGCGTATTTGGACGCCACTGGCGGGACGTTGCCTGATAACGGTGGTAATGGCAGTTTGCCCGCCGTGGTGCCGTCTACCATTGATCTGACGGGCCTTTTGGCACCTGTAAGCGACTCGTCCTGGCTGACGATCAACGGCACGGCCGGGGGCGTGGTGAGTTATTCCTTCACCGCCAACAACGGACCCGCCCGCACCGCGAACATCACCCTGCTGGGGCAAACGATTACGCTCTCTCAAGGCAGCCCGAGTACCTATTACCTGAATGCCTCGACTGCCTTTGAAGAATCCTCGGCGGGCGACGATGCGGTCGTGCTCTCGATCAATCCGAACCATGGCACCTGGACGGCCACCACCACGGCCAGCTGGCTGCATTTCACCGGGGCCAATCAAAGTGGAATCGGCTCGGGCCGGATCGTCTTCGGCTTTGACGCCAATCCTGGCGCAACCCGTACCGCCACCGCCACCATTGGCGGACAGACGCTCACGGTCACGCAGGCGGGTTCCACCTACAGTCCGGCGGGCTCGACCGGGGTTATCTTGTCCGGTCCCGGCCTGGTGTTCCCCTACGGGGTGGCGGTGGACGCGGCCGGAAATGTTTATGTTGTGGATAATGGCAACAAAAAGGTAAAGGAATGGGTTGCGGCCACCGGCGGGGTGCGAAGCGTTGCCAGCGCGGGTTTGATCGACCCCACCGGGGTGGCGGTGGACACCGCCGGAGATGTGTTTATTGCCGACGGCGCGGCGAATGAGATTTTTGAAGTGCCCGCCGGCGGTAGCCTGACGCCGCTGGTGACCGCCGGCTTGAACAATCCGACGGGCCTGGCCATGGACGTCAACGGCAACCTATTCATCGCCAACAGTGGAGACAAGGAGATTGACGAACTGACCGCCGGGGGCGCGTTCCTGCGGTTGGTAACCACGGGCCTGAACGATCCGGTGGCCGTGGCGGTGGACGCGTTGGATGACGTGTTTATTGCCGATGCCGGTGCCAACGCGATTTACGAACTGCCGTTCGGCGGCACCCTGCAAACTCTGATCAACACCGGCTTGGACGATCCCACGGGCGTGGCGGTGGATCACTCGGGCAACGTATACATTGCCGACACCGGTGATAATGCGATCTATGAAATCCCGCTTGGCGGCGGGCTAACGTTCCTGGCCTTTGACCCCAACGGGGTGGCGGTGGATGCATCCGGTAATCTATATTTTTCTGACAGTGGCTTGGACTCGGTGCAAGAACTGCAACATGCGGCGGTGGACGCGACCCCCAAATACGAGACGTATTTCGCGGGCAGCGACACGTTACCCTCCGTGGTGCCGGCGACCGCGAATCTCGCGGGCTCTTTTGCCCCCACCAGCGACCAATCCTGGCTGACGATCACGGGCACGGCGAACGGGGTCGTGAGTTTTGCCTTTACCGAGAATACGGGGCCAAGCCGCACGGCGCACGTCAGCCTGCTGGGCCAGAGCATCAGCGTCATGCAAGCCGGCATAAGCACTTATGCGCTGGGCCGGTCTGCCGCCTTGGAGGGGGCGTCTGCCGGAACCGACAGTGTGCTGCTGGCGGTGACGCCGGACTTGGGCACGTGGTCGGCCGCGACCACGAACACGTGGCTGCATCTGAATCCAGCGTTCCAGAGCGGAACTGGCGGGACGAACGTGGTGTTCAGCTTTGACGCCAATACTCGTGGCACGCGCACGGGCAGCCTGACCATCGGCGGCCAGGTGCTTTCCGTTACGCAGGCGGGTTCCCCGTACGTGTCCGCCGGAACGATCACCCCGCTGACGGCGGGAGTGACGCTCGATTTGCCGCAAGGCGTGGCGGTGGATAGCAACGGCAATGTCTATTTTGCCGACAACGGCACCCGGTCGATTTACGAATGGATCGCGTCGCAGAATGTCATAACAAATTTGGTTTCCACCGGCCTGGCTAATCCCATGGCGGTGGCGGTGGACGTGCTTGGCAATGTTTACATTGCCGATACTGGTGCGAATACGATTTATGAATATTCGATTGGCGGCATCTTGATTCCGGTCATCGCCTCGGGGTTGAACGAACCCACCGGGCTGGCCTTGGACGCAAATGACAATCTCTACATCGCTGACAGCGGCGACGCCACCGTTTATAAATGGAATGGTGGTTCGCTGGTAACCGTGGCCGGTCCTTATCAAGGGTTGAGCCGGCCCACGGCCGTGGCGCTGGACACGGCAGGGAATGTGTTCATCGCCGACAGCTCCAGCGGCTGGGTCTCCGAATGGCCGGTGACCGGTGCGGGTTTGCAATCTGTGGTTTTCGTGGGGTCGTTTCCGTTAACCGGGTTGGCGGTGGACGGTGGGGGCAATGTTTTTGTGAGCAGCCCAGGCCTGGCAGGTCAGGGCCCGAATCCCGGAGTTCCCGGCGCGGTTTATGAGTGGGTGGCCGCCAGCGGCGCACTGAACACACTGGTAAATGGCACGAATGCCGTCGGGGTGGCCGTGGACAGCACGGGCAACATCTATTTCTCCGACAATGCCAACGCGGTGGTGGATGAACTGCCGTATGTGTTTGTGGACCCGACCCCGCGATCGGAATCCATCCAAGGCGGATCTGACAGCTTGCCGGTCGTGCTGCCCGCAACGGTCAACCTGACCGGGCTGTTCGCGCCGACCGTGAACCAGCCTTGGGTGAGCATTAATTCCGTGGCTGGCGGTGTGGTGGGATTTTCTTATGCCGCAAACAATACGGCGGCCAGCAAGACCGCGGATATCAATTTGTTTGGCGCGGTGGTCCCCATTCTGCAAGCGGGCAACGTGACGCCGCCGGCCCTGCTAGGCGGTGACCTCCTGGGCAACGGTGCTTATCAATTTACCTTTTACAGCGATCCGGGGGCGTCATTCACTGTGTTTGCCACCACCAACCTGGCCTTGCCGTTGAGTCAGTGGGAAAATCTCGGGACTGCGGTGCAGAACCCGGCCGGCTCCGGCCAGTTTGAGTTCACGGACCCGGGGGCGGCCGACTTGGTTCAGCGTTTTTACAACGTCCGGTCCCAGTAGGTTGAAGCCCTCTCCATAATGGAACATTTACTGAAAAGATGTAGCGCTGCGAATCGAGGATTTTCGGTTTTTGGCGAAACTTTGTCGCAGGTCTATGTCCGCAGCGAACTGAGCCTAAGTCAAAACAAAGCCAAGAATCAAAAAGTGCGTTTCCCGTCAGGGTCCTCAACGCAGCGCTGCATATTTGAGCATGTTCCGGTCCCTTCGTTTATTCTGAAAAATGTGGTCGCCGGCTTGGTGTGCCAGTCATTGTTCCGGGGTCAATCGGAGCACGGCGGTTCAAAGAGACAGGCGTACTCGCCGTTGACCCTGGTCACGTCGAGCAGGCAGTCATGAATCCATTACCGGCGAAGCGATTGGCACAGGATGTTTAATAAATGCTTCGAAGTTCCGGATGATTTATTGGGCAAGGTCTTCCTGCCCCGTCCTTCACCTGCTTTCCCGTTACGATGTAAAACATCATGTGAGTAGTATGCACCCGTTCCGAAAAAAAGCTCGTTTCTCAGAAACGAAAAACGCCAAAAAGTGAAAATAATTTTTTAACTGCGGACCAAAAGCCCGCCATCGCCCCGTCCCGCAAGGGTTTCATGCGTCATGAGCAATTAAACAATAAATGAGTTATACGAGAAAAATCCGCCCCGCCCGTTTCTCAGAAACGGGATTTTGCGAAAAACCACCTTTTTCCCGACCCCCAAAACCGGGCGTGTCACCCCCAAAAAGCACAATGTTTACCGGCCAATCCTGATTTTGCGAAAAAGTTTGGGGGTCCTAAAAAAGTTAGTTTTGCCCCGGGACAATCATTTAGGGGGTCCCGCCGTCATTCGGCCGGGTCAAAATTGTGTAACCCATTACCCACCAACGGGAAGCGATTTCCAAAACTGGCCGGGCAGGGGACTTCCAGAACCGTCGAAATCGCCCTGCGCCCGGCGGAAAACCCGGCTTTTAATAAGGATCATAAATAGACCTGGGCGGTCAGCATTAGGTTGGAATCACTTCCACCCTTCCTTGAGCCCCCGCCCACCGCCATCTTCTAGCCAGTTTGCCTCGTGCCAGTATGCCCTCACGCCCCTGCCTGGGGAGTTTATCCCTGGCATCCGGGAACATTAAATGCGGCGGTACAAAATCCCCCCCACCAAAACTGAACCCCGCCATCCCCTCCGCCCCCAAACCACTTGCCAAACTGAAGCTTTCCTCAAAGTTCTTTTAAATTCGCGTTCATTAGCGCAATTAGCGGATTAACCCATTCCCGTCCCCGCCACCTGCCCGCCCGCCACCCCCTGGGCGCTGATGTATTTTTCATGGCCACCCCCCCCTTGTTTCGTAATGGTTCAGCGTTCCCCTCAACCCTCCCAAACATTTTTTTAAAATTCGAGTCAATTCACGCAATTAGCGGATTAATCCATTTCC
>CAIZWI010000067.1 GCA_903936645.1 uncultured Verrucomicrobia subdivision 3 bacterium
AAACTGGGGGTGATGATGGAAATAAGCATGGGGCAATGGCGGTTAACCGAGCGCAATCATGCCCGCCCGGCGGTGGCTCCGGACCGGCGATAAGATGTGGCAACGCAACATAGATTTAATTCGAGCCGTCTATCATTCGATTTTACGCGCCAAAATTCAACCCTAGAATTATCTGCCGCCCGTTTCAAACCGGTGCCGGTGCCCTATTTGGAGGCACCGGCTTTCCAAATACTTCCACGAAATGGTTGCCGCGCCCGCCGTGGCCACCAGCGACAACGTCACCGCTCCCACCGCCGTCCAGCTAACCACCGGATAATAAACCTGGGCCCGATGGTAAACCGCCTCGACCACCGCCAGCATCGGACTGTGGAGCAAATACAATCCGTAAGACCCCGTGGCAATCGGCTTGAAAACCGGCGCGCTCAGCCAGCCTTGCAGGCGCTCATGCCCGGGCAGCACTGCGAGCAGGAGCGTCACCGTAAACCACACGTCAATCACGGTGTACCCCCAAAAGGACATCGGCGGATCCAGCCGGCTGCCGCCCGGCCAGAATAACGCCAGCGATGCCGCGGCCAGCAGCCCAAAAGCGCCGTGCAGCCAGCCCCGTTGGTCGCCGGCCCACCTGCGAAAACGAGCGTCACGCCATAATACCGCCGCCACCACCCCCAGCAACAACGCGTCCCACCGGCACGGCAGCAACACATAGCACGCTTCCCCCGCCGCTTCTCCGAAGCGGGCCAGCAACGCTCCCCGCAATAACGGCGCCGCCACAATGCCCACCGCCAGCAACGGCAGTCGCCAGGAACGCGTCACCAGGCGCAGGAACAACGGCAGCACTAAATAAAATTGCTCCTCCACCGCCACCGACCACGTGGGCACCAGGTAATTCGGCAAAATCAATTTCACCGCCACGGCCACATTTTGCAAAAAGAACGGACAATACCACAGGGCCGGCGTCGGATGATCCCCCAGGGAATGCCCCGCAAATAACCGCTGACCCCCCAGCCCCAGCACCAGCAAACCCGGGATGACCAACAGGGCGTAAAGCGGCACAATCCGGAAAAAGCGGCGGGCGTAAAAGACCCGGTAGTAATTGGTGGCTCCCCCTTGATCCAATAAAATCCCGCCAATCAAAAAGCCGGACAGCACAAAAAACAAATCCACCCCCACCCAGCCCGGTGCCGATACCGCCCGCACCCAGGCCACCGGCACGTGCGCCAGACTGTGGAACGCCAGCACCAGCAGAATGGCAATCGCCCGCAAACCATCCAGAGCCGGCAGGCGGCCCGCAGTTTGAAGGGTCTGTGCCGGTGCCTTCATCGCGAGCGGAACCGTTGGGCAATCGGCACCCGGCGGCCCATGCCAAAGGCGCGCGGGGAAATTTTCAAGCCCGGCGCCGCCTGCCGCCGCTTGTATTCACTGAAGGTGACCTTGTTGATCACGTCCTGAACAGTGGCCGGTGCGAACCCCCGTTTGACAATCTCTGCCGGTCCCAAATTTTGCAGCACGTACGCCGCCAGAATGGCATCCAAAATCTCATACGGCGGCAGCGAGTCCTGATCCTTCTGGTTATGCCGCAGTTCCGCGCTCGGCGGTTTCTCGATCGAGGCTGCCGGGATCACCGTGCCTTCCCGGTTGATCCACTGGGCCAGCCGGTAAACATCCGTTTTGAACACATCCGCAATCACCGCCAGCGCCCCGCACATGTCACCGTACAGCGTGCAATAGCCCACCGCCATTTCCGATTTGTTACCCGTGGTCAGCACCAGCGCGCCGAACTTGTTCGACAGCGCCATCAAGGCCAGCCCCCGCAGGCGCGACTGGATGTTTTCCTCCGCTTCATTGGGCTTGGTGCCCGCAAACACCCCGGCGAGTTGCTGCTCCACCGCCTCAAAGACCGGTTCAATCGGCAGCACCTCGTAGCGAATGCCCAGGCTCCTGGCCAGGTCCGCCGCGTCGCTCAAACTGCCCGCACTCGAATAGCGCGACGGCATCGCCACCCCCCAGACCTTGTCCGGTCCCAGTGCCGCCGCTGCCAGTGCCGCTACCAGCGCCGAATCAATCCCCCCCGACAGGCCGATCAACACCTTCTGGAATCCGCACTTGTGCACATAATCCCGGATGCCCAGCGTCAGCGCGCCATACATCAATTCTTCCCGTGCCGGGAAGCCGACCGCCGGTTCCGGCGCCGGCAAAGCCAGATCCACCACCCGGATTTCTTCCGCGAAGCCCGGCCCGCGTGCGAGGACTTCCCCCTGCGCATTCAAGGCCACACTGTGCCCGTCAAAAATCAATTCATCATTGGCCCCCACCAGATTCACCTGCACCAATGGCACCCGTTCATCCCGGGCGATGCGCTGGAGCATGGCCAGCCGGGTTTGCTCCTTCCCTTCGCTCCAGGGCGAGGCGGAGAGGTTCAGCAGCAGGTCCGCGCCCTGCGCGATGAGTTCTTTCACCGGATCCCGCCGGTACAGCCGTTCCGGCCAGAAATCCTCGTCGTTCCAAATATCTTCGCAGATCGTGATGCCCAGGCGATGCCCTCGGAACGCAAACGGCGCGATGCTCTGCGCCGGTTCAAAATAGCGGTCCTCGTCAAAAACGTCGTACGTGGGCAGCAGGCTTTTATGCGTATGCCAGATGGCGGCCCCGTTTTGCAAAACCGCGGCCGAATTGCGCAAGCTCCGTCCCGGCCGGTCGTCATTGCGGGCCACGTACCCCACGCACAAAGGCACCGCCCCCACTTCCTGGGCCGTCTCGGCGAGCGCCGCCAGATTGGCCTCAATGAAATCCTCCCGCTGAAGCAAGTCGCGCGGCGGATACCCGCACAGGAACAATTCCGGTGCCAGCACGAACTCCGCCCCTTGGGCGCAAGCCGCGTGATAACCGGACACCAACTTCTGCCGGTTGGCGGCGAAGTCCCCGATGGTGGAATTAAGCTGGAGCAGCGCGATTTTCAACCCCGCAAGGATAATTGCACCACCCCGTTTGGCAATGCTTTAGGTTTTGCCACCCATTCCCGCAAAAGCCCGGCCCGAGTGAGCCACTGCCATTGCGCCTCACCACTGGCCGCGCCGGGCTCTGCCAGTGCCTTTTCCGGCTCGGGAAACCCAAATCATTTCCGCCCACCATTACTCCTGCGACCAATGATCCTGCCAGCGGACGATGGGCCGGCCCTCGCCGTTAAATTCCAACGGCAGCCAGAGGTAACCGGAGTCCGGGAGGTGCCATTGCTGCCAGCGGTCGGCCATGAAGATGAACTGGTCCGGATGGCCCGGGCGCGGCAGCACGAAAGTGCTTTGGGCGTGGAAGGTGTTGGTGGCATCGGGCCCCGTGCAGGGGTTGCCGAGTTCGGTCCAGGGGCCCAGCGGATGCTCCGCTACCGCCGAGCGGGCCGCGTTCGGGGCCCAGGCCGTGCAGCCGGAGCCGATCAGATAGTATTTGCCTCCATGCTTGAATACCGCCGGAGCCTCCATGCTGCGGCCGATGAAAATGCGGGCGTACTGGCTGGCCGGCCGTAAATAATCATCGGTGAGCAGGGACACGTGCATGACCGGGTTTTCCTCCGAGGCATAAAAAAGGTAAGCGTGGGCATCGTCATCCACAAAGACCGTCATGTCCCGGGCCATCTGGCCCGTATGAAAATCCCGGGCGAGATAATTCGTCGGCGACGCTTGCTGGTCCGCCGCCGTCGCATTCACGGGCCACGTTTCCGCATTGGGCCGGAAACTGCCGCGGTAATGGAAAGGCCCGGTGGGTTGCTCGCTCGTGGCCACCCCACAGCGGGCGGCGCCATAACTGGGGGAGTCAATGTGCATCCACATCACAAATTGCTTCGTGGCTGCATTATACACCACTTTCGGCCGTTCCAACACCTGGCTCGGAGCCAGATCCCCCGTGGGATCTTGCGGGGTGGCGGCCAGAACAATCCCGTCATATTTCCAATCAACCAGGTTGGTGGAGGCGTAACAAGCCACGCCCGTGGTGTCCACCCGGGTGCCGCCCCAGGATTTGTTGCAATCGGGCAGGTACGTGCGGCCGGTTTTATACTCACCGTACCAATAATAAACACCCTCGTGCTGCAGCAAGCCCCCGCCGTGCGCGTTAATGGGGTGCCCGTCGGTGTCGCGCCAGACGGCGCCGGGCGTGAAGGAGCCCCCGTGGGCCGAGGCCCCGATGAAAAGGGTGATCGTCAGCCACCGGGCCAGGAGAGATAGGGAAGAACGCATTGTTATAGTGTGGGCACGGGGTGCCGGTTAACCAGGTGCTTCATAAAAAAGACCCGGCGGCGGGGTGGTCCCGTCGCCGGGTCAGGAACTAAATTGCCAAACTGATTACGGATATACCAGCCGGAAGAATACGGAGCCGCTGGCCGGATTAACATTCATGGCGGCACTGTTGGTGCTGGTGCTGCCGGACACAGTCACCCAATTGGTGCCCAAGCCCTGGCCGGGTGCGTTGGTCTGGCTCTGCAGCCGCCAGCCCGTGTGATCCGCCGGCCAGCTGAGGGTGAGCACGTTGCCGGCCACCACACTGGTGAGTTTCGTGGGCGAGGTGTTGACCGAGTTAACCACGCTCAGGACGCCCGTGGTCGCCAGCGCACTGGTGTTCCAGGCCAGGCCAGTGCCCGGAGCGGCCGGCGCGATGGTCGTGAACGCCCCCGTGTAATTGGTGGCCGTGATCAGTTGGAAAGCATCACCCACCGCCAGGGCCTGGCCGCTGAGGGCTAATTGCAACTGGCCACCGTAAGCCATTCTGGTGAGGCCTTGGATTTGATCATTGGTGATGACTCCGCTGGCTTTCTTCACCTTGAAGGCGAGGGTGCCCTGGTTGGCCAGGGTGCCGTTGACATAATACACGCCGTCACCGGCCAGGGTTTGCACCGGAGTCACCGTGAAGGTTTTATCGGCCCGGCCCGTGGCGGAGAGCGTGGCCCCGGCCCCGAGATAAACCTGGCTGGATGCGGCAATGGCACCGGAGCCAGCCAAGGCCAGGGTGGTGCCCGGACTGAGCACGGTATTGCCGGTGTAATCGTTCACCGTTTCCAAGGTGACCGCCCCGGTGCCTTGCAGAATCAGGTTCATGGTAAAGCTCAGCGAGCCGAAGCCTTGCAGGTCATACGCCGTGGTGGCGTTGAAGGTAACACTGCCCGGCATGAGCCGCTGGTTGAAGGCCACCGTGAAGTCGGCGCCACTGTCATCAAACAGGATATTGTCGCCTTGCTGGAAGACGATGCCGCCGGCCAGGCTGTTGGTGTCTTCCCAGTTACCGGTGGCCAGGTCCCAGACGTTATTGTAGTACGGCTGCCACACCAGGTCATTCACCGAGGTGCGTACGGTGAGATTGGCCGTGGTACTGGTGGCATTCAGGCCCGTGGTGTTGGTGACCACCACATCATAGGTGGGCAGGCTGTTGGCCACCGTGGCGCTGGCAAAGGTCAGCGTGCTGTTGGTGGCTCCCGCCATGGGCACCCCGTTGGCCCGCCATTGATAATGCAAGGTCGGCGGTCCGTAGGCCATGATGCTCAGGCTGGCCGGTTGTCCCAGGGCCACCGTGGTATTCGCCGGCTGGCTGGCGATGTAAATGGCCGGGTTGGCGAAGGAATAAGCGAGCTGCACTTGCAGGCCGTTCAAAGACCCCTCGTAATTGCCCTCGGCCCACGTGCCATTGAGCACGCCATTGGTCACAATAATATTGGTGAACACGCAGTAGTTATTGGTTTCCAGAAAGATCAAGTCAGTCGTGTTCAGATTGGTAATGGACTGGCCATTGATGGTGAAGATGGTCTGGGATTTTTCGTAGCCACCATCACACGAATAGAGGTAGAGGTTGTACACGCCGGCCGGCAAATTGTTCAGGCCAAAGGGCTGGGGCGTGCTGCCTTGATTGAGCTCATAATTGCCAAACAAGCCAATCGCACCACTGGCGTAGTTGCCATAATCCCAGGTGCGGGAGGAGGTAAAGCTAATGTAAAGATCGGTCAAACCGTCGTCGGCCAGGGCGTTGGGCGTGCCGCCGCTGTAATTGGCAATCGTATTCCAATATTGGGCACTCGGAAACACGCCGGGTCCGGCATAGGTGGTGGGACCACGGACCGAGTAGGCGAAATTGGCCACGAAGTTGGTGGGTGCCGGGAGCAGGCTCAACAGTGTCGGGGTGCTGGCGTTGGTGGCGGGAATTCCTCCGGGATTGTTGGCGGCCAGGAGGCTGTAGGTGCCCGCTGTGGCGGCCGACATGTTCTGGATGGTGTAGGTCACATTGGTGGCCCCGGGAATATTGACCGTACCCGTGCCATTGGTCGGCGTGAACTGCCATTGATACTTAATTGGACTGGTGCCGGAGAACAAGGATTGCAGGGTGACCAGATTCCCCGCATAAGCCGCCGCCGGGTAGATGGTGGTGTCAGCCACCACCACCGGACTGGAGAGTGGGGTCAGACCGACCACGAACGCGGCGTCAATGGTGGCATCACTACTGTAAGCAATCGCCCCATAACCGCTGGCCGGTAACAAGGCGGACTGGCCGTTGGTGTAGAGATCGTTGGCCTGGCTGCCGTCGTTGGCCACCTTCCACCATCCGTAGATGTTGTAATCATTATTGATGGAGAATGCATAAGTGGTGTTGGGCCGGAGCACGTTAGTCAAGCCCGTCCACTGGACCCAGTCACCCTGCACAATCGTCAGGGTATTGGTGGAAACATACGAGGTGAGCAACGCCGCATTCGTGGCGGAAACCACATAAATGTTCAAGGTATAGACCTGGGCAATCCCGCCCCCGCTGCCCACCGTATTTGGCTCGGTCTGGAGGGCAATGGAGGTCAGCGGATAGCCGGCGGCCGTGGGGGGATTCGTGCCGGTTAGGAACGTTTGGCCCGGTGGCGCGTTATTGTTCACGTAATAATTCAGGCCGGGCACGATCGACGGGGTGGCGGCGACCAGCTGGGAGATGTCGTAGGTTCCCGGGGTGGGGGTGGTGGTCCCCACGTCCACGATGGCGGCGGAAATCAGATTGGTCACGCCGGGAGCCGTGACCAGCAAGTTCGCGGGGGTGCTGGTGACGATCAAACTGCCACCAATGACATTGGAGGCCGTGACAAAGTAAGTCCCCGAATTCGTGACCTGGGCGCTGGCCAGCGTGTAAGTGGAGTTATTGGCCCCGGCAATGCGCGTGGCCCCGGAGCCGCTATTGAAGTACCATTGATAAGCAATGGGCGGTGTGCCTGCGAAGGTGGTGCTCAACACCACCGGGTTGCCAAACGAGGTGGCCGGCGGGGTGATCTTCGTATCGGCGCTGAGCACGGGGCCGGAAGCCGCCAGCAGGTTCAGGGTGAGAATGGCGCTCGTGGCCGAACTCAAATTATTGGTTACCAGCACCTGGTATTCGTAAGTGCCGGCCGCCATGCTGGTCGTATCCAAGACCAAATTATTGGTGTTGGCATTGGGCAGATTACTCCAGGTCGCCCCGCCGGTGCCGTTGTCGGTTTGCCAGATATAATTGAGGGGCGTGGAACCAATCGCGTTAACATTCAATGTCACCGGCGTGCCACCGTACACGGGATTGGTCACGGAGTTGGCCGGGGTTATGCTGGCAGTTTTAATTACCGGGAAACCCAGGGGGACCAGATTCACGAGGAACGTTCCGTCAAAGGTGCCGGCCGTGCCCGTGGTCACCAGGCCGCCCGCTGCCGGGATGGCGACGATTTGACCACCAGCATAAGGGTCGCCCGAGGCACACCCGATTTGTTCATAGCCACTGCTGGCGTGCAGGGTGTAGGCATAGACCGAATTGGGGCTCAGCACATTGGTGAGGCCCACGGACCATTGGGTCCAGTCGCCCAGGGCAATCGCCGGGGCGGTGTTGTTGTTCTGATAGGTCGAGAGGAGAGTCGCGTTTGTGCCGGACAGGGCATAAAACCGCAAGGTGTAAGTGAGCCCCGCCCCATGGCCGCCATTGACCGTGCCATATTTAATGCACACGGAGTTTAAAACGTAACCGGAAGAATTCGCACCCGTGGTGAAGGTCTGGCCCTGGGGCGTCCCGTTGTCGTCGTAATAGTTATTCACTGGCGCGTCCGGCGCACCGGTATTGCCAGCGGTGCTCAATTGGGCAATGTCATAAATTCCGGGGACGGGGGCCGTGGCCCCCAAATCGGTGAAAATCACGGGAGCCAGCACGGTCAACGTGGCCGGGGTGCTCGCGAGGACCGAGGGAGCGCCCCCGGCATTGTTCGACGCCACCAGGCTGTAAGTGCCAGCATTGGTGTATTGCAGATTCGTGAGCGTCAACGCGCTGCTGGTGGCCCCCGGCAGGAGCCGGGTCACGCCATTGGTCCCGGTAAACTGCCATTGATAATAAATGGGCAGGGTGCCGGCAAACGAAGCACTGGCTGTGATGGTCCCGCCCAGTGCCGCCGGAGCCGGCACAATCGTGGTGTTGGCCAGCAGGAAGGGCGCCGCTGCATTGCTCAAAACCAGGGTGGATGGCGTATTGGTGGTGGTGCCCGCGGCACCTGCGACGATCAGGCGATATTGCAGGTTGCCCGCAGCCAGCAGGGTCGTGTCCAGCGTGTAGGTCGCACTCGTGGACCCGGCCAGATTGGACCAGGTGGCCCCGCCGGAACCGCCGTCGGTCTGCCACATAAAATTGGTGAAGGGCCCGGTGCCGCTCACATTGGCGCTCAAGGTCACCGTGGTGCCGGCATAAACGGGATTCGCCGGTGAAATGGCCGTGGGGGTTACGAGCGGATCGTTATAGGGCAGGAGCACCAAATCAAAAGCGGCATCATAATTTGTGCTGGAGCCAAAACTAAGGGTTCCCGTCGTTTTGGGAAAGGCCGCTGCCTGGCCACCCGCATAGGGGTTCGCCGAAGAGTCGGCCAGTTGCCACCAACCGCTGCCATTGCGGCTGATCGCAAAGCCATAAACCGAGCCGGAGGCCAGCAGGTTCGTCAACCCGTTGAATTTCAACCAGTCGCCCTGTGTGAAGGTGATTTGATTCGTGGTGACATAGGTGGAAAGCAAGGTGGCTGCCGTGCCGGCCACACTATAAATACGCAGCGTGTAAGCCGAAAGTCCAGGCTGGCCGCCCCCGGCTGTGCCGCTTTGCTCCTTGAGGTACAAGTTTTGCAGGCTGTAACCCTGGGGATTGCTCCCGGTGGCAAACGTCTGGCCGGGGTTGCCGCTATCCACGTAATAATTGAGGCCCGAGGGTCCGCCGTTGCCATTGACCAACTGGGCAATGTCACTGGCTCCCGGCGTGGGCGCGTTGGTGCCGTAATCCTGAATGTTTTGCGCGGCCGCCGGCAGTGCGAGACCCCCGAGGGTCGCGGTCAGCATTAAACCGGCCAGCCGGCATGGTTTCCCGAGGAACGGGAGGAGGGAAGCGAGCCTCAAGTGGCTCTTCAGTATGGGATTTTTAGTCATGGAGTTTGGTTGTCGGGGTTGATAAGGAAAGCAGTGTGGTGCGGGAAATGGTTGGGCAGATGGGAGGCCGGAGCTTCAGGGCTTGCCCTTTGGAACCGATTGGGCATGCCAGTAATAGGTCCACAGTGTGTTCAGTTTGCAATACTCAACGTGGCCATCCACCATGCCCACGTTGATGCCGCCAGGCAGCACACCCGCGAAGGGCACGGTGGGCGCGGCCGCCGGGGTTTTGAAGCCGTGGCGCGCGATCAACACCCGGCCCATCATCTGGCCCACACTGGTGTTATTGACTCCCGTGTACAAATTGACTGTCCCGGGCAGGTTGTCCCCAAGCGCGCCAGCCGTGCCGCTGTCCGGCCAGGCATCCGGACAGACCCCGTCGGAGAACATCGGCGTTTGTGACGTGTGCCGGACGCTGTCGATTTTCCGAAACATGCCCGCCTCTTTGACGGAAGTCTGGTTGTCCACCCATTGCAGTGAATTCGCACTGTCCAGGTACAGCCAGCCGTTGATGGTGTAACTGGAGGCATTCGTTTTGTAGTCATAGCCCCAGGCATAGCCGGCGGTGCCATTCCAGCGCTGGGTGGCATATTGGGCGGCCGGCACGTCATTGGTGCTGGCGCTCGGGCAGTAGCGAATGCTGGCCACCTGGGATTGATAGGTCATCAGGGAGGCGATCCAGAGCAGGTTGGGGTCGTAATTCAAGGGGCCATAGTCCGTGGTGTACATAAACCCGGACAGGGACATCTGCTTGAGGTTGGAGGTGCAGTTCACCTGCTGGGCTTTGCGCTTCGAAGCGGCCAGCGCCGGCAGGAGCATGGCCGCCAGAATGCCGATGATGGCGATAACGACCAGTAGTTCGATGAGGGTGAAAGCTCGGGTCGCCGGTCGGGAAAGGTGGGAGGGGCAGGTCTTCATTTAATATTGGTTTGATTTAAATTAGCTTCTTCCGGCCGCGCCGGAGACCGCTTCGATTTTAGTTGGGTCGACGGGTCATCGCTTCGCGGTTCGGTTAAAATGGCTGATGCCCCTACTTTATCAGCCGAGGCGCGGCAGCGTCCAATGCCCTTGCAGGTAAAACCGAGTTACCCGAACGGGTAATTCATCACCGCCGCCTGCCGGAGTGCGGGTAAAAAAGATTTACCCGGATGGGTGTTTGCCCTGCCGAATCCCCATGGCCTAAAGTGGTGGCGTCCCCGAAAAAACCATATAAAAACGAACCCCGGACCAAGTCATGATTCAACGAATAACGATGGCAATTATTGCAGGCGCGCTTTTGCCCCTGGGCGCACACGCGCAACTCATAGCACAAGAAAGCTTTACCCAAGGCACGGGTAATCCCGCACTGGCGGGCTACACCGGCAGTAGCTCGGCGGGCTTGTCTGGGAGCTGGACACAACTCGGCGGGCAGGGCATGACCGTTGTGGATGGTGCGGGATCCCACTGGGGAACCATCCAGCCCAACTGGCCGGCAGCCGAACACACGGCCTGGTGGTTGTCGCAGTACACCGCCCCCCTGACCGGCACGATTAACTTTGCCACCGATGGCTCTTTTTATCTGAGCTATCTCATCCAATCGGACCAGGCAGACCACGCTTCGCAGGTCGGATTTATTAATACCGCCGGCACCCAAGAGTTGATGGCCGGTCTCGGCTATTCCGGTGGCTCCAACAAGGGCGAGACCGCCTACTACGGCAGTGTGGGTGGTTCCGTTCAGCAGAACGCCAACGGAACCACCGTCCCCGGTTGGTCGGGCATGAACCAATATCAGGTCATTGCCGATTTCACCCGGACCGCCGGCGATTTGAGCGTCACTCTTGATTACTATCTGGGTGCTTATGGCGGCCCCCTGGCCAGTTCCCGGACCGTGGATTTGGGACTCGTCTCCGATTCCTTCAACTCGCTCTCCTTGAAGGCCGATGGCTGGGTGGATGTGGATGAAATTTATGTTGGCCAAACCCTCGCCGACGTCGTCCCCACCCCTGAGCCTGCCACCTGGGTGTTTGGCGGTTTGGGTGCTTTGGCCCTGGTGCTGGCGAAGCGGAAACCCCGCCTCATTTAACGGTCCCTTGTGGGTCTGTCCCTGTTGCCCGCAACCACCCCACCCGGAGGGTTGCGGGCAATTTTCTTTGCGACTTTTGGTTGGACTTTATTGCACCGGCTGGACCACCCCCGGATCACCTCGCCCGGCCAAGTGCCAGCTTGCGCGCCGCGTCTTTTTGAAGGATAATTTCGTATCTCCCAGATTCGTTTAAATCTATATTTGCTGCTGGCCGCCGCCGGATTCGGTGTCAGCGCCGCCGGCCGGGCGCAAACGTCGCCATCCGCCCCGCTGGAGGTGCTCACCAACGCGGCCCAGGTGCTGCGGCTCACCGCTGCCGAGGCGGCGCAAGCCCGCCCGGTGCGTTTGCGCGGGGTGGTGGTGGACGAATCCCAGCCGCGCGAACGGGCCCTGATCTTGATGGACGCTAGTGCGAGCATATACGTTTATGCCGCGACGAATATCTTCGCTCCCTAT
>CAIZWI010000068.1 GCA_903936645.1 uncultured Verrucomicrobia subdivision 3 bacterium
AGTCGTTCCTGATCAAAACGCACACGCCATTTACAGATGCGGGCGGGACGGGTGTCCAACCGTTCCGCAATGGCTTGATTACTCAACCCGTCGGCGGCCCACAAAATGATGCGGGCCCGTTCGACATGGCGAGCTTGTGCTTTCGGTTGCCGCAACCAGCTTTCCAGTTGAATTCGTTCGGTTTCGGTAAGGTGAATGGGGGTCGCAGGGCGTGCCATGACCCTAGTTTAATTATTACGCTAGTCTTTGCAAGTAGATACTAGTGTGGGCGGGCCCGCCAGCCACTGACCTGGCGGAGATACTCCCGGGCCTGCTGGTTATTAGGGTCCAGGCGGAGGGTTTCGGTAAATTCACCCAAGGCCGCATCGTACTGACCCTGCCGGGCTTGCATCACGCCCAAATCCAGGTGGGCCAGGGCGTTATCGGGTTTCAGCCGGAGGACTTCGGCATATTCGGCCGCGGCGGCGCTGATCTGACCGGCGGTCACCAATTCATCGCCCAGTGCGAAATGGGTTTCCCACATGCCGGGCTGCATTTGCAAGGCCTGACGGTACTGAACCATCGCCGCCGCATGGTCATGCAGTTGGGAGAGGGCCTTGCCCACGTAGGCCCGGTAAATGGCATCCGCGGGATTGAGCGTGGCAGCCTGGAGGTAAGCCCGGCGCGCCGGTTCAAACTGGCCGGTGCCCAGGTAAACATTGCCCAGTTCAAACCAGGCTTCAATGAGGCGGGGGCGCAAGGCCAGGGCACGCTGCAAGGCCGTTTCCGCCTCAGTCCATTGCTCCAGCGTGCTGAACAACCGGCCGGTCTGATACCAGCTTACGGGGTCGTGGGGCAGCAATTCGCAGATGGCCCGCCATTGGACCGTGGCGCCTTTTAAATCCCCGCCGGCGGCCAGAAATTCCGCGTAGTTTTGGCGCAGCCAATGGTCCCGGGGCGAGGCATTAATGGCGGTCTCATAGCGGGCGACCGCGGCCTGGGCGGCCGCTGGATTCATCCGGTCGTGCCAGGCCCGGGCCTTGGTTTGCAAGGCCAGCATGCGCGCGGGGTTGTTGGCCTGCCCGCTCAAAGGCTCGTGGTGGAGACGGTCCATGACGGTTTCCGTAACGGCCAGCCGATTCCAGTCGGTCAAGGCCAGCCGGCGCTCGCACTCTTCCTGGGTGGCCCAGCCATTGGTGGCGGCCAGATGTTGGAGGGCATCGGGCAGCCGGGTGGCCACCTGGCCGGCCCACGCCTGCCCCAAGCGAAAATTGCCGTCGAAATTAAAATGCACATGTTCATAAAAGGTTTCGGCACCGCAAATTTGCGCGGGCGCTGGCGCGGCGAGCGCGGCGGCGGCGTCAAAGCAGGTCAGGAACCCGCCCGCCCACCGCTGGCCGGCCTCTTGGATGGTGCGGTTGATGGCGGTGTCCGCGCGGAACGGCAGTGCGTCCGTATCGCAGGCCAGTTGGAAATGGGACCGGGCGGCCGCGGCCTCGCCCAAGCCGAGCAGGCATTCGCCCCAGCCATACTGCACCGCCGGGAACAAAGGATCCAGTTGGGCCGCCCGGGCATATTGTTGCGCCGCCCGGGCCAAATTTGTTTGGGCCTGCGCCTGCCGGGCGGCTGAATAAGCTGCGGCGAATTGCGCCTGCGTGGCCGGGGGCAGATTGCTGTTCACGAGCGAACCGAAGGGCGGGCAGTCGCGCAGGTTTACCGCGACCGTATTGAGCAGGATTTTTGCCCCCGAATGCAAGCCGGCGGCAATGATGTCGTCCAGATTCCGGGCAAAATTCTGATAGACCACCGCCTTGCGCGGATCGTCGGCCCGGAGTTGGTTGCCCACAAACATTTTCATGCCGCCCCAGGCCGCATTGGCCTGGTGCCCGGACAACTGGCGGCCGATCGCGCTGAACAACTGTCCCAGCCGCGTGCTTTGCAGGGCGAGGTTCAGTCGTACCAACCCGAGGGGCGGGGCTTGCTGGCCGAAAACGGTGGCCGCGCCGAACGGCCCCACCATCTCATTGTTGCCCATGTAAATGATCCACAGATCGCCCTCGGCCCGGGCGCAATCCCGGGCGAGGGGAACAATCACATGGGAATTGATGGCGGTAATGCCGAGATTGACCACCTCAAACTGGGTGCCGGGATAACGCGCTTCCAGCAATGCCTGCAAATAGCGCGAGGCGGCATAATTAGGTTCCGGTTCCCCACGGGCCGCCGATTCCCCGAGAATGAACACCCGATAGGTGTTCGCGGGCTTGGGGGTTTCCAACATCACCGGCCCCGGCCAGCGGGCCAGTTGCGGGGGAAAGAACCGCAGGCTGAAGTCCTCATTGTTGACGAGGTAATGTTTATCCCCCACCGAGATTTTTTCGAAAAAGCCGGTCGCCTGGCCGTAACCGGCCAGGCGCAAACCGGCTTCCGCACCGACCAGCAACAGTAACGGCAAGAGCACCAGGGCCATCAGCCGAAAGAGCCAGCGCCGGCCGGGGGACAGGGGCACCGTTGGCACGACCGGCGGTGGGGTGCCGGGCGGCTTTTTCGTTACGGGCGGGGCGGGGCGGATGGGTTTGGGCGAGCGTGATTTCAAAATGGGTTGTTCAAAAGAGCCGGTCCAGGGGATTGCAGGGGCGGGCCGTCTGCCAGTAGCTATCCGTCGACGGGGGAGGCCGGAGTTGCAGCGGATCCTTCCCCAGCGCGCGCAGCACCAGGCCCAACGGGGTCATGATAAAAATGAAAAACAGGGCCAGCACACAGCGCCCGATAAACTGGCTCGAATGAAAGCCCAGCCAGAGCGACAGCCGGTACCAACCACGGAACCAACGCGGCCACCAGAGGGCCGCCACCGCCACCAAGCCGAGCGCCAGGAGCAACCCCAGCCACACGTTCACCGGCAAATGCCGCCGCCAGTGCAGCACCGAACTGAGCAAGGCCACCCCCAAGGCGGTGAGCAGGGTGGATTTGCGCCATTCCCGGGGTTGTTCCGAGTAGTTGATTTTCATGTCAGTCGGCCTGCAGTAAAATGCGCCGGGGCAGGTGTTGCCGGGGTTGCGCCGTGCGTTCCAAGGCAAAGGAGCCCAGCACCAGCCAGTCCATCTCGGTGTTCATAAAACAGCGATAGGCGTCGTCCGGTGTGCAAACGACCGGCTCGCCGCGCACATTGAAAGAGGTGTTCACGAGCACACCGCAGCCGGTGGCGGCCTCAAAGCGTTCCAGCAAGCCGTAGAGTAAAGGATTACGGATTTGATCCACCGTCTGAATGCGCGCGGAATAATCCACGTGCGTGATGGCGGGCAAGGTGGAGCGAAGGGCCCCCAGGCGGTCAAACCCGGTGACTTCCGGCGGCACGGGGCGGCACAGTTCCCGTTTCACCGGCGCCACCAGCAGCATGTAGGGTGAATCGACGTCCATTTCAAAATAATCCGCCACCCGCTCGCGCCGCACCAGGGGCGCAAAGGGCCGGAAGGATTCGCGAAACTTGACTTTGAGGTTCATTACCGACTGCATTTTGGCCGAGCGCGCATCGCCCAGGATGGAACGGTTGCCCAGGGCGCGCGGACCGAATTCCATCCGCCCTTGAAACCAGCCAATCACTTGTTCGCGTTGCAGCAAATCCACGGTAAAATCCAGCAGCGCGGACGGGTCCAGTTTTTTATAAACTGCGCCATGGGCCTGCAGGACGGCCTCGATTTCGGCATCGGTAAACCCGGGTCCGAGCAGGGAGCCTTGCATGGCATCGCCCGGCGGTTTCGCGCCGGTGGCCGCGGGGGCCTGGGCGTGCCAGGCGGCGAGGGCCGCCCCCAGCGCCCCGCCGGCATCGCCCGCCGCCGGTTGAATCCATATTTGTTCAAAGATTTTTTCCCGGAGCATGCGGCCGTTGGCCACGCAGTTCAGGGCCACCCCGCCGGCCAGGCAGAGATTTTTCAGGCCGGTCACGGCGCGGGCCTGGCGGGCCAGGAGGAGCATGATTTCTTCGGTCACCGATTGAATGGAGCGGGCCACATCCATGTGCCGCCGCTCGATGTTTTCGTCCGGCCGGCGGGGCGGCCCGCCCAAGAGCCGGTGAAACCGGTCATTGGTCATGGTGGTGCCGTGGAGAAAATTAAAGTAATCCAGATTCAGGCGGAACGAGCCGTCTGGCTTGATGTCCAGCAATTCCTGGCGGATTACCGCCGCATATTTCGGTTCGCCGTAAGGTGCCAGCCCCATCAGCTTGTATTCACCGGAATTGATGCGGAATCCGCAGTAGTCCGTAAACGCCGAATACACCAGTCCCAGCGAGTGGGGAAACCTTAATTCCTTTAAGAGCTGGATCTCCCCGCCCCGGCCTTGGCCGATGGTGGTGGTGGCCCATTCGCCCACGCCATCAATGGTCAGGATCGCCGCTTCCGCAAACGGCGACGGATAAAAGGCGCTGGCGGCGTGGGCCTGGTGATGTTCGGTAAATAAAATCGGGCACGCGGGCGCCAAGCCGGGCAGTTCTCCCCGGATGGTTTTGCGCAGATCGAGTTTGCCGCCGAGCCAGTTGGTCAGCACGGTGGGAAAGGTCCGCCAGCCACCCGGGGCCACGGCGAGGTACGTTTCGAGCAGGCGCGCAAACTTCAGCACGGGCTTGTCATAAAACACCACCGTGTCCAATTGCCCGGCGTTCAGGCCGGCCTGCCGCAGGCAAAATTCCACCGCTTGCGCCGGGAAATCCGGGTCGTTCTTGCGGCGGCTGAAACGTTCCTCCTGCGCCGCGGCCACGATGCGGCCATCCACCACCAACGCGGCAGCGGCATCGTGGTAATAGGCGGACAGGCCCAGAATATGTCGGGGGGCCGGCATGACTCACAGAAACGGATACAAGGCCCAGGCGATGCCCGAGCTGGCCGTGAAAACCAGGATGACGCCCAGGAGCAGCAGCACGACCACGAGGGGAATCAACCACCATTTTTTCTCCTGCCGGGAGAACTTGAGAAATTCTTTAAGAAGTGACCACATGGCTTGGGGGTAGGAATTTAGGTTTAATCGGGCGGCGGGCAATCTTAATCAGGGCGCCTGGGTTTTAAGTCGTTGCACCGCCGCGAGATATTTTTGCGCCGTGGCATTGTCCGGTTCGAGGCGGAGTGTTTCGTTGAACTCGGCCTCGGCAGCGTCAAATTGGTGTTGCTTGGCCAGCACCACACCATAATTAAAGTGGGTGCGCGAATACCCGGGATGCAACCGGGCGGCCGCCCCAAATTCCGTGGCGGCCGCCGCAAACTGGCCGGCGGCGTCCAGTTCGCCGCCCAATTCGTAGTGGGCCTCCCAGTCGGCGGGATTGAGCTGGCTGGCGGTCCGGTAATTGGCCACTGCCTCGGCATGCCGGCTGGCTTTGGCCAGCAGTTTGCCCCGGCGCACGAGAATCTGCCCGTCCTGCGGGCGTTGTTGCCGGGCGGTGTCATAAGCCGCCAGGGCCGCACCGACCTGGTCCCGGGCCGCCAGCACATTGCCCAGTTCAAGCCAGCCTTCGGTCAGGCCCGGACGCAGTTGGAGCGCCTGGCGCAAGGAGTCTTCCGCCACGCTGCCCGGGTCCCGCGCGCCCAACAAACGGCCAATTTGAAAATACGCGAGATAATCTTGCGGAATCAAATCTTTGACCTTGTGCCATTCAGCGATGGCGGTTTCCGGATGGCCGGTGACCTGCAAAAACAGGGCGAAGTTTTCGTGCAACAACCAGTCGTCCGGCGCGGCCGCCAGTTGCTTTTCAAAATTGGCCTGGGCCGCAACGGCGGCGGCGGGGTTCAGTCGCTGATGGAGGGCACTGGCCCGGTCCAATAAACTTGCCAGGCGCGGGGCGTTGCCCGCCTGGGTGCTGAACGGCGGCACCTGCATGCGGCCGGCCATGTGTTGCAGAATAACTTCACGATTCCAATCGGACAAGCCCAGCCGGTCGTCACAGGCCGCCGGGGTTGCCCACGCCTCCGCATTGGCCGGCAACAGCGCGGCCACTTGGTCCGCCCAGGCCCGGGCCAGCCGGTAACTGCCGGCAAAATCAAAATGCACATGCTCATAAAACGTCTCCAAGCCGCACAGTCCACCCGGCTGGTTGGTGGCCAGCACGGCGGCGGCATCCAGCAGGATTAATTTCCCAGCCGGGATTTTTTCCCGCTCCGCCCGAATGAGGGCATTGATACGGGAATCCGCGCGGAAGGGTAATGCGTCGGCATCGGCGGCCGCTTGCAAATGAGCCTGCGCGGCGGGCCGGTTCCCCTCGGCCAGCAGGCTCTGGCCCCAGGCATACTGCAAGGCGGCCGATTGCGGATCCCGTTGTGCGGCGGACGCCAGCAAGGCCTCGGTGGCCGGGATATTGGTCTCGCCCAACGTCGCAAAGGGCGGGCATTCCCGCAGGTTCACGGCCACAGTGTTGAGCAATACCCGGGCGCCGGAATCCGTTCCGGCGCGCACAATTTCATCCAGGTTTTTGGCAAAGTTGCGATAGACCGTTTCCTTCAGCGGACTGTCCGGGGGAATCTCGTTTTGGAGAAACATTTGCATGCCGCCCCAGGCGGCGGCGGGGGCGTCATGCCGCATCCGGTGCGCCCAATTTTCGATGAGTTGACCCGTCCGGGTGCGGCGCAAAGCGGTGACCAGGCGCACGTAGGGGAGGGGCGGGGCCTGGCGGCCGAACACGGTGGCCGCGCCAAAGGGGCCCACCATTTCATTGTTGCCCATGTAAACAATCCACAAATCGCCGTCATGCTGCGCGCATTCCCGGGCGATGGGGAGGATGACATGGGAATTAATGGCGGTGAAGGCCACGTTGACCACTTCAAAATGGGTGCCGGGATATTTTGTGCGCAGGAGGGTTTCCAGGTACCGGCCGGCGCCGTAAGCCGGTTCGGGATCGCCCATCGCCGCGGATTCGCCCAGGATGAAAATCCGAAAGGTGCCGGGCGGTTTCCGGGCGGGCAGGCGGATGGGGCCGGAGGTGCGGGCCGTTTCCGCCGGAAAAAACAAGCGGCTAAACGCATCGTTCTGGACGAAATAATCCGTGCCATTAATGGTGAACGGTTTGAAAAAATGCGGATCGAAGCCGTAATCGGCCAGCCGTAAGCCCACCTCCACCACCCCCAGCAGGAGCACTGGCAAAAGCAAGGCCACCAGCCGGAACAGCCAGAGCTGTCGCGGTGGCAGCGGGGCCGCCGCCGCGGTTTTTTTGGTGGGTGGTGGGTTCAAGCTAGCCCCGCAGATATTTTACGACTGCCTCCGTGCGGGAATGCACATGCAATTTCTCATAAACGGTTCGTACGTAACTGCGCACGGTATCGATGCTGATCTTCATGCGGTCCGCAATTTCTTTGTAGGCATAACCGTTGGCGAGCTGGTCCAGAAACTCCCGTTCGGCCGGGGTGAGCCGGGCGAGGGAAGCGGCACCCGGGGAGGGTTGCGAGAAAAATTGCACCACGCGCCGCGCCAGCTGGGGCGACATGGGTGACCCGCCCTCGAACACGTCCCGGATGGCCTCCAGCAGCCGCGCCGAGGCAGTGCGCTTGAGCAGATAGCCGCTCGCCCCGGCCCGCAGGGAATTAAACAGGGAATCGCTGTCTTCATAGACCGTCAGCATCAGGAATTGCACCGCCGGATGCTCGGCCTTGAGCTGGCGCACGCATTCATAACCCTTCATGCCCGGCAGGTTGATATCCATCAACACCACGTCCGGCAGGGTTTTGGGGATTTCTTTCAGCGCGGTCTCGGCATTCGCGTACTCGCCCGTGAGTTTGAATCCGGGCGCGCGGCTGATCAGCAGTGACAAACTGCTGCGAATGCCTTCGTCATCATCCACCAAGGCTACTTTGATTTGCATAACTGATTCGGGGGACTCTCTGACAATAAACTGCTGGCGGCATTGGTCAACCGGGAAAATCCACGGTAAACGCCACCCGGGTGCCCTGGCCGGGTGCGCTGGTGAGCTCCAAACGGCCGCCCACCGCCTCCGCCCGGCGGCGCATGTTTTTCAAACCGTTCCGCTGACCATCGGCCGATTTGAGGGGCACATCAAAGCCCCGGCCGTTGTCTGCAATGACCATGACAAAGTGCCGGCCATCCGTTTTCACCTGCAACTGCACTTCCTCGCTGGCGGCGTACTTCAGCACATTGTTCAGGGCTTCCTTGCCAATGAGAAAAATGTTGTGACGCACATCGGGGGGCAGCATGCGGGCGGGCAGTTCGGCGGGCAGATCCAGCCGGCAGCGGGTCGGGCTGCCCTCAAATAGTTCATTGGCAAAGTGCGCGAGATATTCCACCAAACTTTGCAGGGAATCGCTCCCCGGCCGCACGGCCCAGACGATTTCCTCGAGGGCGCGGACGGTCAGGTCGGCGGACTGCGAGATTTTGGCGGCATGGGTGGCCACCTGCTCGGGGTGGTCGCGGTCCGCATGCAGCAAGCCGCCCATCAAGGAAATGCGCGTGAGCAGCGAACCCAGTTCATCATGCAAATCCTGCGAAATGCGGGCGCGTTCCCGTTCCAGCGCGCTTTCTTGCTCGGCCCGCTGGAGCTTGAGCCGGAATTTGCGTTTCTCCACCGTCAGGACCGTCACCCCGATGCCGCCCAGCGCGAACACCGCCGTCAGGCCCCGGAACCACCAAGTCTGCCAGAACCGCACCACTAAAAAATCATTAAAAGACGTGGCAATGGCCATCTCGCTAAAGATCCAGCCATTGCCGCCGCCCTTGGCACCGCCTTGATGGCGCAGGCGAATCTGATTGAACGACGCATTGGCCTTGAACTTGGTGATGATGTTTTCCGGCTGATTGTCCTCGCTTGCCCCGGCGGCCAGGTTTGGATCAAGCCAGACGGTGACGAGGTCTTCGCTACCGGGCACATATTGGACTTTGAAGACAATCGTGCGGTCATGATTATGATTGGGCAGTTCATACGGCTGAAAGCCGCCCAGGCCGGCCCCCTCGGGATGCGCGGATTGCAGGTTGAATTCCCCGGCGGCCTTGTTGGACGGCCCCGTCTCGGCGGTATAACTCGCGGAAAAGCCCCAGGCTTCCCAGGCATTGCCCACCCCCAGCCGGTTGGTATCCCCCTCGTTTAATTGAAACAATGCCAGATAAGGTTCATCCGCCACATCGGAGAGCGGATCCACATGAAATTTAAAATAGAGTGCGTCGCGCGCGGAGTCGTCCCGTTTCACGGCCCCGCCAAGGATATCCGTGCCCTCCGGAGTGTTGTGAATAACCCGCGAGGCCGGCTCGCTCCACAAAATGGTAGCGCGCCCGGGCCGACAAATGAATGTCACCCAGGCAAGCAGCAGGGCTCCGGCCAGACGGTGGATCATGCTGCCATCATGCCGCCCGGCCCGGCCGGGCACAAGCCGGGAGGGAGCATTTTACCCGCATATTCATGCGGGGCCGGCGGGTAAAGCGCCGGTTTATGCGTCATCGTTCCCGCGGTTGGCTCTTGGATGTTCGCCCCTTTCGAGTATATTCCTTGCCGATGTCCGTCACCGCCACCAGCGCTGTTGTCTCCGCCGCTCCGACCATGCTCCCCGGCCGGCCCGAACTGTTGTCGCCTGCCGGTGACTGGGATTGCGCCCGCGCGGCGGTGGAAAATGGCGCGGATGCCATCTATTTCGGCTTGGAAAAATTCAACGCCCGGATGCGGGCCAATAATTTTACCGTGGCCGACCTGCCCCGGCTCATGGAGTTTCTGCACCGGCGGGGCGTGCGCGGGTATGTCACTTTCAACACCCTGGTATTTGAAAACGAGCTGGCCGATGCCGAGCAGTATCTGCGCGCCATCATCACCGCGGGGGTGGACGCCGCGATTGTGCAGGATGTGGGGATATGCCGGTTGATCCGGTCGCTCTCGCCCGATTTCCCCATTCACGCCTCCACCCAAATGACCGTCACCAGCGCAGCGGGGGTGGAATTCGCCCGCGAACTGGGCTGCCAGCTCGTGGTGCTGGCCCGGGAATGTTCCATCGCCGAAATTGAAAAAATCCGGGCGGCGCAGGCGGGTGCGGGCCACGAACTGCCCCTGGAAGTGTTTGTGCATGGGGCGCTCTGCGTGGCGTATTCCGGCCAGTGCCTCACGAGCGAATCCCTCGGCGGCCGCTCGGCCAACCGGGGCGAATGCGCCCAGGCGTGCCGCATGCCCTATGAATTGATTGCCGATGGCCAGCTGGTGCCGCTGGGCGACCGCCGGTATTTGCTCAGCCCCCAGGATCTCGCGGGGCTCGCCGTCCTCCCCGAATTAATCCGCGCCGGGGTCGCCTCGCTCAAGATCGAGGGCCGGCTCAAAACCCCGGAATATGTGGCCAATATTACGCGCATTTACCGGCAGGCGCTGGATCGTTGCGGGGCGGTGAACGGCACCTTTACCAGCCCGCCGCCCCAGGCCAATCCCGGCGGGGACGCGGGCGCCACGGACCGCTACGACCTGGAAATGGCCTTTTCCCGCGGCCTCTTCACCGGTTGGTTCCAAGGCGTCAATAACCAGGCGCTCGTCCATGCACGCTTTGGCAAAAAGCGCGGCGTCTACCTCGGGGCGGTCAGCCGGGTGGATCATGGCCGGATCACCCTGCGTTTGGAAGCCCCGTTGAAAGCCGGCGATGGCATTGTGTTTGACGCCGGCAAACCCGATCAGCCCGAAGAGGGCGGGCGCGTGTACCACGTGGAATCGGCTGGCGCCGAAACCCGCCTGAGCTTTGGCCACGGCGATATTAATTTTCTGCGCATCCGGCCCGGCGACAAGGTTTGGAAAACCAGTGATCCGGAATTAGAACGCAAAATCCGCCAGACCTTTGGCGGCGACGCGCCCAAATTTCAGCGCCGCATGGACCTGGAAGTGCACGGCATCATGGGCCAGCCCCTGACCTTGATAGCCCGGGACCAGGAGGGGCATGTCGCCCAGGTCACCTCCACCATGCCCCTGGCCCTGGCCGAAAAACAACCCCTCACGACGGAACGCCTGCGCGAGCAACTCGGCCGGCTGGGCGGGACGGCCTTTCACCTGGGCGATTTGCAAAATGAACTGGCCGGGGCGGTGCTCGTGCCGGTCAGCGAACTCAACCGCCTCCGCCGCGAACTGGTCACCGAACTTGACCGCCAGCGCGCCCAGCCCAAACGCTGGCAGATGACGCCACACCCGGTAGCCATCCCCGAGGCCGGGACAGTCCCCCTGAGCAGCACCCCCGAGCTGGCGGGCCATGCCGAGGGCTGGCCCGCCCCCGAGTTGATCATTCTGGTCCGCAACCAGGAGCAACTGGAGGCGGCGGTCCGCTGCGGGGCCACCACGGTCTATTGCGAATTTGAGGATCCCAAAAAATATCGCGACGCCGTTGCCTATTTTCATACCGCCTATGGCTGCCGGGTGCCGGGCGGGCCGGACGGCCGGGTGCCCAGCATCTGGGTGGCCCCGCCGCGCGTTTTCAAAACGGGCGAGGAATGGATCTTAAAACAGGTGCGGTCCAGTCAGGCCGATGGCTACCTCGTGCGCAATTACGAGCACTTGCACTTTTTCGCCGGGGAGCGGAAGCGGGGTGATTATTCCCTGAATGTGGCCAATCACCATGCGGCCGCGTACTTCAAGCAACACTGCCAGTTGGAGGGTCTGACCGCGAGCTATGACCTCAACGCCGCCCAACTGGAGGCGCTCCTGCAAGGCACGCCGGCGGAATGGTTTGAGGTCACCATTCACCAGCACATGCCCATGTTTCACATGGAACATTGTGTCTTCTGTGCCTTCCTTTCCAGTGGCACGGATTACACCAATTGCGGCCGACCCTGTGATAAACACGAGGTGAAACTGCGGGACCGGGTCGGGGCGGAGCACCTGCTCAAGGCGGATGCCGGCTGCCGCAACACCGTGTTCAATTCCCAAACCCAGACGGGCGCGGAATACGTGGCACGCCTCCGGGCGCTGGGAGTGCGGGATTTTCGGGTGGAATTTCTCGCGGAACCGGCGGCGGAAGTGGAGCGGGTGATCGGCAAATACCGCCAACTGCTGCGCGGCGAAATCACCGGCACCCAGCTGTGGCGTGACCTGAAGCTGCAAAATCAGCTCGGCGTCACCCGCGGGCAGATGGGAAAATGACCGGGCGGGCGTTGGCGGGACAGGGCGGCCAGTGGGGCGGACGACCCCCGGGAAGTCCTTTAAAAGGCAATTTTCTGGGTTAATTTGCAAAATGCCGGTTGCAATTAACCAATTTCGAAACATACTTGCATTGCAACTGCATGGCGACAATTCTCTATTTGGAAGGCTTTGACGGGGTTCCCTTGGAACGCCTGGAAAAGCTGGGTTTTGCCTGTCATTCCTTTTCCATCCCGCAAATCGCCGACATCGCCCACGGCACCGAAAATGTCGTTTACCTCATTCCGGCGGCAGCGCTCAACACCCCGGACTGGGCGCGGCTGCGGGTGCGGCTGGCCCAATCGAGCCGGTACTTCCTGGTCTGGGTGCGGCGGCCCAACACCGGGCAGGTGGTGGAATGCATGCGCGATGGCGCACATGATGTATTATCGCTGGACGATGCCAATGAGCGCTGGCAGGCGGTGATTGAAAAAACGGTCGCCGATCAAAAGTTATGGCTCGCGCTGTACGGCGGACGGCCCCTGAGCACGGGGGATGTCCTGATTGGCCAGTCGCCGGCCACGCAGCGGCTGCGCCAGACCATTGACCGTTTGGGGGCCACGGATGTGTGCGTGCTGCTGCAAGGCGAATCCGGCGTGGGCAAGGAGCGGGTGGCCAGCGCGCTGCACCAGGTCAGCCGGGGCGGTCCGTTTGTGGCGCTGAATTGCGCGGCCATCCCGAAGGATTTGCTGGAGGCCGAACTGTTTGGCGTGGAAAAGGGCGCCTTCACCGGCGCGCTGAAATCCCGGCCCGGGATGGTGGAGCAGGCGAATGGCGGCACGCTGTTTCTGGATGAAATCGGGGAGATGGAAATCGGGGTGCAGCCGAAACTGTTGCGGTTTTTGGAAACGCGCCGGGCCCGCCGGGTGGGCGGCGAGGCGGAATACAAAGTGCAACTGCGGGTGATCTCGGCCACCAACCGGAATCTGGAGGAGGAAATTGCGGAGAAACGTTTTCGCGCGGATTTGTATTACCGGCTGGCGGAAACGGCGCTGCAAATTCCCCCCCTGCGCACGCGGCTGGAAGATATTCCCGAGCTGGCCATTGTCTTTTTAAAAATGGCCAACGAACGCTTTGGCAAAAACATTGAGACGCTGGAGCCGGCGTTGATCGAGCGGTTTCAGAAATATAACTGGCCCGGCAATGTGCGCGAATTAAAGAGCGCGGTGGACCGGTTGGTGTTGCTGTTTGATGGGCCAGTCTTGCGCGCCCAATGGTGGGATGTCCCGGAAGGCGGGCGCTTTGACTCGGCGGTGATGCCGCTGGTGCCCGTGGCGGCGCCCCCGAGCACGGGGCTGCCCAACCAAAAGCAAAAGCGGGAACAGGCCCGGAAATTGCTGGCGGAAAGCGACAATGATTTCACTTGGGTGGCGGCCCAGCTGGGGGTAAATCCCTCCACGCTCTGGCGCTGGCGCAAGGCGGGGAAGGTGTGAGGCATGAGCCGGCCGGGGCGGAGCGCGACAGAAATTGGGTTGTTGCTGGGGATTAACGGGCTGGCCGGTTTGCTCTTGCTGGGCTCGACGTTATTGCGGGAAACGCCGGAATTCTGGCGGAATTCGGGAGGCTATCCGGTTTTGTTGCGCGACGTGGTTTTCATTCTGCATTATCCCCTTTTCCTCGGAGTCCTGGGCGGCACCCTGTTGGGCACCCTAATGACCTTGCGCCTCCTGGCCAGCCGCCGGGGTGGCGGGCTGGTCCTGCTGTTCCTGGTGGCCGGTCAATGGCTCCTGTTCTTCGGGGTGCTGGTAATCATGTTGTGGAATAATGTGGATAATCTGCTGCATGGGCGGCCGCTGCATTATCATCCGGGTGAGTGAACTGGCCTGGCCAGGTTTCAGTCGCCAGGCTGGATTACGAGTCCATTGCCACCAGCTAACTGAAATACGCCCGGCCAGGCCACCCAGCGTTAAGGACGGGTGACGTTGATCCGCCAAAAACGGGCTGGCTGGCTGGCCAGACCGGCGTTGTCCTGGAGGGTAACGGTTTCATCCGGCGTCCCATGCCGGGACACTTCCATGGCGCGGGCGGACAGGACGCTGTTGGAACCGGAATAGGTGGCGAGGTCCAGCCAGTTGCGCAGGTCGGTGGTCGTTTGCACGTGGTAAGTGACGTCCGCTTCGGCGGGCCGGTGCGTGAAGGAGATGCGCACGTAATTCGTATTCTGGCTGGCGGCGATGGCCGGTACGAGTGTGTTGTTGGTTTTCCAATATTGCAGGAGTTGCACCAGGGCCAGGGGCGAGTTGGTGGGCACGGGGCCGCCGGCCTGGGTGGTCTCGTTGATGCCATGGCAGCTGGTGCACGTGCGGATTTCCCCGGGGGCAAAGGTGAGCCAGTAGCGTTCGCGCACCACCCCCGTTCCATTCGTATCCGTCAACTGCCACGTCATGGCGCGCCGGGCGGGCACCAGGGCGGCCTGGGAGCCATCCGGTGCAATGGCGACGGAGCCGGCCGGCGCCCCCGGCAGCGGGCGGTTGTCCGCGGCCGGATCGTGCAGGTGCTGCGCGAGCACGCGGCGGCCGGGCCGGGCGTTGTTGGTGTCCCCAAAATTCAAACTGCGCAACTGGTCGGCTTGGAAGAGTTGCAGCCAGGCGACGTCATAGATCCTGCCCGGCGCACCAATGGTTTGGTGGCTGGTGCCCGCCACCTTCAAATTGAAGGGCTGCTGCCGATCCGCGTGATCGCGGGTGGTGACATCCCGGCTGACGATGAGCGCGAGCTGGTGCAGGGCCAAATATTTTTGGAACGCGCCGACATCCACCTGCGCGGTGGCAAAGGCGGCCAGTTCCGGCGCGGCGACCGGCACGGTGTAGGGCACCGGACGCGACCGGGGCCGGACTTCCACCGGATCAAATTCCCAGAGGAAGTTGGTGCACATTTCCAGGGCGCTCGAACCCGGGTCGGTATACAGCGCAAAATTGGTCAGCCCCGGGGTGAGTGCCGGACCGGGGACATAATATCCGTTGGTGAACTGGAGAAATTTCAAACGAAAATCAAAACTGGAGGCCAGGTAATTGGTGGCGGGATAGAATTCCGTGACCCCGCCGGTTTCGGACAACGTATTGGCGGTGTGCGCGGCGAGGAAATATCCGT
The DNA here is from genome assembly GCA_903936645.1 of uncultured Verrucomicrobia subdivision 3 bacterium. Taxonomy (GTDB): domain Bacteria; phylum Verrucomicrobiota; class Verrucomicrobiia; order Limisphaerales; family UBA11358; genus UBA11358. The sequence continues at coordinate 15,176 of CAIZWI010000068.1, forward strand.
CCGAGGTCATCAGCGGGTTGCGATACATGCCTGTGTCGTCCGCCGGGATGGCCGTCGGGTCGTTGGCCAGGTCATCCGTGGAGCGCGGAGTCAGGTAGTTGATGCGCATGTAAAACGCGTTGAGATTGGTGTTGCCCGTGAGCGAAACAATCTGCCCGGCCCCGTGGGTGCCAAATTCAGGAGCGTCAATGCCGTAAAACAGGCCGGGCACCTGGGGATCCTCCTGCGGTTCCAGAAAATTATGAATGGTATTGGTGTTGTAATGCTCTGCGTAATCATACTGGTCGTAAAGATTCGGGTCATTGGTGAAGGAGGCCGAGGCGTAACTGCCACCGATTTCATGCCGGCCAATGTGATTGACGGTCTCCTCATCAGTGCCGTCCTGATTTATGGCCCAGGGAAAGAACTGGTTAAACGAATTGCCAAGCAAGCCGGTGCCCGCCAGGAGGTCGGTGCGGACATCCCGGGGCTCGGGAAATTCCTCGGCGAGATTGGTAGTCATCACGGAATTGGGCGACTCATCACTGTAATTGAAAGCGCCGAAAATAATCTGGCCCTCCTCCCAGTCGGTATCCGCCTGTTGATCACGCTGGAGATGGTCCCAGCGGGAGAACACAATCCGGCCGGCGCTGTCGAGCAAGGGTGAGAAGGCGCCGCTCGGGGTGTGATTCACCATGAACAAATCGCCGGTGGCCGGCTGGAGGCTCCACAAACCGGTGACCGTGGGGGCTTCCTCATATTCATCGAGCTGCGGATAGAGCTGCGCCTGCCCATTGCGCGGGCGGTCGCTGGTGAAGATGATGCGGTCGTCCGAGCCGTAGATGGGCGCGACGTTGTTAAAGTTGGCCGGCTGGTTGGGCACCTTGGTGATGACCGGCACCGCCTGGGGGTTGGTGAAGTTGGTGATTTCGTAGAGCTGCCAGTGATAAGCGGTGGTGTCGTAGGGATTGGCCGAGGAGCCCACCACCATGCTGAACACGGCCTTTTGGCCGCTCCAGTGGACGCACGGCTGGCGCACGGCAATGCCGTTGGGTGCCTGGGTGCCCCACTGGCCGTAACCGGCGGCGCGGGTCAGGTTTTTCAGGGTCCCATCCGGGTAGCGAATATACAGATCCCCACCGCGGCCGCAGGCGCCCGGATCCCCCAGGTGGTTGCCGAAGGTGGATGCAATGGTGGTAAAATCCGCCGGCACGGGCACCTGGGTGACAAACAGGATGGCATTGGTGGGACCGGTGCCCATGGCGGACGCGGGCCGGGTGCCGCCCAGCCAGGCGGCGGCAGTCAGCGCTAATGACAACAGGGATAATTTTCTGATTAACATGGCAGGTATTGGTTTTATGTGGATGTGTTGCAAAAAATATTCATCGAACCGATTTACACTAATCATTTAACAATCATGGCTTGCGTGACCACTGGGCCACTGGCTAACCGGCGTGGTGAGCTCATTGCAACCCTCCGGCCTCCGGAGTGCGCGGTGGGGGCGGCGTTTTAACCACGTTTTTGCGCCATCCCCACCGGCGGATAAGGGTGTCAGCCACCAGCACGCCGGCCAGCGTCACCAGGGCGGGCAGCTCCGGTTCCGGCACGGCGGTAATATTCAGGGACCAGCCACCCAGGGTGGCATCGCCGCCGCCGGTTCCCAGGCTGGCAAAGTAAAGTTCCCACCGGCCATTGGGCGAAATACCATTCAAGGAGCCCAGGCTCCCTGCGGGCCGGTAGTTGCCGGCCAGCAGGAAGTTGCTGGTCTCCTGCTGGATCGCCCGTCCGGCCGTGTCACTGAACGTGACGTTCATGCCGGCCCCGCCCGCGCCAAAACCATTGACGCTGGTCCCGGGTTGGTTGAATAACTCGGTGACCGTGCCATCGGGGGCCAGCAACGCGGCATAGAGATCGCCATTGTAACCGCCGGTGAATTGCACATCCACGGTGAGGCCCTGCACCGTGGCGCCCGGACTGGCCCGGTTGAAGCTGCCGGCAAAAACCTGGCCCGCGGGGTCGCCTTCACGGATGAGGCCGCCGGAAAAGGTCTGGCTCAGGACAACTGACGCTGCCGCGCGGCTGGTGACCAGCACCAAGGCGGCCAATAATAGATGACTTGATTTCATGCAGATGGGTAGTATATCGGGGATCAGGAGTTTCAGGCTGGGGGATCAAGGTTGCCAGACCAGCCGGTAGTAAGCGGCCGATGGCAGCTGGCCCCCGAGGTCGGGGAAGGTGTCGGTGGCGTGGATGAGCCCATTGGTCGTGGCTGTGTTGGTGGAGATGGTTACCCAGGCCGAGGGCACGCCCAGATTGGTGGAGCGTTGCACCTGGTAGACATAATTCGGCACTGCCAGGAATGTGCTGTGGAGTGCGCCATTGCTGACGCTGAGGAAGCTGGGGGATTGCGGATTGGCGGAAACAAACGGGTTCAACATGACATTGATCACGCCGGTATTGGTGCCGCCCTGCCCATCCGTGATGGTATAGCAAATCTGGTCCGGCACCGTGCGGGGGCTGTTGTAGAGCAGTTGGCTGCTGTTGGTTTGCACGGTGATGCCATTGGTGGTGAGCAGATTGACACCCGCGAGGGTCACGGGGTCACCATCCACATCCGTCCAATTGGTCGCAACACTGGCCCAGAACACGTGGAGGTTCAAACCGGCCGAGCGAAAGACGTTGTAAACGCCAGCCACCGGGGGGTGATTGGTAACCACCTCGGCCAGGGTGTTGGTGCTGGCCGGGTAATTGCCATCGCCCAGATACACGACCGTGACGAGGTTGGTGCCACGGGGGAGCGGGAAGGCCGCCGGGTTCCCGGCCTGGCCATGGGCAAGGATCGCGCTGCCAGCGGTCACGCCATTGGTGAGAAAGGTCACGCTGCCGCTCGCCATGACGGGCAGGAACGCCTGGTAATTCACCGGGGCTTTGAAGCCGGCCGGATTCGCCGAGGGCGTGAGGTCCACCGCCGGGCTGCCGGCGAGCGAATGGCCGGCCGGATCAAAGGCCAGCAGGCCGGCATTGTCCGCTGCGACCGGCCCGCCGGGGGAAACCGTCACCAGCCACGCGCCGCCGCTGGCCGTCACCGCAACGGTAAACGGCGTGTTGCGCCCCAGGCCGGTGACGAAGAAATTGGTCACGGTCAGGGGAACCGTATAGCTGACGCCGGTAAAATTATTACTCAGGAGCTCCACCGGAAAGAGCACGGCGGCCCCGCGCACCACGACGCCCTCGAAGGGATTGCCGCTGGTGCTTTTAATATAAGTCGTGGGATCGGCGGCCGCCCCGGCATCCGCGCCTTGCAAAACGTGCAGAAAGCGGATGTTGGTGGGATTATTCGTGTCCTCAATGGCCAGCCGCCAGTTGTCCGGCTCGCCCTCCGCCACGGTGCTGATGGCATTGGACAGGGAGAAGAGGCTGACAGTGCCATTGGTGGGCAGGAGGGAGTGGATGAACAATTGCTGGCCACTGGCGAGGGTCTCCGTGAGGGTGGAACCACCGGCGGGCAGCGGGGTGACCACCGGTTTGGCCGGCAGGCACAGATTGAAGCGCTTGAACAGGCCGGCGGTGCGGGAGGTGGCCCGGTCATACACCACGAGGTGATCGGGTTTGAGCCACAGCAGGCTGCGGTTGGCCTGCACAATGTCGAGGAGGGCATTCTCGGGGGTGTACGGTGAGGGGCGGTTGTAAAGTTTGGTGAGGTCCCCATAGGTATATAAATAGTTTGTGCCGGTGCTGGCGTAGTCGGTGGGATCGCCGGAGTTTTCAGCCAGCTGCCACTGGCTGCCGGTGGCCCACAAGCCCGCCTCAAACCAGCCGAGGTTGCCGGGGGTGCCCGCCGGGCAGTGATTTTGCAGGGCCAGCGTGTTGTGCATGTAACTGCACTGGCCGTAATCATTGGCGTCATAGCCGGTGAATTCCTTGGTCAAAAACTCGTTCTGGCGGAGGAACTGAAACATGCCGCCGTCGGCGTTTTGATGATTGATGGAGGTCCAGCTGCACCGCCAGTGCAGCATGGAGCGGTTCGTCGACCAGTCACTCTGCGCCAGCACATTCCCCTGCGGCCGGTCATAAAACAACGTGGGTAGGCTGGGCCGGGGGTCCGCCGGGGCCGTCAATTTGGCCGGATCCAGGGACAGAAAATACAGGATGCCCATTTCATACGATTCATTGGCCCCCCAGGAGGTGCTGGCGCGGGTGAGCAAATTCGCATAGCCCCCTTCGGGCGCCTCCTCGGCCAGCCAGCTCGTTTTCGCCAGCCGGTTGGTGTTGCCCGTGGCGGCATCCAGCATGGCCAGCGAGGAAAAAACCGCGCCAAAGTCCGGGTCCGTGTACAGGCGCAGGGTGTCGCCGTAGGCGAACATCTGGTAAGCAGTGGGCAGGTAGGTTTCGATCTGGCGGGGTTTGGGGTTGAGCGCGCTCAACCAGGCGTCGCAAAACCGGTCCCAAACCGGGGCGTTGATCAATTTAATCTGCGGACCGGCAAGCGTGGGATCGTCAAAGCCGGCCGTGTGCAGGGCGAGCAATTGGTTGAGGATGGCCCCCATGGAGGCCCCGTAGAGCATGCCTTCCGGAGGCAGGCCACCGCTGGCCTCGCCAAAATTGGCCCCCGCGCCGGGCAGGCCGTAATCCGCCGCCACCTGCGGCCCCTCGCCGAACATGGCATACTCCTGGAACAGCCATGCGCCATTGGCAATGCCAATATACGAACGCAGCGAGTTGGTGGGCACGGACACCGGCAGGGCGGGGTTCAGCGGCGGATCGTCGGCCGGATCAATGGCCAGGGACATGAGGGTCATCATGCGGGCATGGCCGATGTAATAGTTATTCGCGGCCAGGCGGTAGGCCGCATTATTGGGACATAGTTGGGCGGGGTCGTTGTACACATCGGGAATGGGTGAATCGCCACCGGCGGTGGAGGCATGCCGGCAGGCCTCACACCAATTGTAAAACCCATCCCGGATGGCCCGTTTATCCGCCGCGCTGAACACTGGCTGGCCATTCGTGCCCACGGCGTTATACAGCCAGTCCACGGCCAGGGGCATCAGTTTGAGGGTGGCGTTGGCCCGGTTGTAGGTGGCCATGCCCGGGTCGCGGAAGGGCGCGCCGGCGAGCGGCCCGAGGGCCGCCTGCGTGAGCGCCACGCGGATCAAATCCGCCCCGCGCTGCGCATAGACTGCACGGGCATTGACATCGGGGTCAATCAGGGAGAACAAGGCAAAGACAAGGGCATCCTCCTCGGTGATTAAACCGATGTAACCCTGGCTGTCGCCCAGGTCGGGGTAAGTGGCATTTGGCGTGCCGCCCGGGAAATACTGGGTGTCGTAATTAATCATGGCATTGGTCAGAAACGTGCGGATGCCCAGGTAGATGGGATTGGCATCCGTGGCCCAGGCGCGCAGGCGGGGCAGATCATTGGTGGTGATCCACAACCGGGGATGGCTGCTCACGGGGTACGGGATGGTGGCCCCAAAGCTATTGGTGGAGAGATAATTAGCCGCCACAATCACATCCGCGCCCGGCATGGTCAGGGTCGTGTTGGTGCGATTCGGTCCGGTCACGGTGAAGCCGCTCCAGCCGCTGAAATAATCACCGGCGGGCGGCGGGTTGGCCGTGATGCCCACGACGGTGCCGGGAGGGTAAACCCCGCTGCCGCTGCCGTTGATGACCGTCAGGTGAAAACTGGAGGCCGCTTGAAAACCCGCGATGACCGTGACCGGTCCCGCCGGCATGGTCAGGGTGGTGGTGGCCGCGCTGGGATCCATCACGGCATAACCGCTCCATCCGGTGAAAGTTTGGCCGGCGGGCGGTGTGCCCGCCCCGATCGTCACCACGGTGCCCGGGGCATAAGCGCCCGAGCCGGTGCCGTTGACCACGGTCAAAGGATAATCCACCGGCACCGGCAGATTGGTAAAGGTGGCCGTCACGGTCAGCGCGCTGGCGGGCATGCTCACCGAAGTGCCGGGGAGTCCAGGGTCCGCCACCGCGGCATTCGTCCAGCCGGCGAAAGCTTCCCCGGCCGGCGCATCGGCCGCCGTGAGCGGCACGGTGGCCCCGGCGGGATAGAGTCCGCTGCCGAAACCGTTGCTGACGGTGAGGGTGAAGAGGGGACCGGCCGCATTCGTGGAAATGCCCTCGAAAGCCCCCAAATCCAGCCCCAGGCCGTTGACGGCGCGGATGTGGCCACTGGCGCGGTCCGCATATTCGTAAACCGGCAGGTTGCCCGCCGCCAGTACGCCGGGCGCTTGCGGCCCGGCGTTGTCCATGGCCGGGGAGGCCGCCAGGAGCTGAAAATTGGTGCTGGCCACACTGGCAAAACCCGGATTGTTCAGGCCGTGGCGGTCACCGTAAAGCAATTGATTGGTGCCGGTGACCGCACCGAAAAAGTTGGTGGCGCCATAAGGCAGCACCACGGGCGTGGTGCCGGGGCTGACCCAGTTGGTGCCGAGGTTCAGGGTGCTGTCGTCGGAAACCAGAAGGGCCATCTGGCTGGGCGCGGCCCCCGGGGTGACGGGCAGGGTGGCGAAAATATTGTTCCGGCAGTCGAGCACATCATGCACGCCATATTGCAACACCTCGGCGTGGCTGGGCAGTTCAAACAGCTCATCGCCATACCGCCCGGACTGGTCGGCATAATTGACCACCGTGTTGTTGTAAAAATAGAGCGTGCCGTTGCGGGGCTGGCCCTGGATGCCGTTGGCATCGTAAACAAACATTCCCAGGGCCCCGCTGGCAGGCGGGTTCAAAAACACATTGCCATAAACGTAATTCGTATGGTAGGCCGGATCGGTGTCAATGGTCCCGATGCCGCCGGTGGTTTGCACAAACCAAAACGCCGCGCCGCCCGCGCCCTGAATGACCTCGTTATACCGCAGAATGGTGCCGGAGGAACGATCCTCAATTTCATAACCATAGGCATCGCCCCGCAGCGGTCCGATCAAATTATACTGGAACACGATGCCCTTGGCCTCGGTGGAGAGCTCGTTGCCATTGTAATTTCCCGGATACCCGTTGCCATGCAGCCAGGAATGCTGCACGAGCACCGCGGCGGAAAGCTGGTGGACATCGCCATTTTCCGAACCGCAGTAAAAGCCATTCGCCGAGGCGTTGATTTCACAGTTCTCAATCACCAGGTGCTGGGCAAATTCCGCATAGATTCCGGCGGCGGAAAGATCAAACGTATTGGTGGTGCCATCCGCTTGCAGGATCGTGCTGTCCGGGCTGGCGTTCTGCACATGCAGATTCTGGATTACGATCCACGAGGGGATGTAACCATAGGGCTGGCTCGCGGAATGGCTGATGACCAGCACCCCCAGGGTGTTCAGCAGTGGGTTGTGCCAGGGGGTGTTGGTGGCCGTCACGGCGTTTTGTCCATCGAGGGTGGGCAGTGCCCCGGTGACGGGATCCGGCACGCCATTAATCGTGATGGGCGCCCCGGGCACCCCGCTGTTGGCCAGCAGGATGATTTCGTGATAACCGCCGGGTTGATAGTGGATGTTCACGGTGTCGCCAGCGGCGAGGCTGGTCCAGGGCACCGACGCCAGATTGGTGAAGGTCTGGCCGGGTCCGGCGTCGTAAGTGGCGGCGGTCAGCGGGTGATTGAGCGCCAGGAGCGCGGCCAGGCCGAGCTGCCAGGCATGAGTGGTCAGGGATTTCCAGGGTAACCGGCGGTGCAGGTGCATAAATGACAATAGTTGTTGGTCGTTTGACGCGGTTACTTTAGTGCACCGGCGAAGCGGGCAAAAGTGTGCCAGTGGCGCACAGGGTGTGCCTCCGGCGCACACCCGCCGGGCGGGGGGCGGGGGCGGAATTTGGCCGTTTATACGTATACCAAAAAAACTGAGCGACGCCTGGCGGGCCGGCGGGCCCGGGGGGTGGCGTCAAATCGTCGCGGCCGGCTATTCCTCCGCCGGCTCCAGCTGCCACTCCGGATAAATTTCCCCGGGCAGCTGGCCGCGCCGGATGATGTCCTGCAAATCCCGGATGATGGTCTTGCGCGAGACATTAAAATCCCGGGCGAGGCTGGAAATATTGGGGCGCTCGGCCCGGCCGCGCAGGCGCTTGATCATTTCATGCTGCCGTGCCAGCCGTTCGGTAAAGCGGCGGTCGGGCTCCGAGGTTTCGATTTTTTCGGCGCGTTCCAGCGACTGGAGCGACGCCACGGTTTCGCCAATCCCGCATTCCGTCAGGGCGGTTTCCACGGTGGTTTCCAGTTCGTCCAGATCCACCGGTTTCTCCAAATTGAAGTGCGCCCCCCGGGGGCCCTGCATCGCCGCCAGTTGTTCGCGCAACCCCAGGGTGCCGGAAACCAAAATCACCGGCACATGCGCGGCGGCCGTTTTGAAGCGGGCCAGAAACTCCACGCCCCGTTCGCCGCCTTCCAGCACGTTGTCGAGGATGATGAGGTCGGGCTTGGTTTCGCCGAGCACCCGCAAGGCTTCCGTGCCCGTGGTCACACAGGTCAGGCGGTGGCCGCGCAAGGCCTTGGCATAGAGGCCAAGCTGTTTCGGGTCGTCTTCAATGATCAGGATCGAGGCCATGAGTCAAGGGGCAGCTTAAGCTGATGGGTCCGGGTTTGCACTGTGCGTCTCGCGCACAGCGGCCGGTCCCGCCGGTAGGAAAACCGTAAAGCAGGCGCCCTGGCCCGGGGCACTGGCCAGCGCCAAACCCAGGCCGGTTTGTTGGGCGATGGTGTAAACCAGGGATAAGCCCAGGCCCGTGCCGGGCTTTACGCCGCTGCTTTTGGTGGTGAAAAAGGGCTCGAACAACCGGTCGCGAATGTCCGGCGGCACACCCGGCCCGGTGTCCTGAACCCTCAGTTCCAGGTATTGGTCGGCGGGGCGCGGCCGCAACACGCACGCCCCCGCCGGCAGTTCGGCCCGGGTTTGCAGGGCAATCCGCAAGCGCCCCGTGCCGTGCATGGCTTCCGCGGCATTCACCAGCAAATTCATGATCACCTGTTCCAACGGGCCGCGCGCAAGGTTGACCCGGGGGGCCTGGCGTTCCAATTCGAGGGTGAGCGCGATGCCACTTAAAAACTCCCGGCTCAGCAGGGAAACCGTTTCCTCGACGATCGCGCAGACATCCAGCGGTTCCCCCGTTTCCTGGCCCCGGCGGGCAAACCCCAGCACCGATCCCACCACGGTTTTGCCCTGCAGCACGGCCTGTTCCACATCGGCAACCAATTCCTGCACCTCCGGGTCCACCGGCACCCGGCGGCCGATCAGTTTGTTGGACATGCGGATCACTGAGAGCAGGTTGTTGAAATCGTGCGCCACCCCGGTGGCCAGGGTGCCGAGCGCCTGCATCTTCTGGCTGTGCATCAGCTCCACCTTCGCCAGGTCCAGGGCCCGGTGACTTTGCGCGGCCTCCGCCTCCGCCACCACAAACCGTTCAATCGCCGTGCGATGCCGGCGCAAGGTCAGCAAGGCCGCCGCGGTGACCAGGGAGAACCCGCCCAGCACGGCCAATAACATGGGCCAGCCCGTCGGCCCCGGCCCCGCCGGGGGGCCGGCGGGCGGCAGGGGGTCGGGATCCCCGCTCCAGTCCAGCTGCCGCCAGCCCAGTTCCCGCCGCAATTCCCCCAGCCGCCAGACCTCGACCATGTCGCTGGCCGTGGCCATCACCAGGGTTTGACCGTCCAGCGAGACCCGCACGCTGTTGACGCTCTGGGCCACCGGCGGAATTAAATCCGCCACCGGGGCGTCCGCCCGCCAGTTGCGCAGTTGGATTTTCTGCCGGGTTTGCGACACCGCCACGATGGGATCGCCCGGCAAAAAGGCCACCGTGCCATGCACCAGGGAGGCATCCTCCCGCACGATGGTTCGGGCGGGCTGCCAGCCGTCCACCGACCAAATGGAATTCTGGCTGATACTGGCCAGGGCCAGCCACCGGCCATCGGCGCTAAAGCCCACCACGGAACTGCCGGTGGGGAGATTGGTCACCAATTCGCCCGTGGCCCCATTCCAGACCCGCGGCCCTTCCCCCTCAAAATCAAATCCCGTCGCCACCCATTGCCCGTCCGGACTGATGGCAAAGCGCCCCGCCCCGGTCGGGCTGCCCGGCCCTTTGATGTTAACCTGCCCCCAGTGACCGTGCATCTCGGACGCGGGCTGGCGGCCAGCCAGGTCGATGCGCACCAGCCGGCGGTCCCGCAACTCCACTGCGGCCCACCGCCCATCCCCGCTCAAAGCCACGGCCCGGGCACCCTGGCCGTCCGGCAGGGGCAGGTTCCGGCCCGCGGCCGCAGCAAAGACCACGGTGCCCGCCGCATTCGTGGCCACCGGCCAGGCCGCCAGCCCGTTGCTGCTGCACACGAACAGGGAACGTTCATCCGCGGCCACCCGCACCCCGCTCACCTCCCCGGGCACATACGTTTCCTGGTCGCCGTCGGCCAGGTCCCAGATCCGGAACCCCTTGCTCTGCGTGACCACGCACCACCGGCCGCTGGCGGACAAATCCAGGGAGAGCAAAGGCCCGGCCCGCTTGTCGCACGCATGCAGCGCGAAGACGCGGCTGGCCTCCACCTGCCAGGTGCCAAAGCCCTCCCAGGGCTGCCAGAAAACCAGGCGCTGGTCATCCTGGGTGAAGTTGCAGCCAAAGCCCTGGCCCACGGCCATCAACCGTCGTTGCACCACATCCCACAGCCGGGTGGTGCCGTCCCGCGAGGCGGAAAACAGCAGGGTGCCCCGGTGGTTGAAGCCCAGCCGGATGCAGGCTTCGCTATGTCCGATGAGATGCGTCTCCCGGCCACTTTCCGGTTCCCACAGATGCAAAATCCCGTCTGCTCCGGCCACCACCAGCTGCTGCCCGTCGGGGGACCATTCGAGGGTGATGACTGGCACGCCCAGGGTGAGGGTTTGCCGGCGCGTCCCGCCGGGATACTCCAGCAAGTCCACCCCGGTTTCGCCGGCCAGGGCCACCCCCTGGAAGTCCGGCCGCAACCGGAAGGTTTTGCCCCAGGCCGGTATGCCGGTGGCCTCCCGCTGGCCGGTGTTGAGATTAACCAGGGCAATCTGGCCGTGCGCCGCCGGATCGCTGAAAATCAGCCGGTCCCCCGCCGCCGAAAAGGCCAGCCCGCGCAGGAATGTCGGGGTGAACTCGCCCGGGACCGGGAACCGGTTGGTAAACACCGGCTGCCGGGTCGCCAGCTCCCAGGCCGCCACCGACCCATCCCCGAGACACACCGCCAGCCGCCGCCCGTCCCGGCTGATATCCATTTCCCCCAGCGGCTGGCGGGCCGCGCTGCCCACCGCAGCGGGTTCAAAGACCACGGCCGCCTGCGTCGCGACCAGGCTGTGGACTTGCAACCGGCCCTGCGCATCGCCATCGACATAATAACGCAACTGCGGATCCACCAGCAGGCGGGTTAAATCCTTGGGGGTCGGCCGAAGCGGGCCAACCGGCACGAGGTCCGCCTGGGCCAGGCAGGCCGTGGCCTCCGTGCGCAGTTCGGGGGAAATCCGGATCGCCACCGCGTTGCTGATGGCATTCATGGCCGCCGCCCGCCCGCCCGCGGCGGCGGCTTCCCGGATGGCGCGCGCGGCCTCCGTATAGGCAATCCGAAGCTGTTCCTGGCTGTGGGCTTCGGCCGCCTCCGCCCGCCGGCGGTTGCGTTCGGCGCGAAACCCCGCGAAGATCGCCACCAGGGCCAGCAACAAGACTGCCATCAAGACCAGCGCCACCGCGGTGTTGGCCCGGAGAATGTCGCGCCGCATGGTGTCCGGCAAGCCTGCCACCGGGGCTGCGGGAGGGGGGATCACCGGTGGCCGCCCTCCGGTGGGCGGCCGGGTGGTGACATTACTCCGCGTGGCTGGGGCTTCTCGGTCATCGTTACCATGGCTGCACTGGCCTAAAAACTGAACTGCCCGCGTTCAAAACGCAAGCCCGGGGGCCCGTTGCCGAAAATTATGCTCGCTTGCAGCGCGCTGATTTCCCACGATGCTCCGCGTGAAACAGGATTCAGCCCGCCCAACACCCGCCGGCCCAGGTGAGCCGGAATTTAAACTGCCCCTGGAGGGTTTCACCGGCACCCCGGAAGAAATCGAGCGCCAATGGTACGAGCAGATTTATCGTGGCCGGGGCGACACCATGAAGCAACTCACGTTCCGGGCCCTGCTCATGGGCTCCCTGCTCGGCGGCATCCTCTCCCTCACCAATCTTTACATCGGCCTCAAAGCCGGCTGGTCCATCGGCGTGGCCATCACGGCCTGCATTCTCTCCTACGCCATCTGGAATGCGCTGCTCCAAATCCGTTTGGTGCGCACGCCCATGACGATTCTGGAAAACAACTGCATGCAGTCCGCCGCCAGTTCGGCGGGCTATTCCACCGGCGGAACGCTGGTCTCGGCCTTTGCGGCGTTTATTTTGATTAACGGCCATTCCCTGCCCCTGCCCCTCACCCTCGCCTGGGTGTTCTTCCTGGCGGTGCTGGGGGTGACCATGGCCATTCCCATGAAGCGGCAGTTGATCAACGTGGAGCAACTCCGCTTCCCCAGCGGGGTGGCGGCGGCCGAAACCCTCCGGGCCCTGCATTCCCACGGCGCCAAGGGCATGCGCGCCGCCCGCGCCCTCGGGATCGCCGGCTTGATCGCCGCCGTGGATAATTTCCTGCACGACGGCCTGGCCATGATGCCCAAGTTCGCGGCTTATTCCACCGACACACTGACCACCAAGTTGAACCAGCTCATCTTTGGCCCCGCCTGGATGGGACGCACGGTGATGTTATCCTGGGAACCCATTTTCATCGCCTCCGGGATGATCATCGGCATGCGCGTGTGCGCCAGCATGCTCATTGGCAGCATTCTGTGCTGGATGGTGTATGTGCCCTACCTGCAACACGCGGGCATCATCACCGGCACCGGCTTCCGCGCCGGTGTGCAATGGTCGCTGTGGTTCGGGGTCCCGTGCATGGTGACCTCCAGTCTCCTGAGCTTTGGGATGCAATGGCGCAGCGCCCTGCGCGCCTTCCGCGGGCTTGGTAAAATGTTCTCGCCCAGCCCCGCCGGCCTGGGCGAAGTGGAGGCGATTGAGGCCCCCATGTCCTGGTTTGCCGCCGGCCAAATTATTTCCCTCATTGCCCTGGCCGGCCTGGCCCATGCCACCTTTGGCATGCCCTACTGGCAATGCGTCGTGGCCGTCCTCCTGTCCTTTGCCCTCGCGCTGGTCGCCTGCCGCATCACCGGCGAAACGGACACCACACCCATCGGCCCCATGGGCAAGGTGACCCAATTGACCTTCGGGGTGCTCAGCCCCGGGAACATGAATGTCAACCTCATGAGTGCCAACATCACCTCGGCCGCCGCCGCGTCCTCCGCCGATTTGCTGACGGATTTGAAAAGCGGCTATCTGCTTGGGGCGAATCCGCGCAAACAATTCCTCGCCCAATTCTCCGGTATTTTCATCGGTACCGTCGTTTCCGTCCTGGCCTTTTCCGTGCTCGTTTCCGACCCCAAGATCATCGGTTCGGACCAGTTTCCCGCCCCCGCCGCCCAAACCTGGTCCGCCGTGGCCCAGGCCTTGAGCAAAGGGCTGGAGGCCATGGAACCCATGAAAGTCCGCAGCATCATCGCGGGCAGTGTGCTGGGCGTCGTCCTGGTTTTTCTACCTATTCTGTTCCCCAAAAAGGCCAAATACTTCCCGTCCGTTTCGGGGTTTGGTCTGGCCTGGATTTTTCAATGGTACTACGGCGTGCTCTTTTTCCTGGGCGCGCTCATCGCCTGGTATTGGCAGAAAAAATCCGCCCGGTCCAGTGAGGAATTCCTCATGCCCGTGGCCTCCGGCGTCATGGCCGGCGGGGCGCTCATGGGCGTGGCCTTGATCTTCATCCAAAATGGCCCGGAAATGCTGCACAAATTCCTGCATCATTAACCCCCGGCCGCTGAACCGCGCCGTTCGCACCTACGGCCCGGCATGGGCGGGGCCGGTGGGAGTCAATTCGCGGACGAGTTCCGCGAAGCGGCGGCGGGCTTTCGCCAATGCTTCCGGGGTCATTTCCCGGGCCAGCTGCTCCTGCAACTTTTTCGCAGTCGCCGTCACCTCCACCCGGTTGCTGATGGCCACGCCAAACCAGGCATAAGCCTCTATCGCATCCCGGGGCACGCCCTGCCCCTGCGCATACAAGGTGCCCAGTTCAAATTGGGCTTTGACCTGCCCGTTTTTAGCGGCCAGGAGCGCCCAGTGCGCGGCCGCCACGAAGTTGGTTTCCGTTCCCTGGCCCTGATAATACAAGGCCGAGAGCAGTGCCTGGGCGGGCCCCAGGCCTTGGCCGGCCGCCTGGTGAATCCACTGAAAGGCCGCCGCGTAATCCCGTGCGGTGCCGTCACCACGATAATACATCAGGCCCAGCAGCATTTGCTCTTTCGCCTGGCCATGCCGGGCGGCCCGGGCGATCCATTCGCGGGCCGCGACACGGTCAGGGGGCACCCCCACGCCATCGTAATAAATGGCCCCCAAAGTCGCCTCGGCTTCGACGGAACCATGCGCCGCCGCCTGCCGAAACCAATAAATGCCGGTGTTCGGATTTTTGGTCCCGGGGGGATCGTCATTAAAATAAATCCGGCCCAAATTCATTTCCGCCTCCGTGCTGCCCAGCCGCGTCGCCGCGTGATACCAGCGCAACGCCGTTTCCCGGCTCTTGGGCACGCCGCTCCCCAGATCGAAGCTGGTGCCCATGTCGCTGAGCAGTTTCCCATAAGTCGGACGGTCCCGGGGGAAGCTCCGGACCAGCGGCAGGAGCAGCAACCCCAAACCCACGGCCACGTGCAGCGCGGTGCGGCGGGTAACGGCCCGCCGGTGGGGCAGTTGCAACGGCCGGGCCGCCAGCCAGCCCAGCAGCAGGCCCGCCACCAATCCCCCTTCATGCGCCGCATTGTCGACCTTGAGCTGGGTCAAACCATAAAACAGGTTGAAGGCCACAAACACGATGATCGTCTTGCCCAGGGAACGCCACAGCCGCTTGGGCACGGCCCCGCGCTGCCGCACCAGAAAACCGAGCAACGCCCCGTAAATGCCGAAAACGGCTCCCGAAGCCCCGGCGGAGATGATATCGGGGTGCCAGTCCAGGGCCGTCAGACTGCCGATTAGTCCGGTGGCGAGGTAAAGGACGAGGAAAAATCCATTGCCAAACAACCGCTCAGTCAGCCGGCCGCCCTGCCAGAGGGTAAACATGTTCCCCAGCAAATGCCAGAGGGTGAAATGCAGAAAGCAGTTGGCCAGCAACCGCCACCACCCGCCGCCGGTCGTTGTGAGCGGACCCCAATTGGCCCCCCCATCCAGCAGCGTGCCCAATTGGGGATGCACGAGGTTGCCCCCGGCCAGTCCAGTGAGCAAAAAAATCAGGGTGTTCAGCCCCAACAGGCCGTAAGTCACCCAAACCCGGGGAGTGGCCGCCGAATAGTGTTGCGTGAATACTTCCGTGTCCACGTCCCGTTGGCCGGCGGCTGACGGCTCGCGCCCGGCTTCGTCTGCCGCGGCGGTCAGTTCGGGCAGGCGCTCCCCACAACCGGCACAATTTCGGCGGGAATCGTCATTTGACCGGGCGCAATGGGAACAGGTCTTCATGACTGGGGCGCCGCACCGGACCCAAAGGCCGTCAGCGAGGCAAACCAAACGCTTGCCGGCGGTTCCTGGGAGGTGCAACTCATTCAGGGTGGTTGATGCGTAGGAAAATAAGTGGCCACCCGCAGCGGGGCAAGCAATTCCGCGCGGGCAATCCGGCATCCTGACGGGGTTAACGGGCGAAGATCTGCCGGATCACGTCTTCAATCGGGACCTCCTGAATGTCGATGTCGCTCACGGGCAGATCATCCAGCAACGCCTTGCAGGTCGGGATGACCCGGTCGCGCTTGACCTTGAATTGAATGGTTCCCGGCGTTTTTTCCACCACCTCACCATAGCGTTCCAGGCTGGTGGCGGGATAATCCCCGGTTTTTTCCAATTGAATGGTCACCAGCTTGAAATCGGCGAACCGATCCACAATCTCACTCAATTTGCCGTCGAAGAAAATCTTGCCGTGGTCGATGATAATCACCCGTTCGCACAATTCCTGAATATCCGCCATGTAATGGCTGGTGAGCAGAATGGTGGTTTTTTGCTCGGCATTATAACGGCGCAGAAATTCCCGGACGGTTTTTTGGGAGATGACATCCAGGCCAATGGTCGGTTCATCCAGATACAACACCTTCGGCTCGTGCAGGAGCGAGGCGATCAACTCCATTTTCATCCGTTCGCCGAGGGACAACTCCCGCACATTCACGTTGAGCTTGTCCTTCACATCCAGCATTTCCGTCATTTCCGCCACCGTCCGTTCGAAGCGGTCGCGGGGGATGCCGTAGATTTTGGCGTTGAGTTCCAGGGATTCCCGCGCCGGCAAATCCCACCACAATTGATTTTTTTGGCCCAGCACCAGGGCGAATTGCCGGCGATAGGCATCCGCCCGTTCCCACGGAACATGTCCGAGCACCCGGGCCGTGCCACTGGTGGGATTCAACAGCCCGGCCAGCATTTTCAGGGTCGTGGTTTTACCGGCCCCATTCGGACCGAGAAAGCCCACCAGTTCGCCGGGTTCAATCGTGAAATTCACATCCCCCACCGCGATGGTCTGCTCGTAATGCCGGTGAAACAGGCCTTTGACGGCCCCGCCAAAGCCCGGCTGCTTTTTATAGGTGCGGAAGGCCCGGGTAAGGTGGCTGACTTCGATGACGGGCATGATCAGGGGAGCGGGCCAGTGTCCGCCGGCCGCAGCGGGCGTTTAGCGCATCAATTGTTTTTCCAGGTAACTCACCACCTGCCGCACATTGGGATCCACTTCCATGCGGTCTTTCACCAGGCGGCAGGCATGCATCACCGTGCCGTGATCGCGCCCGCCAAAGGCCTCGCCAATCGAGTTCAGGGAGGTTTCCGTCATTTGCCGGGAGAGATACATCGCAATCTGCCGGGGAAAAGCGATGTTTTCCGGGCGGCGTTTGCTGGTCATGTCCGCCAGCCGGATGTCAAAATGCTCCGCCACCTTTTTTTGGATGACTTCGATGCTGATCGAGAACCGGCCTTCTTCGTGCAAGATTTCGCGCAATAGACCCTCAATGACTTCGATGGTTAATTTTTTGCCGGTGAGCGAGGCAAAGGAGGCCACGCGAATGAGCGCGCCTTCCAGCCGGCGCACATTGGTGCGAATGCGGTTGGCCAGAAAGTCGAGTACCTCCTCGGGCAGCGACACATTCATGATGTGCGCCTTCTTGTTCAGAATCGCGCGGCGCATTTCCACGTCCGGCGGCTGCAAGTCCGTGACCAAACCCCATTCGAAGCGCGACACCAGCCGGCCTTCCAAACCTTGAATTTCGCTGGCCGGGCGGTCGCACGTCAGCACGATCTGCTTGTGCGATTCGTGCAGGGCGTTAAACGTATGGAAAAATTCCTCCTGAATGCGTTCCTTGCCCGCCAAAAACTGGATGTCGTCAATCAACAGCACGTCCGTCTGCCGGTGCTTTTTGCGAAAAGCCGCGAGTTTGTTGTGCTGAATCGCATCAATGTACTCGTTCGTGAACTTTTCGGAGGATAAATAGGCCACCCGGGCGTTTTTCTTGTTGATGGCCACCTGCTGGCCAATCGCATGCAGCAAATGCGTCTTGCCCAGCCCCACCCCCCCGTAAAGAAACAGGGGATTATAGGATTTTCCCGGGGCCTGCGCCACGGCCAGGGCCGCCGCGTAGGCGAAATTGTTGTTATTCCCCACCACGAACGATTCGAAGGTGTTCTTGGGATTAAAATGCGGGTCCCCATTGGCACCCACCCGTTCCGCAGGGGCGGTGGGAGTCGCCGGCACGGGTTCGGCGGCCTTCGCTTTGGCCTCCGCCGCCACCGGGGCGGTCAGCACCGAGGTGCTGCCCGGGGCCACGACAAATTTGATCTGTAATTGCCGGCCGGCGGCAATCGCCAGGGCGTCCTGCAGCAGGCTCAGGTAATTATCCTTGAGCCAGACTTCACAGAATTCATTGGGAGCTTCCAGCGTGGCTTGGTGGGCGTCCACCGAGCAGGCGCGCAGCGGGGCAAACCACATGTTAAATGTGTCCCGGCTTAACTTGCCGCGCAGTTGCTCTTGCGCCAAATCCCAAATTGTTTCCGCTGTTTGCTGCATTAGTATTCCGTCGATTACCCTAAATTAACCTGATTTATTCACCTATCCGCAAAAAGTCCGCCCGCCACCGCCGGACCCGGCCGGGCGACCACTGGCAGATTACCAGCCACCCCCCAGCATTCAAGCAATGCTTGCCGGCCACCGCATTCGAATCTCAAGAAATAGTCATAAAGTGCTTGTTTTAAGCATTTTACAAATCTTAAAAAAATAAAACCCCGGGCTGGCTTCCAGACGTCGGGCCAGCCGGGCTGGTGATCCGGTCGGGACGCTGTTGTTTTAGGGCATTGCCGGCCCGGATACGAGGACAACATATTAACTCTTGCTAACAAGTTATTCACAGCCGTCTTTAAGCCAATAAAATCAAGGGTTTAAGCCCCGCCCAGCCGGGCGCCAGCCGGCTTAAACCGCCGCTTCGCCGGTCTCGCCGGTGCGGATGCGCGCCACATTTTCCACCGTGCTCACCAGTATGGTGCCGTCGCCCGCCTTCCCGGTGCGGGCCACTTTCAGGAGCACCTGCACCACCTGGCTGACCAGTCCATCGGCCACCACCACCTCAATTTTTACTTTCGGAAGAAAATCCACCGCATATTCACTCCCCCGGTAAATTTCCGTGTGCCCCCGTTGGCCGCCAAAGTCTTTTACCTCCGAAACCGTCAGTCCCTGGATGCCGAGCTCCATTAAGGCCGACTTTACCACGTCCATTTTGAATGGTTTGATGATCGCTTCGATTTTTTTCATAGGCCAACTCCCTGGTTAACGGGCAATCGCGATACTAGCAACGGGGGGACCGCTGTAAACAGGAATCTTGCGAAACCCGCGGCGGCTCCCGGGGCCGATATCCCTGCATCGCCTGACCCACCGCGCAACCCGGCCGGGGGGCAACCAATCCGCCGGGGCCAGGGGGCCAGCACCGGCTCCGCCGAGCCCATGAGCGTCACTTGGGCGGGATTTCACCGGCATCCCCGGCTGCTTTCACCCCGGCGCGGTGGGCATGCATTCGCCCGCATGCACCCTGATGCGAGCATGCTTTACCTCGGGAAGCGCCGCTGGCCGGCCCCGTTTCAACCAAATCAGCGGGAAACTACCCGCTGGCTGGCCATCGCTGACCGGTTTGCCAGCCCCATTTTCCGGGGCGAATGCGAAATAATCCGGCCGGTGGCCGGGGAAATGCCCGCCGGGCGGCGGAGCCCTGGCCCGGTCCGGAACCGGCTGCCTACCGTATTAAACGGTCATACACCAGAGCGAAAGCCCTGTGCCTGTTGGGTAAACCCCGCGTTCCGCCCCGGCAACCCCGGGTGTCCCGCCGGCCGGCGGGGGGCGGCCGGCCGGACCACCGGCTTATGCTGTGACCAAAAGATGATAAGTTCCGCTTAAATCTCAATATGGTCGTTGACAAAAATAAGGACTCATGATTTAATATTCATAGTTGCAGCGGTCATCAGGACCACCAGCAACTTTGATCTTTGATCTGATAAACCAGTTTTCGGTTTGGGTTCTGGTACTGACTCAAACCGGAGTTCTCCGTAATCCTACGTTGTACTCATTCGAAAATTCCCCGGGTCTCTCGGCCACCCTCTGGCTGATTGACCCGGTTTTTTTTGCCCGCGTCCGGCGCGCGCCGTGGCGGCGGACGCTGTAATAACCGATCACTTCGGCGGTTTATCCCCCCCCAAAGCCTTGCCGCCTGGCCAAACCCCGCCTCCCGTGTCATGAACGCCCGCCCGACCCCTGCCCAACCGGTGGTTTTGCGGGCATTCAGGGCGTGGTCAGCCGGTAGTAGCGGGCCGGGGCCCCGCTGGAGTCCAGGAAGGTGGCCGTGCCATCGGGCGCGAAGCTGCCCGCCGACAGGGGCTGCCACCCCACGGGCGGGGTGAGGCTGGGCGCGTATTGGAGGTGCACCGGGGTAGTATCGAGACCCACGGCCTGGAGTTGGGCCGTGCCATTGGGCTGCCGCGTAATGCCCGTAAAATGCGGGGTCAGGTTGAGTCGGAAGAGCGTGCCACCACCACCAGTTCCGCCCTGGCTGGTGACGCCATAGAGATTGCCATCCGGAGCGGGCCGGAGCGGGGCTCGGGGATGCGCCCCGTTGGCACTCGTGAACTGGTGGAGACCGGTCAGCGTCCCGTTGGTGGTCAGGCGAAAGAGGGTGCCATAACCGATGCGGGCCGGGTCGCTGGCGATCGCGCCACCGTTCACCGTGGTGCCATAAAGCTGGCCATCCGGGCCAAACGTGAGCCGGGCCCCCGGAATGCTGCCGTTCGTGCCGTTAAAGTAATAAATGGACGACAAAACCCCGCTGGGTGAGCGCTTGAAGACATTGCCATTGCCGCTAAAACCGTTCGGTCCGGCTTCGGCCGTGGTTCCATAGAGGGAGCCATCCGGTCCCACCGTGAGACCGCTTTCGGGCAGGTTGCCATTGGCCCCATTGAAGGTGAGATCCGTTTGCAGCGCACCCCCCGGAGTGAGCCGGTAAATCACCCCGGGTTGGTTGCCACTGGTGCCCATGGCGACCCCATAATAGTTGCCGTCAGCCCCCCGAACCGGGGCCTCCACGGGCAAGCCCAAAGCCCCCCCGGGAAAGGGAATCACCTGGGTGAAGACGCCATTCGTGGTGACGCGAAACAGGGTGCCCGCCTGGTGCGCGCCGCCCACCGCAGCGGCCCCCAGCAGCACGCCCGGCGCGTCCAACCCCAACTCGCAGGCGGGACTGCTCCCATTCGTGCCGTCAAAGGCGGCCAGCGCCGTGTAGTGGCCAGGTGGGTGAAAACGATAGAACATGCCGGCATTGTAGGCGCCGCCCAGCGTGGTAACGCCGTAGAAGTTGCCATCCGGCGCCAGGGTCAGGCCGGATGCCGGGGCCGCGCCATTAGTCTGGCCAAACGACCAGACCGTGGTGGCCGAACCGTCTGGATTCACGCGGAAAATCGTCCCGGCATTGGCCGTGCCGCCGTGCGCCGTCGTGCCGTACCATGCCCCATCCAGGCCCCGGGCCAGCCCGGCGGTGGGGCCCATGCCCTCCGGCAGCCACAGCGAAGCGAAGCTTTTCAACCCGCCCGCCGGGTCCAGTTGGAACACCCCCGACCGGTCAGTGCCGTAAAACGTGCCGTCTTGGGCCAATAACAGCGGGCCGGGGCCGGTACTGTTGTCATCGGCGGGAAACGAAACCAACGTGGAAAAGTCGCCGGCGGTGGTCACTTGATAAGCCACGCCCCCGCCGAACGCACCACCACCCGAAGTTGTGCCATACAGGGCTCCATCCGGGCCCCGGACCAGGTCGGTTTGTGGCAGCGAGCCGTTGGTGCCGGAAAATTCGGCGACCACCGCCAGCTGGCCACTGGTGGTCACCGAGTAAACCACGCCACTGCCGTTGGGGCCCCCATTCGCCGCCACATTGTACATTTTCCCATCCGGCCCCACGACGAACCGGCTACGCCCCGCGAAGCCATCTCCCGGCAATGCCACGACGGCCGTGATGGTCCCGCCCGCCGGGGCCAGCCGGTAGGCCGTTCCGCCACTCAAAGCCCCCCCGATCAGCGTGGTGCCATACAGCAGGCCGTCGGGACCGAAACTCAAAGGTGCCTGCGGGAATTCTCCCGTCGCCGCGCTGAACTCCGCAATGGAGGTGACGATCCCGTTCGTCGTCACCGTGAAGACATTGCCCGCCCCGTTGGTGCCGCCATATTCGGTGACCCCGTAGAAAACGCCATTGGCCGCCGCCAGCAACCCGGCTTGGGGAAATTCACCATTGGGCCCATTAAAACTGGCCAGGGTGACCAACTGGCCACTGGTTGTGGCGCGAAAGACCGTCCCCAGGCCGAGCGCGCCCCCTTGCTGGGTCACCCCATAGCAGGCACCATCCGGCCCGAGCGCGAGCCCCGGGCAGGGCGGCGTGACAAACGCGGCCAGCACCCGCACCCCGCCCGCCGGCGTCACGCGAAAGAACGCGCCTTGATTCAGCGCCCCACCCGTGGTGGAGATCCCGTAGAAATTGCCGTCCGGCGCCTGCACCAGCGCACCGGTCGGCGTGCCGGGACCATTTTGAAACTGGCCCAGGGTTTCCGGCACCAGCGCCAGGACGGGCGTGGTGCCCAGCACCAGGCACCCGGCCACCCTGGCGGTTAAGCGGGCGGTTTGATTTAGTAGTAAGTGTCTCATAGAGGCTTGAAAAACGAGGTTGTCAGGGATGAGAGTCCCGGGGCCTGAATTGGTTCCCGGTAAATTTAGCACCATCACGCCGGCGTCAGCTTAAATAAAAAAAACGCGTGTGCGTCACTGGCACAGTCGCAAGATTTCCCCGGTGAATTAAATTAAGGGCAAATGTTTGAGTTAATCCAAACCCTGCGCCTTCGTGCCCCGGCCATCGTTCGGCCGGTGACCGGCTGCGCCAGGGTTATAACTAAGTAACATTTAATACAAAATAACTATTATCCAAACCAACGGCGATGGCCAGTGACCCCATCGCCCAACCTTCAACCAAACCAAACCAAAAACTGATTATGCGTAAATTCACCCTCCCCCTGGGCCTGACTCTGGGTCTGGCCCTTTGCCCCAACCTGCCGGCCCAAACCCATTTGACCAATGCGGAAAACCTCGTCCTGGACCTCGTTCAGTCCTCGCAAACGGCCGCTCTTTGGCCCAATGTTTACGGCCTTCCCGAATACATCAATTGGAATGGCCCCCACAGCACCGCCAAAACTGAATGCTCGAGTTTTGCCACCCTCTTGCTGGAATACTCCTATGGCTGGACGGCCACCAATTTTGTCAACTGGATGGGCCATGCCTCCCCGGACGCGGCGATTTATCACGACACCATTGCTGCTCAAAAGGGGTTTAAACAAATCCTGACCGTGGATCAAATTCATCCCGGGGATTTTCTCGCGATTGTGTATTACCCCGAATACCAATCCCCTTCCGGCCACGTCATGCTCGTGCAGGACCTGCCCCAACCCAACAACACGAAGCCTCTGATCGCCGGCACCACCCAATGGACCATTCCCGTGATCGACAGCAGCAGCAGTTATCATGGCACGAATGATACCCGGTATCACCATCCCGGCGGCATCGGTTATGGCACCTTCCGCCTGTATGCCAAACCCGATGGCACCGTGGCCGGCTATACCTGGAGCCTGTTGAGCACCAGCACCACCAATTATGTGCCCCAGGCCACTTCCACCAACCACGGTAACCATCTGGTGATTGGCCGTTTGAATTAAGCGCTTGTGCCCACCAACGCCCGGGCGTCCTCTCGCCTGTCTGTGGGGACGCCCGGCCTCCGTCGGTTCAGCCTGGAATCCGTGTGGGATCGCGCCGGGATTAGCCTGGAATCGATCTGGGATGACCCCAAGCCGTGTCCTCCCCCCACCCCTCCAAAGGCGGACCGGGCCACCGTGACTTGAGCGCCGACGAAAGTTCTGGTGCGGCCGGTTCCCGCCTTCAGGCTGGCCACCTACCCCGTTCCACCTCGGCCCCCCGCCCCCTGCGGTTTTTCCCGGATAACCATTCGCCGCCGGCCGGCAGCAAAC
>CAIZWI010000069.1 GCA_903936645.1 uncultured Verrucomicrobia subdivision 3 bacterium
CCACCGAAAACAAACCGATTATGACCAGCAGCAGATGGGGGAAATGGGCCAGCGGCGCCTGGTAGGTGTGCCCCGCCAGTTTCACCGCCTCCCCGAACCCCAAATGCGCCGACGGGGTCCAGCAGATGACCAGCGGCGTGAGCCACCACAGCAGCAACCCCGCCAGCCAGCAGGCGGGAATCAGCCATAAAAGCCGCCACCGCAGCGTGCGCGGAAACAACAGCAGCCGAATGAAAAAATGCGGCGAGAACACAAACACCCGCTTTAGGAAGACCAAGGTGAAAACACCCGCCGGTAAAAACGCCGCCATGACCCAGTCATTCGCCATGGCCAGGCCAAAGAGGAACGCGCCGCCCAGCAGCCAGCCGTCCCGCTGGCGGGCGTTAAATTCCAGCAAACACCAGATCACGCCGGCAAAGAGCAGCAGATCCAGCATTTCACTCGTGGCGTTCGTTGCGTTTTCCCAGAAGGTCAACTGGCACCCGCCCGCCAGCACCGCCACCACCGGCGGCACCCACGGCCAGCGCCGCGTCATCAAGCGCGGCGGTTGGTAGACCCACCAGGGCAGGTCCGGCGGCGTAAGATCATGCGGCAGTAGCATGACCGACCGCGCCAGCAAGACCAGCGTGAGCGCCGCCGCCACCGCCGTGCCCAGGTTCATGGCCGCGGGAATCCACGCCACCGGCAGCCAGCCAAACGGCTGCCACACCAGCCAGTTCACCGGCCCGCTGACGTACGGCAGGTAATTCAGCCCTTGAATACTCCCAACCTCTTGAATCGTGCGCGGGATCACCCAGTGATTTAACGTCAGACCGTAAACCACCAGCATCAGCCCGCCCAGCGCCCACGGCAGCCAGACCAGTCCGCGCGGCTCCTCGGCCCGCGGCCGGTCATTTGGGCCGGGCATAACATAAAAGGGTGGGATCGGTGATTCGTCGGCGGCAGCCATGCGGCAACTTCTGATTTTACCTAAAACAAGGAGCGCAGCATAACGACACGTCACCCGCCCCGCCAGTCATAACTTGGTCCGGTGCAGGCAAAAAAGGTACATTGGTAACCATCCAAGCTCCGTTCGCGACTCCCGTCGCACGCCTGCCTGGAACCGGTGGACGCTGCGCACTGTCAGCGGGACAAATGCCCCGTTTCCCCTCTCCCAAGCCGGAACCATGCAGTAGCCAGGCACCTGGCTGCGCTGTGAATTTTTGTATAGGGCGAGGAGTGCGGCGCGTCCACTATGCTTTATGGGGGTCCTCGCTGTTTTCGTTGGCATGCAAATCGAGCTGACCATTTAAGCGGTTGGTGAATGGCTGCTTCAATCCCAACGGGATTGCGTCCACTAGCCCAAGGTTGCGCGGCACGAGCTACCTTGGGTATTACCCCCAACGACCGCCAACCCCAACGGGGTTGTGCCTTGGTGCTGGGCCTGCAAAAAGACACAACCCCGTTGGGGTTGCATAAAAATGCGTCAGGCTGCCCAGGGTAGTCCCGCTGCCGGGACATCCCTGGCCTGGCGGCCGGAATCCCGTTGGGATTCGGCAATCCAGCAGCCGACGGCCCAAGCCAACCCGAATGCCACCGAAACCAGCGAGGAACCCTTTATGGATCTGGAAGCGGTTCACGCCGAAGTCCTTATGAAAAAAGCGCCGGCAAACACTGCATTTCTGAGGCCTGGTTCCGGCTCAGGCGGGATCGGCGCTGCCGCTTTGTACCTGCATCCCGGGCTAGTCGCCCGCGCGGTCGGAGTCATCCCCCTTAGTTGCACGGGCCACCACCCCCGGTTGAGGGGGGCCTTGGCTGGCAAAATCGTTCTAGCGGGCAACCAATTCCAGTGCGGCCCCCCTTCCAGCCCGGTTGGTGGCGTTTCGATTGCCCAGTCAGCACTGGCGGAAGGGCTTCAGCAACCGACACAAGCTGCTGAATTTCATGGTTTTGCAAGCGTATAATAATAAATATTAATTGGCAAATCGCAGCCTATGAATAGCGTTAATACTTATGCCAGCCCTTGATTTTCCATTGATTCCCCAAAATTGGTTAGTCTACGATTATATTGTCTTGAA
>CAIZWI010000070.1 GCA_903936645.1 uncultured Verrucomicrobia subdivision 3 bacterium
CGGAGCGTCACAGAAGCTCATGCCCCATTAAATAATGGGCGGATTGAAAATCAAGCTCTCTTCAACTGCCGTTTTAAGGATAATGGGAAGCAGTGACGATGATCCGGGGTTTGCGCGAAGTCGAAAAGGCGCTAAAATTTTCCTCAGCCATAACCCGTCAACCACTGGCGCCGTCATTGCCTGATTCCGATTTTTTCTGCCCCCAGTAAATCTTGGATGGCATCGGCGAGCTGGCTTAATTTGAAAGGCTTGGCCAAAAATTTCACCCCGGTTTCCAGGGCTGAGCCTTCGGCAATGATATCAAAGCTGTAACCGCTGATAAAAATCACTTTTAATGCAGGTTGCTGTTGCCGCAGTTGCCGGGCCAGCTCCCGCCCATTCAGGTTGCCGGGCATGACCAGGTCGGTCAGCAAGAGCATGATCTCCGTCGGATGTTGCTGCCAGACCGCCAGCGCCTCCGCACTGTTGGCCGCCGCCAGCACGCGGTAACCCAGACGCAACACCGCATTCTTCAGCAAATGGCGCACGGCGGCCTCATCCTCCACCAGCAGGATCGTGGATGGGGCTTTTTCAGTCGCCAGCGCTGCCTCACCACCCGGCGCCAGCGGGGTTGGTTGCGTAAGTTGATGCTCCATCCAAATGAACTGGGGGATCGAGGCGTTGCTGGTTAATACCGCTGCCACTCCCAGGGCAAGGCAGCCGGCCAAACGTTTGAGGAGGTGCGCGTGGGTTCGCTCACGGGGATGTGGGCCGGACCGGCGCGGTGCGCCGGCCCCAGCCGGTCGAAGGATTTACGCCAGTTTCACTTTGACCTTGTGGCCTTTGATTTCGCTGCGATTGAGTTTGGCGATGATGGCGTTGGCATGCTCGGCGGCCACGTCCACAAACAAATGCCGTTCGCGCAAATCCACCGTGCCCACCACGTTGCCGGGCAGGCCGGTTTCGCCGGCCACCGAGTTCACGACGTCAATGGGCGCAACGTCCATGTCCGCCCCCAGGTTCATCCAGAGCCGGGTTTGGTTGGCCGGGGTGGCGCGGCTGGCCTTGGGCTTGGCGGCGAGCCAGGGTTCCTTTTTATTGGCCCGCTCGGGACGCACGGCCTTGGGCAGCTTGCCCAAGGGGGGCGCATCCGAAATCACGGGCCGGACCGGTGCCATGGCTTCCGGCGGCGGGGAACTGATGGCTGGCTCCGGGGGCACGGCAGCGGTGGGGGCCGGGGGCACGTCCCCGGGCGACGGGCTGGCGGTTGGCGCAACCGGGGCGACATGTTTCGCGGGCACCGAGGCGGGGCGCTTCACGAAGCCAGTGGTTCCCGGACGTTCCACCGGGCGCAGGGGGCGCGCGGCCGGGATCACCGGGCGGCGATCCTCCCGGGCCTCCGGGCGGTCATAGCGGGGGCGTTCCTCATACCGGGGCCGCTCGTCGTAACGCGGGCGCTCCTCGTACCGGGGCCGTTCGTCATAACGCGGCCGGTCATCGGAACGTTCCGTCCGTTGCTGGCTGAAATTCGGGCGCGCTTCCTCCACCTTGGCTCCGGCTCCGGCTGCGGCCGCCGGGGCGGGTTCCCCGTTTTGGAGATGATGCAGCAGGGCGGAGGCGATGTCGGTGGAGTCAAACCCTTCCTCCAGCAAACGCCCAATGAGGCTGTCCTGCTTTTTATACTCACCGCCCTTGAGGGTGGTGCGCAATTTATCCAGAAATACATTGGCCCGCGCCTCGTGCACTTCGTCCGCAGTTGGGGGCTTGCCGCGCGTGATGCGCGTGTTCGTGTAACGTTCGATGTTCCGAATTTGAAACACCTCGCGCCCGGAGGCAAACGAGATGGCCCGGCCGCTGCGCCCCTTGCGGCCCGTGCGCCCGATGCGGTGCACGTAATCCTCGCCGTCATACGGCAGGTCGTAGTTGAACACCACTTCCACGTCATCCACGTCAATCCCGCGCGCGGCCACATCGGTGGCCACCAGGAATTCGAGACCCGACTTGCGGAACTTCATCATCACGCGGTCGCGCTGGGCCTGGCTCATATCGCCGTGCAGCCGGTCGGCCGAATAGCCCTGGGCGTTCAAATGGTCCACCAGATCATCCACCATGCGCTTGGTATTGCAGAAAATGATGCCGAGCTTCAGGTCATGAATGTCAATCAACCGGGCGAGCAGCTCGATTTTGAACCGGCGGTCCACCTCGTAATAGCATTGCTCCACCGTCGGCACCGTCATCGCTTTTTGTTCGATGCGAATTTGCTGCGGATCGCGCACGTAGCGTTCGATCAACTGTTGGATGGGCCGGGGGATGGTGGCGGAGAAAAACACCGTCTGCCGTTCCTTGGGCGTGGCCTGCAAAATGGTTTCGATGTCGTCACGAAAACCCATGTTCAACATCACGTCCACCTCATCCAGAATCACCATCTTGAGGTGGTCAAATTTGAGGGTGCCGCGGCGCATGTGATC
>CAIZWI010000071.1 GCA_903936645.1 uncultured Verrucomicrobia subdivision 3 bacterium
ATGACGACGAATGTAACCTTAAGCACCCTAAAGCCCGACGCCCGGCCACCGTTTGTGTTGATCGACGTCGCTGGCGTGGATCCCACGCGCTTCGCCCGTGTGATGACCACCACGCCTCCCTGAACAGCAACCCAGGGCTGGCTGCGCCAGGGCTAAAAAGACCCGGCGGCCGTGATTGAACCGACGCCCCCACCATGCTAGGCTTGCATGGAATAAATTATGGCCTTACACCCCGTTTTAATCGCCGGTCACTGGCAGGCGGCCCACGCCGCCGGAAGTTTCTTTGCGGAAAACCCCGCCACCGGCACGCCGCTCATTGAGGAATATCCCACCAGTGCTTGGGACGATTGCGACGCCGTCCTGACCGCCGCCGCCGCTGCCGCCGGCCAACTGCGCGCCCTGCCGGCAGAAAAATACGCCGAATTTTTAGACGTTTATGCCACGCGCCTCGAAGCGCGTGCCACCGAACTGGTCGCCCTGGCCCATGCGGAAACCGGCCTGCCCGTCTCCCCCCGGCTGGCCACGGTGGAACTCCCCCGCACCACCGGCCAGTTGCGCCAGGCTGCCGCCGCCGCCCGCGAGGGCTCATGGTCGCTGCCCACCATCGACTCCAAAATCAACCTGCGCTCCGTCCTCGAACCCGTGGGCCCCGTGCTGGTGTTTGGCCCCAACAACTTCCCGTTCGCCTACAACGGCGTGGCCGGCGGCGACTTTGCCGCGGCGATTGCGGCGGGCAATCCCGTCATCGCCAAGGCGCACCCGAGCCATCCCGGCACCAGCCGCCTGCTGGCGGAGGAAGCCCTCGCCGCTGTGCTGGAAACCGGCCTGCCACCGGCCACGGTACAAATGCTCTATAATATCGCCCCCGCTGACGGTCTCCGCCTCGTCGCCGATCCCCGCCTGGGTGCGGTGGGTTTCACTGGCAGCCGGTCCGGTGGTTTGCGCCTCAAGGCTGCGGCCGATGCCGCGGGCAAACCCATCTACCTGGAACTCTCCAGCCTGAACCCGGTCGTGATTTTACCCGGTGCCCTGGCCGAGCGTGGACCCAAAATCGTCGAGGAATTTACCACCAGTTGCCTCATGGCCAGCGGACAGTTTTGCACCAACCCTGGTCTGGTCCTTTTAATGGCCGGGGAAGCCACCGAATCCTTTATCGGCGCGGTGGCTGCCAAATTCACCGCCGCCCCGGTGAATCCGTTGTTATCCGCCGGGGTCGCCAAGGGCCTGCAAACCAGCCTCGCCACCCTGCGTGCCGCCGGGGCCGAGCTGATCGTGGGCGGGGCAGCTGTCACCCAACCCGGCTACCGCTTCGCCAACACCCTGCTGGCAGTGCGCGGCGAGGCATTTCTCGCGGCACCGGAACAATTGCAGACCGAGGCCTTCGGCAACGCGTCGCTCTTCGTCATTGTTCGCGATCCGGCCCAGCTCGTGGAAGTACTCGAAGAGCTCGAAGGCAACCTCACCGGCTGCGTCTACTCCGACACCCAGGGGGGTGACGACGTACTGTACCAGGCCATTGCCCCGCAACTGCGCCGGCGCGTTGGTCGCTTGATCAACGACAAAATGCCCACTGGAGTCGCCGTCAGCCCCGCCATGAATCATGGCGGACCTTTCCCCGCCACCGGCCATCCCGGCTTCACCGCCGTGGGCATCCCTGCCTCACTGCGCCGGTTCGCCATGCTCGCCTGCTACGACAACGTCCGTCCCGCCCGCCTGCCCGCGTCCCTCCGGAACCAAAATCCCAACGGCAAAATGTGGCGCCTCCTCGATGGGCAATGGTCCCAGGCGGACTTTGCAAGTTGAACCAAGCGGCTTTGCTCATTCCACCTTGGTCGCTCCGCCCACCGAAGGGCTTGCCAGCCTTTAACAATCCATGTGGGATAGGTGAGCAGTCATAGGTGCCGTTCTCTTGGATGTTGTGGCTTGGAACTTGGACGTTTTCACCCGTCATCTACATCTGTAAAGAATCCCCTTGACATTCTTTACAAATGTAAATAATGTCACCAGCACATGCACCAAACTCCCATCGAACTCACCGAGGCCGAGTGGGCCATCATCAAGGCAGTGTGGGACCGCGAACCCTGCAGCGCCCCCGCCATCCAGGAAGCCCTTTTCGCCGCCACCCAGTGGACCTATTCCACCACCCGCACCATGATGGACCGCATGGTCGCCAAGGGCCTGCTGCGCGCCGAAAAGCAGGGCAAAATGACCAGTTACCGCTCCGCCGTCACCCGCGCCGAGGCCCAGCGCGGCGAATTGCTCTACACCCTCAAACACGCCTTTAACGGCGCGCTCACCCCCATGGTCCAGTGCCTCATTGAATCCGGCCCCCTCAAAGCCAGTGAACTCGACGCCCTGGAGGCCCTGATCAAATCCCGCAAAAAGGCGGTTAAAAAATAATTGGTATGAACCCCGCCATCGACACGTTGAATCAATGGGGTGCGGCCGGCCTGGAATTTGCCGTTGCGATGTTCTGGCAGTCCAGCCTGCTCGTGCTCGTGCTCCTCGCGCTGGACTTCGGCCTGCGCCACCGCGTGCGGGCCTCTGTGCGCCACGCGTTGTGGCTGGTTTTGCTCGTAAAACTCGTCCTCCCCCCCGCCCTCGCCCTGCCCACCAGCCCCGCCTGGTGGCTGAGCCGCGCCACCGCCATCCCGCTGACCGCCCCCGAACTGCCCGCCCGGGATTATACGATCACCCAATATGATCTGCCTCCGCTGGACCAGCCCGCTCCCCTGGCACCCGCGCCCCTCCCGCCCCCGCCCTCCCTGAGCCTGCCCGCCTGGGTCCTGCTGCTGGCCGGAACGGTGAGCCTGATCCTGCTGGGCTGGTTGCTCCTGCGTTGGCGGCAGGTGATCGGCACCAGTCGCGCAGCCCTGCCCGACGCCGAGCTAAGCCACCGGCTGGTCGAAGCCCGGCAACTGGCCAATTTTCCCTCCTCCGTTCCCGTGAAACTCACCAGCGACACCATGTCCCCCGCCGTGTGCGGCCTCTTTCGCCCCGTCATTCTCCTGCCCCAATCCCTGGCCGACACCCTCTCCCCGGAACAACTCCGCGCCGTCCTCCTCCACGAACTCATGCACATGCGCCGGGGCGATGTCTGGGTGAACTTCGCCCAGGCCCTGCTCCAGATCGTCTACTGGTGGCATCCGCTGGTCTGGCTGGCCAATGCCCGCCTCCGCCGCGTTCGCGAGGAGGCCGTGGATGAGGCCGTCATGGTGGCGCTCCGGGCCGATGCCGAAATCTACGCCCCCACCCTGCTGGCCGTCGCGAAATTCGCCCTCCAACGCCCGCTCGCCAGCCTCGGCCTGGTCGGCATCCTGGAATCCCGCAGCGCCCTGAGCCAGCGCATCGAACGGCTCGTCAATTTCCCCGTGCCCCAGCGGGCCGGTTTGGGTTTCCTGGCCGCGCTGGGCATCGTGGCCTTTTCTGCCATCGCCCTCCCCATGGGCGACGCCCCGCCACTCCCGCCCCCGATGGATGCCACGCCTGCCCCCGCCAGCATGGCCAATTCCAACATTTCCACGGCGTTCGATAACCCACTGTCCCCCGCCACGCCAGCCGAACCTGCCCCCGGCCAAACCACTCCGTGGCCCGATCCGCAATTTGCCGGTTATCACAACGTCAGTTTGCTGGCCCATTTTCTGATCGTGGATCAAGCCTCATTGCTCCAGGGCGTGCCCACCTTGGCGAATCTCTCGTCCCCGGCCTGGATCCCGCCCCGGGAGGTGGACGGCCTGCTCACCCAATTAAAAAAAGCCGGGGCCCGATTCTACAATAATTATCCCGGCGGCCTCGATCAGCCCGGCCTCAGCGGGGGAAGTTTTCGCTACCTCGTAGGCGGGGTCACCAATGCTCTGGGCAGCATCACCTGGGAAACCACCAACGTGGCCGGCCGGCAGATCACCAGCGGCTGGGAAGCGCGCCTGCCGGCCACGCAGCCGGATTGGACCCCCATGGATTTCACCGTGCATCCGTTGCTGGCCGGGAACGCCACGCGCTGCCAGTTCAGGCTGCTCCTGGGCGGCCAGGTGCAAACCCCGCAGCATTCTAAATTCCGCATTCCACTTGGCGGCGCGCTGGCCTGGGCCGTCCCCAATCCTGCGCAACCCGGCAAGTGCCAGGTGGTCCTGCTCGTAGCTTGGGACGCCACCAACCCCGACGCCTCATCCCCCTTCGTGAACCGCACGTTTTCCCTCCCCGCCGCAGACTTGTCCGCCGCCTGGCATGCACGCGGCTGGTCCACCACTCGCGACGACGACGCTTCCTCCATGCTGCACGATTTCATTTATGCGGCCGGCCTGAACTGGCTGCCGCCCCGCCACTTCACTTATACCAACGACGAACTCGCGGTAACTGCCCCGGTCAGGGATCTCGACGTCATTGCCTCCATTCTGTTGGGCATTCGCCCGCCCGGTGCGCCCCCTTTCAGCCCGAGTGCCCGGCCCCAAGCCGGCACCCTCGTTCAAGAGGGCAAAGTCCTCTATGAAATGGGCAAGCTGGCCGAGGCCGAGGCTAAACTCAAGGCCGCCATTAAATTGGACCCGGAAAACACCGCCGCCTTCTATTATTTGAATTTGATCCAGCAAGCTCAAGCCGCCCGCACCAACC
The DNA here is from genome assembly GCA_903936645.1 of uncultured Verrucomicrobia subdivision 3 bacterium. Classification (GTDB taxonomy): domain Bacteria; phylum Verrucomicrobiota; class Verrucomicrobiia; order Limisphaerales; family UBA11358; genus UBA11358. Next base: position 4,609 of record CAIZWI010000071.1, read on the forward strand.
AGACTCTCTATTACAGCGGCCCGGGCCGCCAGAATATCGTTCACAAACTCGAGACCATTCGGCTGCCCACGGTGGCCTGGCATCGATTGCCCCTCACGGAAGTCCTCCTCGACTTGTCCGCGCAAGTGACCCGGCTCGACCCGGACCATGCCGGCATCAACTTCCTCATCAATTCCCGGACCACCCCCCTTGCCGACCAAATCGCCCCCGCCACCGGCCTGCCGGTGACCAACGCCCCGGCGGCGTTTGATGTCGGCGCCGTCCCCATTCAAATGAATCTGACCAATGTCCGGGTGGCGGATGTGCTGGATGCCATCGTGCTCGTGGCTGGTCGTCCCTTGAAATATTCCATTCAAGATTTCGCGGTCGTGTTTTCCGCCAAGCCCCCGGATACGGGCCCGCCCTTGTACATGCGCACCTTTAAAGTTACCGGCGACATCTTCTTCTCCGTGCTGCCCCCGGTCAGTTCAACGGGCACGAACGTGACCAGCCAGACCAGGGCCGCTGATTTTATCGTTCGCCTTCGCGAATATTTTCGCACCCGGGGCGTCGATCTAAACGCCCCCAAAGCGGTCTTCTACAACGAACACCTTGGCCTGCTGTTTTTCAAAGCCACCGAGACGGATTTGGACCTCATTGAACATATCATTGCTAATTTAAACCAGCAGCACTCCCATCTGGGACCCGGCTCGACCAATGGTTCAACCGCCGGTATACTCAGCAACCCCAAATTCCAAACCGCCATCCACGCTCTGGAACAACGCCAGGGGTTTGAAAGCCTGCCCGAACCCGAGGTAACCACCACCAGTGGACACAGTGAAAACCGGTTATACCTGGCAAATTTTTGGGTAAATTTGCCCGCCGGGCTTTCCCCCACCAACGCCAGCCCCACCTTGGGCCTGTCCACCAATCTGGTTACCCGGGAATTTCCCGTGGATCGGGTGGTGGCTGCCGCCGGGTTGCAGCGCGCGCTGGGCGAGACCACGCCCCTGGCGATGTCGGATGTGCCGGCTGCCTTTCAACGCCTGTGCCAGCGTTCTGGACTGTCGCTGACGGCCCCCATGTACATGGTTTACAATGAGCGTCAGGGCATTCTCCTCGTCAAAGCCACCAGGGATGATTTGGCCGTCATCGAAAAGTTGTGGGAAACCTGCCTCATCAATGTCTGGCCGCAACTCCACATCAAGACCCGCTTTATCGAAATCATGGGCGATGACGTTCATTTCCCCACCCTTACAAATTTTCAGACTGCCCCCAACCTGGCGGGCATTCTGGCCCCAGCCGCCGTCACCCAATTATTAAAGCAACTCCGCACCCAACCTGGCTTCACCGAACTCGCCGAACCCGAGGTCACCACCACCACTGGCCGGCAAACCCAAATGCGTGCAACCCAGGTCACCACCATCATCACTGGCATTAATCCCAAAGCCCTGACCCCGCCCGGGGTGACCCGTGCGGAAATGACCAACCCACCGGCCGGGCTCTTTGAGGCCACAAATCGTGAATTCGGTCCCATTACCGACCTGGTTCCTTATGTCCTGGCCGATGGTTACACGGTGAATCTGAAGGTGGTTGCCACCGACCCTGTTTTCACCGGCTACGATCAGGCCACCAACAAAGTGCGCATCTATATCGATGACCCGCCCAAAAGCGGCGATCCCGCCACCATCGCCCCGCCCCGGCCCCACATCATTGAGCGCCAGTTCGTGAGCACGGCCAACCTGTACGATGGCCAAACCCTGATCCTGAGCCAGCCCGTGGATCCCCGCACCGGCCTGCCCCTCGAACCGACCGGCAAGAAAGCGAAGCACCTTATTGTGCTGGCCACCGTCGCCCTCGTGGACCCGGCGGGCAATCGGGTTCATACGGATGCCGAACTCTCCTTCACCCAAAATCGCGTGCCCCCGGCAAAATAACATGGGAACCGATTGCCAGACAGTCGGCCATCGCACATAACTCATTAACCGCAGTCCTGGCCGGGCAATAGGTCCATCGGATTGCCAACCGCCGCAAGGCATGCCAGCCTGCTCCGCTGGGGAATAAATTGCCAAACCTCCGTCCTTGTGGAATTTTGAGCTCTGCGTAACAAGATGCTGCCGTAGAGAATTTTTTATATGAAGCCAACCACCCCTTTACCCGGCCAATTCCTGCGGAGCATTTTTGCCTGCGTGCTGGCGGGAGGCTGCCTGCTCGCGCTGGTCCTGCCCGGGAAAACCCGCGCGGCTGACGACATCAATCTCGCCCTCGTCGCCACCCCCTCTGCCGCTTACACTTCCGGGGACACCTCTGTGACGGCGCTCAATGACGGCAACGCCCCCGCCAATTCCCTTGAACGGGGTACCGGCTCGTATGGCAACTGGCCGCGCACTGGCACCCAATGGGTTCAATACGACTGGTCGCAACCCATCAGCACGCGGGAGGTGAAAGTCTATTGGTGGGACGACCATCAGGGCGTGCGGCTGCCTTCGGCTTGCCGCCTCCAGTATTGGAACGGTCATGAATTCCTGCCCGTGCCCCACCCCATCGGTTTAGGGGTGGCTGGCGACCAGTTTAATGTCACCACCTTTGCTGAAGTCACCACCACCCGGCTCCGGCTGGAAATGGACGGCACCGGTAATTTCTCCACCGGCCTCCTCGAATGGCGCGTTCTTGACTCCGGCAATTCCCCCGATTTCGCACCGACCGTGGTCGCCGGGGTGGATCGGTCCGTGGTCATCGGTGGTAAAACTTACTTAAACGGCCGGGTGAACGCCCTCAAACCGACCCAAAAACTGGTTATTCAGTGGCAAGCGCTCAGTGCGCCCGGCCCGGTTTCGTTTGCCGACGCCCATGCCCCGGTAACCACCGCCACCTTTTCCGTCCCGGGCGATTACACCCTCCAACTGAGTGCCGGCAGCGGCTCGTTAAAGACTGTCTCCACCCTCCAGGTCAAGGTCGGCAATCCCCCGCCCACCCGGCGCCTCGATGTCGTCTACACCAAGCATTATACCATCGACAACCCTCTGTGGAACGCGCGCGCCAAGGCCCTCATCGTCAATTGGATTCCCCATTGCATCGACATGATCAACCGCACCAACCTGACCGAGGGTCAGGGCGGCATTGATAACTTTGTGGAAGCCGCCAAGGCCCTGCGCGGGGAACCCCACGCCCGCCAAAAAGGTTATGTCTTCGCCAATGCCTGGGTGCATGAAACCATCGAATCCATATGTCTGGCCCTAATGGTGGACGCTCAAGGCGACCGGGATATCCTCGGTGCCCAGGAGAAAATGCGGGCGACCCTGGCTGATTGGATTCCCAAAATTCTTGCTGCACAAGAGCCGGATGGTTATTTGCAAACCGCCTATACCCTGGCCCCGCGTTCCCAGTGGCCGGAACATTGGTGGCCGGGCATGCGCGGCGGCCACGAAGGGTATGTCGGCGGTTATTTCATCGAATCGGCCATCAATCATTACACGCTGACCGAGGGAAAAGACAAACGCCTATACAACGCCGCCCGGCGGCTGGCGGATTGCTGGGTGGCCAATATTGGGCCCGGCAAGCGTGAATGGTTCGACGGACATGAGGAAATGGAACAAGCGCTGGTACGTTTCGGCCGGTTTGTGAATGACCAGGAAGGCGGCGGCCAGGGCGATGCCTATATCCGCCTCGCCCGCTTCCTGCTCGATTCCCGCCGTGGCGGTGCGGAATACGACCAAAGCCATCTCCCGCCCGTTCAGCAATACGAGGCTGTGGGCCATGCGGTTCGCGCCGTGTATTTTTATTCCGGCCTGGCAGATATTGCGGCTGAAACGGGCGATCCCGATTACTCCAGCGCCGTGGCCTCGCTATGGGACAATTTGGTGAATAAGAAGTATTATGTCACCGGCGGGGTGGGTAGTGGCGAAACCTCCGAGGGGTTTGGGCCCAACTATTCGCTGCCCAACGATGCCTACTGCGAATCCTGCTCGAGTTGCGGCCTGATTTTCTTCCAGTACAAGCTCAATCTCGCTTATCACGATGCCAAATATGCCGATTTGTACGAGGAAACGCTGTACAACGCCCTGTTGGGTTCGACCGATCTGGATGGCCATAATTTTCAATATACCAATCCGCTTCAAGGCGGCGACCGGGGGCCCTGGCACGTCTGCCCCTGCTGCGTGGGCAACATTCCCCGCACGCTCTTGATGCTCCCCACCTGGACTTACGTTAAGGGGGCTGACGGTCTTTACGTGAACCTCTTCATCGGCAGCACCATGAAGGTCGAAAATGTGGCCGGCACGGATGTCGAAATGGTACAGAAAACCGACTATCCCTGGCATGGCCGGGTGTCCATCACCGTCAACCCCAAGACCGCCAAGGCGTTTACCGTTTATGTGCGCGTACCCAACCGGGCCACCAGCCAGCTTTATACGGAAACCCCCGCGGTCTCCGGCCTCAACGTCCTGGCGGTCAATGGCCGGCCCCTTGCCCCCGCAGTGGTCAATGGCTACGTCGCGATCACCCGCACCTGGCAGACGGGTGACACGGTAACTTTGGAACTGCCCCTGACGGTGCAGCGCATCAAAGCCGACGACCATATTCAGGCCGACCGCGGCCGGGTGGCGCTGCGTTATGGCCCGCTGCTTTACAATGTGGAAACGGCGGATCAACCGAACTTGGATCAATCCCTGGGGAATTCCCCCTTAACCCCGGTCTGGAAAGGTAATTTGCTGGATGGCGTCATCGCCTTGCAAGGCTTTTGGGCCGACGGCAGCCCGCTCCTGGCCATCCCCAACTTCGCCCGCAACAATCGTGACACCCCCGCCACGCCCTCGTCGCCCACGGCATCCGCCGTGGATTATTCCGGTGAGACTGCCACCCACACGCACAGCCTTCAGGCCCGCCCAACGTCGCCGCCCGGTGCCTCCATCGTGTGGCTTAAGGATTAGCCTCACCCGGGGGAGCGGGCCATGGTCCAAGCCGCTCCCGCCACTAAACCGGGTGAACACCCGCCAAAATTTGACAAACCTTCATTTATAGCCAATTGTTCTGGCATGAAAATATTTGCCATTGCCGCCGCCCTGATTTTGCTACCTATGTTATCCACCCCCGCCGCCTCCCTCTACGACATCCCCGTCAAGGACATTGATGGCAACACAACCAGCCTGGCCCCTTATAAAGGGAAGGTGCTGCTCATCGTGAATGTGGCTTCGCACTGTGGTTTTACCCCGCAGTACCAGGCTTTGGAAGCCGAGTACCAGACTAATCAAGAAAAAGGCCTGGTCGTTTTAGGATTCCCCTGCAACCAGTTCATGGGCCAGGAACCCGGCAGCAACGAGGAAATCAAACAGTTCTGCACCAGTAAATATAATGTCACTTTTCCGCTCTTTGACAAAATCGAGGTGAACGGTGCCCACCGCCACCCCCTGTATACCGCTCTGGCAGGATCCGAATCGCCCTTCCCCGGGGACATTGGTTGGAATTTCACCAAATTCCTGATCAGCCGCGATGGCCGGATCATCAAACGCTTCTCCTCCAATATCAAGCCCAACTCCCCGGAAGTGCTGGCGGCCATTGCCAGCGCCTTGGCGGATAAATAAATACAGGCTGAGCCCGGTCAAAAAATATTTAATTACTTTGAACAATTTGCAAATCGTTGAGTCTCATAATCAACGATCAATTTCGCTGTTCGTTTCAGGGTTGGCAGAGAGGTTTTGCTTGTGACGCGGTCCGAACAGCGACTGTGTTGGCCCGTCACACTTCTGAGCGCCTGGATGAGGGCGTATAAACCTTATCATCACTGGCCGGACAAGTGTCCGGCCTTTTATCTATCACCCCCTCCCCCAAGGCTATTTTACTCACTGCATTTTAAAATTTGATTTTCGTTGAACACTTTCCCCAGGGCCGGGTCTCATTATCGGAATCGATTTCGCTGTTCGTTTCAGGGTTGGCAGAGAGGTTTTGCTGGTGACGCGGTCCGAACAGCGACTGTGTGGGCCCGTCACCGTTCTGAGCGTCTGGGTGAAGGCGTATAAACCTCATCACCACGGGCCGGACAAGTTGTCCGGCCTTTTTTATTTTGGCCGGGCCAGCCAGACCAGCACCGGCCCGGTCAGATCATCAAAATAATAGGCCAGCGCCTCATGTGTGGCCTGCGGTACGATCAGCAAATCACTCTCCGGGTCGGCCTGCTGCCGCAGGGAACTCACGTCGGCCACCGGGACAATGGTATCAGCCGCCCCCGCCACGAACAAAGCTCGCACTGGATGCCGGGCTAATACGGTTGTGATGTCCAATTCCGGTCCCGGCACGTGCAGACATCCCGGCAATTCCCGCAATCCGGATTTAACCAGTCCGGTGGGCAACCAATCCGCATAATCATGACATATATTGAGCACGGCATTCGAAAGACTGCCATAAGCTGCCATGGCCACCACCGTTTGGACGCGGGGTTCCAGGGTGGCCCACCGCAGGGCCAGCGCGGCCCCATAGGATTCGCCCATGGCAGCCACCGGCGGAGCCACGGCCCCGGTGGTCGCCAATGCGTCCAATAACTGACTCAGATCACGTGTTTCTTGGAGTCCGAAAAAAATCGTTTGGCCAGTCGACCTCCCATGACCTCGCAAATCCACCAACACACACCGCCAGCCGGCCTCCGCCAGGCGCAATGCCCAGGGGGCCAGGGCGAATTGAGCCAGGCCGTAACCGTGCAGCAGAAAAACCGTGCCCCGAGGCGAGGCGGTCCACCCATTGGTGGCCGCTGGCACGGTAGCATCGAAGGTGAACTTAACCCGTTGCCGGCCATGGTCGATCCAATGGCTATTGGTAACGCTGACCCGATAATCCGCTGGTTCGATCACCCGGTAACACAGTCGCGCCGCAGGGGGCCCCACCGATATATAGTGCCTGGGGAAATTGGTCAGGAATTTGAGGCCATAATCCAACGTTACCGGCGCGGTGGGTGCAAACCAGGTGGGATAGGTGTTGGGCGCCTGGATGATCCGGTGGGCCACAAAGGTGCCGCAGCCCGTGACCTGGCTGGCCAGCACGAGCAGCAAAAACCACCACCAAAGCCGGAGGCCCTTCATTCGCCAATGATTTTTACCAAAACACGTTTGCGGCGGAGGCCGTCAAATTCCCCATAAAATATCTGCTCCCACGGACCAAAATCGAGTTTGCCCTGGGTAATGGCCACAACGACTTCCCGCCCCATAACCTGACGTTTTAAATGGGCATCGGCATTATCTTCGCCGGTGCGATTGTGTTTGTACTGGCCAGTCGGCGCATGTGGGGCGAGCCGTTCCAGCCACGCTTCATAATCCTGCAACAAACCGTCCTCGGCATCATTGATGAACACCGAAGCGCTGATGTGCATGGCATTGACCAGACAGAGCCCCTCGCGAATGCCGCTCCGGGCCACCAGGGATTCGACCGTGGCAGTAAGATTTACAAAGCCGCGGCGGCCGGGCACTTCCATCCAAAGATATTCGGTCAAACTTTTCATGCCCGGCATCATCCCCTCCCCGGGGGCGCGCGTCAAATCCGGGTTTTATTGCAGACTTGCCAGGAGGTCGGCCAGTTCCTGCCGCCGGGGCGTGAGTTGTTTCCGCACGGCATATTGATTGACCCAGTACACCATGCCAAAAACCACGCCATAGACGATGAGGTAAGTGGCCCCCAAGGAGAGGAGGGTGGTGGCGTCCTTGCCAGCTTTATGCTGAGTCCAGAGCAGGTTGACCACCACCGCGCCAAGGCCGATCAGGAGGGGCAGCAGATACCACCAAAAGATGTTTTTCAGCAGCCAGATCTGATGGTCCACTTGCTGCAAGGAACTGGCCAAACAGGCTTCCAGGGTATCCGTGCACGCCGGTTGCCGCCGCCGTTGGCACCGGCGGTCGACCACAAAAAACCCGCCCACGAACAGGCAGCAAACGGCCAGCAGTTCCAATGACCACCAATGCCAGCGCAAGCCCCAGGCAGTGAAAAGCACTGCCATCAGCAGGCAGGTGGTGACCTCCACCACATCCCGGCGGAAAATGGTGGCCAGGAAGTTTTGCTGGTTGCGCCGGACTTCCCGCAGCAGCAAGTCGGTATTGATGGTGATCTTCAAGCTGGCATCCTGCGCCTGCCAGGTTTTTTGCAAGTCTTCAAAGTTCATGTTTGGCTCCTTTTAGTTGTTCGGCCAGTTGTTGGCGAATCCGGTTTAATTTTACCCCAATGTAGTTCTCTGAAATCCCCGCCACCTCCGCCATTTCACGGTAACTCAAGCCGTCCAAATGCATCAGCGCCAGGGAGGCATCGACTTTGGGCAATTGGCGAATAGCCGAGTAGAGTCGCTCCACGATTTCTCGGTCAAGCGGTGGCTCGGTGGCATCGGGAACCGGCAGGCAGGGGATTTCAAATTTCAAAAAGGTCTCCTGCCGCACCCGCCGACGGCGCTCCCCCCGCTGCCAGGTCAGGGCGGTGTTGAACGCCACGCGGTAAATCCAAGTGGTTTCGCGGGCCTCACCGCGAAACGCCGGGATGGAGGACCACACGGCCAGAGAAACTTCTTGAAACAAATCCTCCTGGTCGGGCGGGGTGGCGGCGCAGCCGCGCACCACCTTCAACATCAGCCCCAGGTGGTCTCCCAGCCAGCGTCGGAAAATCGCTTCTTGTTCAGTGGCAGTCATGCATTCCATGAGTTATCAGTTAAATAGTGACCGCTCACGGGCATTTCTTACAAAGAATATGCCATCGGCTGGTTTTATTTAGCGCGCCAGCAGTTGGGTTGAAACGTCTGAAGGGCGGGGATCTTGGATGCGGGGCGCACTAGTTCATCCAACCAGGAAAACTCATATACTGCGCCGCATAGGCCACGTCAAATTCCCGGTTCCATGGCAGGGTCCACAAATCCTTCACGCGGGAAAACCGGGCCGAACCATCAAAAAACAGACCGTTCATGCCTTTCCCGTTCCCGTGACGGCCAATGGCAAAATGATGAAACTCGGCATTGGCCCCACTCCATTCCCCGTTGAAACCCGGCGGCAGATCGCTGGGACTGGGCCCGCCGCCGCGCCACATGGCGTCCATGAACAACGGGGTCAGGGAAGGCTGCGTCACCGCCGTATACTTGCGCCAGTTTAAGGCCGTCTGCCGGCCCTGGATATTGTTGGTCGGGGCATTGTAAACCCAGCAATTCAATCCATAGCTGGCCTGGAGCCAGTGGGTCGGATTCGACGGATCAGCCATGGGAAAGTCATAGGCCGTGGTCGCACCGCCATAATCCACCGCATTGGGATCGCTCACGGTCGTGGGCGACTCGGTTTCCCCTGGCCCCCGCCGATCCGTGGCCTTGGGGCAGAGCAGCAGGGCGGGCTTGGGCGGGGAACCGTTGGTGAAGGCCAGCACCCAGGCCCCCCGCGCCCAATTCACTTCCGTGCCGGTCATGAACGAGTCATGATGCTCATCCACATAAAGGCTCCAGGTAATGCCCCATTGTTTAAGGTTGGAAATACAGGTGATATCCCGGGCCCGGTCCTTGGCCCGGCCCAAGGCTGGTAGCAGCATCGCCGCCAAAATCGAAATGATGGCAATAACCACCAGCAATTCAATCAAGGTGAACGCGCGTCGTTTTTGCAAATGATTGCAACCATTCATCTCTATGGTTTGTCCGGTTATTGTGTTAAACCTGACCGTGCCGAATGGCAAGGCAAACCTGCGATCGCCCCCATCACTTCCTGGCATCCAGTTGACAGGCCACCACCACCGGATTACGGTTGGTAAGAGTTCGACCGGCTAATAATATGAAAATAAGCACTCCATTCAATATGCTGGCCGGCCTGGCCGTGGCCGGCTGGTTATTACCGGTGGCGAACCTCGCGGCCCAGGAAATGGCGGCGACGAATTCCCCGACCCCGCTCCCAGCTTCGGTCAAGACTCCGGCAAAGATACCAGCCCCGCGCCTCTCGCCGGGGGCATGGGAAATCCTGCAATTAAGTCAGGCCAAACTGGGTGCCGACACCATTCTGGCTTACATCAAAGGCACGCGGCTGAACTATGCCCTGGATGCCAAGGCGATCATCTATTTGCGGGCGCAAGGCGTTTCGGAAGCCATTATAACTGCCATGCTGCTGTCACTGGCTCCGGTCACCAACGGCACGAATGCGCCCAGCGCATCCACGACCGTGCCCACGACGGCCCCAGCCCCCCAACCGGTGGCTGCCGCGCCCATGACCACGGTCGTGGAAGTGCCCACGACGGTGTATGTGGAAACGCCGGCACCGGAAACCGTTAACTATTCCCAGCCGACCTATAACAATTATTACTACCCGGTTTATGGTTGCCTGCCACCGGTCACCTATGGCGTCAACGTCTATGGGCGGGGCGGTAATTTTGGCGGCAACCACGGCGGCGTGTTCGTGGGTGGCCACGGCGGTGGGAACTTTGTGGGCGGCCACCCGGGGGGCAATGGTAATGGCAATATTCGGCATTGAACCATGCAGATTCATCCGGCGATCCGGCTGGCCACGCCGCATTAATCACCGAGCAGATAGAAACCCAGAATAATCAGTCCACCCAGGCCAACCCCCGCAACCACGGTAAACAACAGTTGCCGGGGGGTGAGCCGGATGCCGGTGCCACCATTGGCCCGCGACCAGTACCAGCCCGCCAGCAAAAACAAGGCGACAATGAGGGTGCTATGGGTAATCCAATGATGCCCGGTGAGCAGTTTCATCCCGGCTTGGATCCGGGGGTTTGTTTCCTTGGCCACCACCAGCAGTCCGTTCACCACACTGGCCAGGGCCAGGGCGGCACCGAAACCACGGGTGCTGGGGGATAATCCTGGGTTTTCTATTTTGGCTTTGGGAGATTTCATATTAGCGCGCCAGCAAGCCCACTTTCACACCCATGGCAATCATCGCCCCATCGCCTTCCATTAACAGGGCCAGGCCGATAATCAGGGCGTCCACCACCAAGACCACCCGGCGGGCATCCCGGTTTGCCGCCAGATTGCTGGCGGCCGCAACCGGCAGATAGGTCACCAGCAGGAGGAGCATAATGACCAGATGCTCCTTGGTCTCCATGAAGAAGTTATGGGCAAAGGGCCAGGGCCCCTTGAGGATAATCGCCTTGTCCGCTTGGTAATCCACCACGTACCAGTAACCGGCCACCACAAAGGCCAGCCACATAAAACCCGCCGCCAGGACACTCAGCCGGCGAATGCGCCGTTGATTGGCGGGCGAGGCATTCAGCACATCCACGAACACCCAAACCGTGGTCAGGAGGCAGGCCACCCCGAACAAAACATGCGTCATTAAGATGACCTCACTCATGGCTTAAGGCTGTAAGAAGGCTTCCAAGTCTGCCTGCATTTTTTTCAAGTCGGGCTGGTTGATGTACATCATATGGCCAGCCTCATATTCGGCGTAAGCAATATTGGTACGGTAGCTGGGCTCGAGGGTCATGTGATCCAAGGCGTGGTGCATGGTATCAATCGGGCAGACCAAGTCCCGCTTGCCGCCTAGTACGAGCACGCGCAACCAGGGGTTCTGGTTCATGGCCATCGCCAGCTTTTCACTGGCATTCGCATAATTATTATGAATGTTGTAATTCCACGGCTGGACGCTGGCCAGCAATTCATAAGGCAAATCATTGGCAAACTTCAACTCACTGCGCACATAACTATTGATGGCGGCGGCAAAGGGTCCACGGGTGGCGGCGCTGGAAGGGTCGAAATCCGGATTGGGTGAGCTGGGGTCGCCATCGCGCCCTGTGAGTCGCGTGTCGTAAACGCCCAGAATCACCCCTTCGTCGTGCAACAATTGCTTGCGGAAGAGACTTTCATCGATCCGGAGGTTGTTCTCGTCGATCACCTGGGGTTTTAAGCCCGTTAGGCGGGCGAGTTCGGCCACGATTTTTTGGCGGTCGGCGGCGGGCAGGGAGCGGCCTTTCGCCAGGGCGCTCAAATAGTCGCCGGTGGCAAAAGCCCGGGATTCCGCCAGCGCCTTGGGCAGGTCGCTTTGCAAATCCGCCGGCAATTTATGATGAAACTCGGCCGAAGCGGTGTAGGCAGGCAAAATCAGTGCGTAGGGCAGGTCATTGCCTGTCTGGGGCCAGATGGTGCCAAAATCCAGCACGCCGGAAACCAGGATCAACCCGTTTAAATACATGCCGCTGGCGGAATTCAAGTGCTCCGCCAGTCCGGCGGAGCGATAAACCCCGTAACTTTCCCCGCACAAGTATTTGGGGGACAGCCAGCGCTCGTGGCGGGTGGTCCACAACCGGATAAACTCCCCCACCGCCGCGAGGTCGTTGTCATCGCCAAAAAAAGCGTCGTTTTTTTCATCCTTGGTGACGCGGCTGAATCCAGTGGCCACGGGATCGATGAACACCAGATCACTGGCGTTCAAGATGGAATACTCATTATCCACCAGCCCGAAGGGCGGCTTCGGCAGAGAGCCATCCGGATTCAAGCGCACCCGGCGCGGCCCCAGGGCGCCGAGGTGCAGCCAGACGGAGGAGGAGCCGGGGCCACCGTTGAAGCAGAAGGTGAGCGGTCGGGCGGAGTCGGCGGCATTGGTCACCCCGGTGCGGGTGTAGGCCACATAAAAAATTGAGGCGCGGGAAGTGCCATCGGCTTTGAGAATGGGCAGCATGCCCGTCTCGGCGATGTAGTTCACGCGTTGCCCGGCAATGGTCACCGCATTAGTGGTGAGCACGGCCTTGTGCAAACCATCGGGAATGGCCGGCAACTCGTCCTTGGGCGCCGGGGCGTTTGTGGTGGCCGGATCGGCATGAAGGGCGAGGCTGAACGCCGCGCCGAGGGTGCAAACAATTAATTTCATCATAGTTATTGCCGGTTGTTCCTTATGCCGCCCGCCACCATGGCGGGATTCACACCGAAACCTTAAACGGATCGGGCAAAAACACCCAGTTAATTTCGCCCGGCGGCCACTCTTTTCTGCCCCGGCGGGCGGTCGCCGGCCACAATCCCCAACGCCCACCCCCTTTCAACGCGCTGGCATTTGTCGGGCCGACCGGCTATCCTCCGCCCGTGAAATTTCAGAAGCTCGCAATCATTGGCGTCGGCCTGCTCGGAGGCTCCGTTGGGCTGGCCGTGCGCCAGCGTCGTTTGGCCGGGGAAGTCGCCGGTTATGTGCGCCGTTCCGCCAGCCTCGCCGAGTGCGAACAAGCCGGAGCCTTGGATTATGCCACGACGGATGTGCTGGCGGCCGTTTCCCAGGCGGACCTCGTGATTCTCTGCACTCCACTGGGGCAAATGCGCGCCATCACCACCCAATTGCTACCCGCTTTGAAAGCCGGGGCGATCGTCACGGATGTGGGCAGCACCAAGGAAAGTGTGATTCGGGACGTGGAAACCCTCGTAACCCGCGCCGGGGCGCATTTTGTGGGCAGCCATCCCATGGCCGGTGGCGAAAAATCCGGGGTGCTGGCCGGCCGCGCCGACCTTTTCGACGACGCGATCTGCGTGATCACGCCCACTAAAAAGTCCCACGCACCCTCGGTGAAGGCGGTCACGGCGTTTTGGCAAACCCTGGGTGCCCGGACGATCTTGATGTCCGCCCGGGAACACGATGTATTGGTGGGCCGCTCCAGCCATCTGCCGCATGTTGTGGCCGCCGCGCTGGCCAGCCAGGTCTTGCGGCCGCAACATCCCCCGGCCCAGGGCAAGCTGTGCGCCACCGGTTTCCGCGACACCACGCGCATCGCCTCCGGTTCACCGGAGATGTGGCGGGACATCTGCCTGGCCAACCGCACCAACCTCGCCCGGGCCGTCGGCAGCTACATCACCGAGCTGGCCAAGTTTCAGACCGCTTTGGATAAGGCGGATGGCCCGGCCATTGCCAAATTTTTCGCGATCGCCAAGCAACGCCGCGATGAATGGGGAGCGGAAGGATCGGAAACTTCAAAATTCAATATGCAAACTTCAGAGAAACTCCAATGATCAAACCTCAAAATTCGAGTTCAGCCCAACGTTTCACGCCGAGCCAACCGACGGCCGTGGCGGCTTGGATTTTGAAGTTTGAATATTTCCTGAAGTTTGAAGTTTGAAGTTTGGATTTTAAGCCCATGTCCCTTCCCTCCCTCATTGAAATCGTTCCGCTCACGGGCCCTGTGCACGCGGAGATCACCGTGCCCGGCTCGAAGAGCATCACCAACCGGGCCCTGATCCTTGCGGCCCTCGCGCAGGGCAAGGTGACGCTCTCCGGCGCGCTCTGGAGCGAAGACACGCAGATCATGGTCGAATGCCTGCATAAATTGGGCTTCGACGTCCAAGTCACTGCTGACCCAGCGGAATTTTGCAATCGCACCATCACAGTGCAAGGTCTGGGTGGCCGCATCCCGCCGGGTGGCACTGAATCCCAGCCGCTCGAATTATTTGTGGGCAACGCCGGCACCGCTGCGCGCTTCCTCGCTCCCTTCCTGTGCCTCGGCAGCGGGGTCTATCGTTTGAGCGGTGTTCCCCGCATGCATGAGCGCCCGCAGGCGGCGCTGTTCAAGGCTTTGCGCCAACTCCGTTATCAGGTTGCATCGGAAAATGGCAACGACAAGCTGCCAGCTCTGATTTACGGCGATGGCAACGTGCAAAACAGCTTTTTGAGCCGTGGCACATATGCCAATGCAACTGGCCGGATGGGCTCGGAGGGCATCCACTTAGGCGAGGATCGCCCAGCGCCGGTTCCGCAACGCTGGTGTCAGGTTAGCATCGGAGCCAGCTCACAATTTGCATCGGCACTGTTGCTTTCCGCAACAATAGGCGGCTGGGAAATTGAGGTTACCGGAGAAAACGCCGATGAGTCGCCCTATGTGGTGATGACATCGAAATTGATGGAGGTGTTTCCGAATGCAGGCGGAACGTTTCAAATCGAGCCGGATGCCTCCAGCGGCAGCTATTTTCTGGCCGCCGGAAAAATTGTCGAAGAGCCCGAAATCATGGAGTATTCGAAGGAATTTGGCGTTGAAGTTCCGACCCAATATTTCAATAAAATATGCGTCGCCAACTGGCCAAGTTCCGGTTGGCAAATAGATGAGAGGTTTTTGGGATTCCTCAGCTTTCGACACGTAATGCGCGCGTTCATAAAGGCGGAAAATGCCGGGGAAAATCTCGATCGGAATTTGGCAAAAGAAATTTATCGCACACGAAAGCATGAAGTTTCGCGGACACATGATTTGGGTGACAGCATCATGACGGCGATTGTTTATACGACCGTTTCACATGAGGTCCTGCAATTCACCGACCTCGGCCGCCTGCGCGTCCAGGAATGCGAGCGCGTCGTCGCCCTGAAGACCGAGCTGACCAAGTGCGGTGGGAAGGTGATTGAGGCGGGCGACACCCTGACGGTTTTCCCATCCGCCTTGCACGGCGCGGAAATCGAAACCTACAATGACCATCGCATGGCCATGTGCTTTGCCATCCTGGGCTTGAAAGTACCGGGCATTAAAATCATGAATCCGGCCTGCGTCAAAAAGACTTTCCCCAATTTCTTTCAGAAACTGGCCACCCCCGCTCCCGCGGGATTGGGCGCGACGATTCTGGACGGTCACACCGGACGTCCGCTGGCCCTGGACGAGCTGTTCGCTGATTAACTTTTTAAATATAATGGGAACCATCAAACATCCAATTGTCATTGCCATCGACGGCACGAGCGCCAGCGGCAAGAGCACCAACTCCAAGCTGGTGGCCGCCGAACTGGGCTACATCTATGTGGACACCGGGGCGATGTACCGCACCCTCGCCTGGTACTGCCTGCAGCAACGCATTGATGTGAATGACGCCAAGGCCGTGGCGGCGGCGTGCCGCAAATGGAAGACCAAGCTGGTCTGCGTGGAAAACAAAGTGCGCCTGCTGGTGGATAATTATTTCCCGGAAAAAGAAATTCGCACCCCCGAAACCGCCGCGGCGGTGGCGCATGTGGCCGCCGTGCCCAAGGTGCGTGACTGGATGAAGAAAACCCAGCGCGATTGCATCCAGTTCGGCAACCTCGTCATGGAAGGCCGCGACATCGGCACGAACGTGTTTCCCGAAACCGATTTCAAATTCTACCTCGACGCCAAACTCGATGAACGTTCCCGGCGCCGCGCGGCGGATGGGGTGCAGGAGAACCTCGCCGCCCGCGACCAGCGCGACAGCCAGCGGGCGTCCGCGCCCCTGATGATTGCCCTGGGGGCCAGGGTGATCAACAACTCGGAAATGACGGCCGCCGAAACCAGCGGCCTGTTGCTGGCGGACATCCGCGCCCGGCTGCCTAAACCATGACGTGGTCCTACCGTATTGGCTGGCTGTTTTTCCGGGCCCTCTACACGGTCTATTTCCGCTGGCGCGTGTGGAATGTGGAACGCGTGCCCGTGACGGGGGGAGTCATTCTCGCAGCCAACCACGCCAGCTATATTGACCCGCCGTTGGTGGGCTGCTCCCTGCCCCGCGCCATCAATTACCTGGCCCGGGAAAGCTTGTTCCGTTTTCCGGTGGTGGGGGCGGTGTTGCGCTCCTGGAACGCGGTGCCGGTGAACCGGGATGGTGGCGGCGCGGCCGGGTTAAAAGCCATTCTCGACCGGTTGCTCGCTGGTGGGGGGATTATTTTGTTTCCCGAAGGCACGCGCACCCCGGATGGCCACTTGCAACCGGCCCGCTCGGGGGTGGGGCTGACGGTTATCAAATCCACCGCCCCAGTGGTGCCGGTGCGGGTGTTTGGGAGTTACGAGGCTTACGGCCGGCACCTGAAATTTCCCCGGCCCTATCAAGTGATTCTGAAATATGGCCAGCCGATGGACTTTGCCGCGCTGCGGGCGGAAGCCAAAACTTGCGACAAGAACCGCCTGAAGGCCATCTACCAACAGGTGGCGGATGAAATCATGGCGGCCATTGCCCGGCTGGAACCGCACGCGGATTAACGGAGGTCAGATCCCCAGATTGGCCAGCAGGTTGCTGATGCTGTTGACGATCTGGACCAGCTTCGGATGGGATTGTTCAAAGCCATCCACGGAGGAACGCAACCCGCGCACGGAGAGTTCGCGCAATTGCTGGTTCTGCTTCGCGCGCGTGGCTTCGTAGGTGGACACCTTGGCAAACCCGGTGATGCTGTGCGCCTGTTCGCCGTTCGTTTGGGCCAGCGTGTTGATTTCGGCCTTGAGCGTGGTCAGCAAGTCGAGCAACTCGCGCTTTTGCTCCGGATTGACGGCAATCGCCTGATGAATCCGGTTTTCAATTTCGCCGAGGGTGTTTTCGATCATGAGGTAACATCCTGCATCCTGGGTGATTCGGCAAGTCTGGGAAAGGACCTGGGTGATCGACCGGCGGGCGGGCCAGGAGGTACCGACCCGGACCAAACCAGCAGCCCGGGAACGAACCCGCACCCGGCTTTGGCCAAAATCATTAAATAGCATAAATTATCATGAAAATGGGGCTTTTTTGAAGGGTTTGGCGAACAAGCCGGCCTAACGGGCAGGCCAAAAGGGGGCCGAATTGAGAGACAATACGGCTTTTCAGAGGAAAATTAAGCTTTTTGCATTATATTAGACACACTAATATTCAACGGTTTAATGTGAACCCGATGAATCCGTTGGGATGTCAGACGACCCTGAACCGATACTCGTGGCATCATGGTCCGGTAAACGATAGGGGTGCTCGTCTGGCGGAGGGGCCAGAAAAGCATAAATCAGCCACCCACCAAACGGCACCAGCAGAGCCAATGTCAGGAGGCAACGCTCCACCAACCCAGGGCGGCGGCGGCGAGCCCAGAGGCGGTATATATAGATCAGGGCGAAGCCTTCGTAGAGGCAAATGCCGATTACCATCATAAATTCACCTTCGGTTTAAACCACTCCCGTCCCGTTACATTCCTGCAAAAGCGGGCGATGGGCAAGCCCAACTATTCGCCAACTTAAATTGGATCCGGCTTGGCCCCTGAACCGCTTTGTGCCATCCATATGTCCATGTTCGGTCTAAAATACAAGTCGCTGCAACTCGCGGTCCTGCTGCTGGCCTTGGGGCTCAGTGGCTGTGTCACCCAAACTCCGCCGGCCCCCGCGCCCAATACCTTCCGTCCGGAAAAACTCGCGGCCATGGATGCGGCGATCAACCAGGCCATCGCCGACCAAAAATGTCCCGGGGGGGTGCTGTGGCTGGAGCATCGCGGGAGTGTGTACCACAAGGCCTATGGGCATCGCGCGCTGGTTCCGGCGGTGGAGGCCATGACGGAGGACACGATTTTTGATGCCGCCTCACTGACCAAGGTGGTGGCCACCACCCCGGCGGTGATGTTGCTGGTCGAACGTGGGCAAGTGAAACTGGAAGCACCGGTGGCGACCTACCTCC
>CAIZWI010000072.1 GCA_903936645.1 uncultured Verrucomicrobia subdivision 3 bacterium
AGCCGTTATGTCGTCGGCTGGATGGTCGCCCTGCGGGAAACCGCCGAACTGGCCGAGCAGTTGATCGCCGAGACGGTGACCAAGCACAACATCCCGCCGAACACGCTGACGATACATGCCGACCGGGGTTCCAGCATGCGCAGCAAGCCGGTGGCTGCCTTGCTGGTCGATCTGGATGTCGCCAAAACCCATAGTCGGCCCTATGTCTCGGACGACAACCCCTATTCCGAGGCGCAGTTCAAAACGTTGAAGTACCGGCCTGATTTCCCTGACCGCTTCGGTTGCATCGAGGATGCCCGAAGCCATTGCCAGCGGTTTTTCCCGTGGTACAACCAGTCGCATTGCCACTCGGGCATCGCCTACATGACCCCAGCCACCGTCCACTTCGGTCAGGCCGGATCGGTGTACCTGGAACGCGCCAAAACCTTGGAGGCCGCTTTCCTCGCCAATCCAAAGCGATTCAAAGGCAAATGCCCCCTGCCAGCCAGTTTACCCAACGCTGTTTGGATTAACCCGCCCGCTAACACACAGGTGAACCTCAACCCAAAAATACACAACAATTAGACACTAAATAAACCAGCTTGGTGTCTCAAAGTCATTGACACATTCCGCTTACATTTAGGTAGCTTCACGGCGTGAACGAAGGAAACAAGGCCATAGTGATGTTGGAATGGCTAAAACCAGAGAGATAGGCGACAATTGAAAGAATGTGATGAAAATCGACTTTGGATCAAAATAACGTGGAATCTGTATAAATGAGCAAAGAGGAACAACCAAGCTCTTCTGCCTACAAACATGCACAAGAAAGCGTACAGCGGCCTGATGTCGGGGTCGAGGCACAATTTCCGAACAAGAAAGCCCCGAAGTCCTACCGTTATGATTCCAGCCTTGCACCAGAATTGTGTTGGGATGAAAACGCCGAACGCTCGTTTGCCGAATGGCTGCTAAATCTGATCGTGGAAGCGGCGGAAAAAGGGGAGAGTGTTGTCTTTGAGAACCCGCAAGTGTGGGGGGGAACCCAAGAAAAGTTTTCCTCGTTGTCACAATGCGCGGCCCGTCTCAAAAGCCTAACCAAGCCTTTTCTAAACTGGGCTGGCAAGGCAGAACGGCAACAAATTTCTGTCCCGACCTTGCCGCTCTTCGTTCATGAACGCCATTCCACCCAAGCCATTTTGGAAACCCTTAAAAGCCATAAAGCCGCAGGCACCAACCTTGACCTGTTCGGTGATGCCGGACTGGACGTTGCCGACAAACTCGATGCTTATGAACACAAAGGCCCGTGGACCAATCGCCTAATCTTGGGCGACTCGCTGCAAGTGATGAACTCCCTGCTGGAATACGAGGGGCTAGGCGGACAGGTGCAAATGATGTATGTCGACCCGCCCTATGGGGTCAAATTTGGCTCCAACTTCCAGCCCTTCGTCCGCAAGCGCGATGTGAAGCACGGCGCGGATGATGAAATGATCCGCGAACCAGAGATGGTCAAAGCGTATCGGGACACTTGGGAACTGGGTTTACATTCTTACCTGAGCTATCTGCGGGATCGGCTTTTATTGGCAAGAGAATTGTTGCATGAATCCGGCTCCATCTTTGTGCAAATTTCTGATGACAATCTGCATCATGTTCGTGAAGTGACGGATGATGTATTTGGGAGAGAAAACTTTGGTGGAATTATCGCGTTTAAAAAAACTAGTG
>CAIZWI010000073.1 GCA_903936645.1 uncultured Verrucomicrobia subdivision 3 bacterium
CCCCCGCCACCGCCCCGGCCGCCAGCAAACCTTGATTTGGCCCCGCCCCTTTAGCGTGTGAGTCTTAAGCCATTTATGAATGAAATCTTAACCTTTTTGGGTTTGCCACTGGACACCGCCCCGGCGGAGGTGCTGGCCCATTTGACCGGGCTTAAGCAGACCCTCGCCACCCAGGCATGCGCACTGGCCCAGCGCGAAAACCCGGTCGAGATTCCTTTGCCAGCGGAGTTGCGCGGGCAGATTGAGGAAACACTGGCTTGGTTGCAGGGGCTTACCGGCGAGGTGACCGCCCAGCGTGAGGCTCTCGCGGGGGAAATTACCCGCCTGGAAACCACCGCCCGCGAGCTTGCCACCGAGGCCATGCGGCTGGATGCGGAGAGCCTCCGCGATACCCAGGCCGCCGGGCAAGCGCAAGCCGTGCAGACCCGGGCCGGCAAAGTTCAGGCCCGCCTCGCGGAATTGCGGGAGGAACTGGCCAGGGTTTCCCCGCCTTCCGTCTATTCGCTGGCCCGGGTGCTGGATGCTATCATCGCCCATTGGAGCGCCGAATTACCCGCCATTGTCCAACGGCAATTAGGCCATTTCGACCCCGATCCCCACCGGATTGCCCAAGTATCGAAACTCTTTTCCGCCTGGTCTCATTTGCGCGGGTTGCGCTCCCTGGCCAATGAGCCCGGAGCCACCCTCACCCCGCACAGAGTGCAGCAAGCCCAAGCGATCCTGTTCCGGGCGCTCCGGGGCCGCCCCATGCTTTTGGCTGAAGTAACCCCATGAATTTTTCCGCCACCCTCACCCCCCGCTCACGGCTGGCCACCCGGCCCGCCGGAGTGCGGGCTATTGGCTGGCTGCTTGGCTTGAGATTTTCCGCTGGCATTGTGTTTCTTGCCAGTGGGAAGCGGGGATTGTCTGCCCCGATTATTGGTGGCGGGTCGGGATTTGTTGCCCGCCCTGGCCTGCGCATGCCCGGTGGGTTGGGTTGGTTGGAGGCCCAGCCCACCGCTTGCCTGCTGCATTTTAAGAATTTGCCCAGCTTCATCACTGGGTTGTTTGGAAGGTGCTGCCATCGCGCAAGCGGTGGCAGGAGCGCGAACGGCGCGGGGGCCAAAGCCACCGCGCCGCCTTCCTCATAATTTGCTGCGCTGATGATGATGAAAACACCTTCCAATAAAAAATCCGGCGGCTGGCAAGCTGAACGTGAATTGATTCTTCACCGCCTTTGCGAGCGCATGGCCACCGCCCAGGCCGCCAACCAGCCCATGTGCCGTTTGGTGCACCGGATGGCCCGGCGCTGGTCCGGTCGTCCTTTTAAGGCCGATCCCGCCCGCAAGCTGGCCCTCTCGTATGTCTCCCTTTGGCGGTTTTATCGGGCTTGGAAACTGGGCGGCCGGTTGCCTTCGGCCTTGCGGTTGAAATTCAATTCCCCGCCCCAGGTCTCCGCCCTGGCCATGATTTCACTTCTCGAATATTGCACCACGCACCGGGCCGCCTCGCTCCGGGGTGCCTGGGCGGCCTGGCTGGCCACGCCCCGGGGCCGGCGCTGGTCCGGCAAGGTTTCTTATGCTTCGGTGGTGCGTTATTTCCCCGTGGAAACCTTCAAGGCCCTGCAAGGCCACCAGCAAGCCGTGTCCACCGCCGAGAATGCGCTGGCTGACTTGCGGCTAAATATGATTGGCACACTCCGCGAGCAGTTACCCGACCAACCCACGCCCCGGGGCCACCAGCGACGGGCGGGCCACTGGCAAATTTGAAACCATGATTGCCACCACCACCACCGCCGAGATCCCCGCCCTGGCCGCCGCCGCAACCCGGCCGGCCGGGACGTTGCCGATGTCTGCCCGCACTATTCTGGTGGGGTTGGGCACTGTCCGGGCGGTTTTGGGGGTGGATGCCGAGAGCGTGCTGGCCCAGGTGGATGCCGGCGAGCTTAAATGGGTCTTTAACCTGGCTTTGGGGATGGAAAAACGCACCTTGCGGTTTTACCTGCCAGAGTTATCCGCGCCGGCGGAGGTCTCCCGGCTGGCTTTGGCGGAGGTAATCGCCCGGATCACCGGCGCGGGGGCCACCATCCGGCGGGGCGAGCTAGAGCGCCGGCTGGTGGTCTCGCATGTTACCATTGGGCGCTGGATCAAGGAACGCCATATTACCCTTGCCGCCCCGGGCCTGGTCTCCCGGCCCAGTCTGGAAAGCTTTTTAACCACCCGCTGGCTGGGCACGCTGGCCCCCGGCAAAATGGGGGTGAAACCGTGAATTTCCCAGCGCTCACAATTGCCCCAGGACGATTTTGGGGGTGTCTCCATACCGGCAAGTGCGAAAGCTTCGCCATTGGAAGCG
>CAIZWI010000074.1 GCA_903936645.1 uncultured Verrucomicrobia subdivision 3 bacterium
AAGCTTTGCGCCGCCCCCGGTACCCAGCCCGGAACAATCGCGCCCCGGCAGGGGCGCTGGAAAATGGCGAATCCATTCAATCCCTAGACTTCTAGATGCTTATTATGCCAAAACCCGTGAAAATGAACCTGCCGGAAGAATTTTGTCTCACACCCCAACCGCGCCGCCCCGCCCCAACCTGGTTGACAAGTTTATCTGGCTGAAATACAAAGCCTGACTGAGTATCTGCTTAACTTAAACAACCGGCGATTCCCAGTTAATTCGATATGGCAAATTCCACCCCCGCAACAGTTTTCGAGAAAGCTTCTCGATGGGCAGAACTCCTACTCGCATTTTTGTGCGGCGGCTTGGTGGGTTTTTTCGCCGGATTATTTCTCTGTAATGCACTTGGTCATTACCTCCAAACGGAAGATCCCAGAGCCTGTCCTGAGGGTTGGTGTGGAGTGCTGCTTGGCGCATTACTCTGCCTAGCTGGCATTATCATTGCCAAGTGTCGCCTGCCGGTTATCGGATCAATATGCTCTGGATTCGGCATCGGCATGACTTTCCTTTGTGGAGGTCTGATTTGGCTGTTGAAGAGTTGGCCATCCTGCTAAGGCCGCCAACATGACCTTAGCGCTTACCGAGCAGCCACCGAATGAATGATCAACAACCCCCGTCAGTGCCATAACCCGGCTCTGGACAACCAGCCACCAACCCCGCAGCCACGCTGACTCCCCTCCGATCCTTGCCTGCCACCACCCGGGCCTAAACTAATCCGTCTCAATAACTCGAACTGATACGATAAAACCGCTGCGGGAAATTGGTGGCGGATAAGTCAAAAAGTTGAAACAGCCCGGTTGGATCCGCCACGGCATTGGTCACCAGCAGCCAGGTCACGGGGCTGCTTAGATCGGTTGCCGCATTCAAGTTGTATGTCACACCCGCCGCCCCCGTGCCACTAAATTGAAAATTACCATCGGCGCTCTGTGTCAGCCCCACCAATTGCGGCCCCACCGTGGCGACCACGGACACCACCCCATTGGTCAACCCATTCGTGTTCCACGCCAGTCCCGTGCCCAGCGCCGGCAAATTCAGTTTTGTAAAACCGCCGCTGTAACTCGCGGCGGAAAACAGCGGGAAACTATCCCCCGCAGTCAGAGGTGCGCCGAGGTTGTTGACCGTCAAAGTGCCGCCGTACGTCAGACCGCCCGCCGCGAGCCGGATTTGATCGTTCAAGGGCGTGCCGTTATTGCGGTCCACTTTCATGAGTAGCGTGCCGTTCAACACCGGTGGTTTGTTGAACGTCAGTGTGCCCGTGGCCCCAGAGGCTCCCGGTGATACCGTGCCCTGGTTGGTGATCAGTCCATTGACCGTGCCGCTGCCCGTCAAAGTTTTTGCCGCCGCCACCGTATAACCGCCACTCA
The DNA here is from genome assembly GCA_903936645.1 of uncultured Verrucomicrobia subdivision 3 bacterium. GTDB lineage: Bacteria > Verrucomicrobiota > Verrucomicrobiia > Limisphaerales > UBA11358 > UBA11358. Next base: position 1,407 of record CAIZWI010000074.1, read on the forward strand.
CGGCCGAAACGTCGAACACCGCGCCCCCGGCGATGACCACGCTCCGGGAAGTCGTGATGGCACCCGCACTGCCCAGCGCCAGGGTGCCCGCATTGATGGTGGTGGCCCCGGTGTAGCTATTGCTACTGGTCAGGGTCAGGCTGCCCGCCCCGTTTTTCGTCAAACCGCCATCCGTGGCACTGTCCCCGGTGAGGGCGGAATGCAGCAAGGCCTGGCCCACGGTCACGTTGAACCCGCCGGTGTCAATTTTCGCCCCGCTGTTGCGCACGTTGGCACGTGTCAGGCCCTGCATAAAGGTGGCGCTATTCGCCGCGGCTTTCAGCGTCCCGCCGCTGAAATTGAACAGGCTGGTGCCCGTGCTCACGGAAGCCACGATCTGCGGCACGGTTAGCGTGCCGCCATTCAAATTGTAGGTGTTGGTACTGGCCGTGCCCCCATAATCCAAATCCAGATTCCCGCCCCCCCCGGGCGTCACGCCGCCGTCGCTGTAAAACGTCACCACGCCACCGAGTTGATTAACCACGTTGGAACCCGTGTTGTTCCCGCTGCGGGACATTTTCAGGGACGTGCCATTTTCCAGCCATACATTGCCACTGGTGATGTCCAGTTCGCCCGCGCCACTATCCCAATAGCCCACCGTCAGCCATTTGCCGGCCGTGGGGCCGAGAATGAACGTGCCGCCGTTAATGGCCAGTTTGCCCAGGCCCTTGCCGGCGAATTCCAGCGTGGCATCGTTCGTACAAATGAGCGTGCTGCCACCGCTCAAAGTCACCGTGCCCGCGATGGAATTATCGAGATAATTTCCCCGCCCCACCGTGAGCGTGCTGGCGGCCAGTGTGGCGTTCACCACGGCAACCGTGCCGGTGGCCATGTATTGCGCACCGTTTTGATCCGACCCGCCCACCCGCAATTCCCCGCCTATGGCCAGGCTGCCACCGGTCACTGTCAAATTGCCACTGCCGGTCAGATAACCAATGGTCGAGGTGCCGCTGCCCACCGCGGTCGTGCCACCGCCCACATTCAGCGAGCCGGCATTGACGCTCAAGCCGCCGCCCACGTTATTCGTGCTATTCAATATCAAAGTCCCAGTGCCATTTTTGACGAAGCCATTGGTGCCCGCAAGCGCGGTTGCAATCGTGGCCG
>CAIZWI010000075.1 GCA_903936645.1 uncultured Verrucomicrobia subdivision 3 bacterium
CTTTTGCTCGGGCTGTTATCGCAATATTCCAGAAATCGTCCGCTGGCCCACCATGGCCGACGCGGAAAAAGCCCAGGTCATCGCCGTCTGCGCCCTCCGGCGCGCCCGCATGACCGGCAATGCCGGGGCACCGGGAGGCTAGCTTTATCCGTCTGATCCGCCGCCGCAGAGGATGACGCGGGTTGGGGGCCACCCGGCCGGAATTATAACACCCTGGGCCAGCGGCCGAGGTAAACCGGAAGGTATCCTTTTAAGGGCTGAAGGCCCGCATCAGCGATTAAGGTGACGGCCACGAACCTTTTGACCTGACCTGGGGAAGCATTTATAGTGGCGGCGCATGAGTCATCTAAGGATTTGCTTTTTTCGCTACACTTTGGTCCTGGCGTTCGCCGTCGCTGCCCATCCGGGGCGGGCTGCGGGTGCGGATCGTTACACCGGTACAAACTGGGCTTTGCTCGATCCCAAAACCGTCATGGCCGCCGCCGCCGCCATTACGACGGCCAAGTATCCGGATTGTGACGATGCCACTGTGGATTGCCGCTCCATGCGGGTTTACCATGCCGATGGCACGGGTGAATCGCAGGATGATAATTACACCAAGATTCTCACGGAGAAGGGCAAGCGCGGCGACCGCATGATCAGCCTGGGATTCCAATTGCCCTACAACACCGTCGAGGTGGTCCGGTTGGAGGTCATCAAGCCGGACGGCACGATCCAGCCGGTGGATGTGGCGGCCAATTCCAAGGAGACGATTGATGAGAGCCAGATGGACATGAACATTTATGATCCCAACAGCAAGATTCTCCAGGTCAGCATTCCCGCGGTGGAGATTGGGGATGTGGTGCATTCGGTGATCCGGCAGACCACGCAGCGTTCCATCATTCCTGGCCAGTATGCCGAGGTGAACGTGCTGGAGAGTGAATCCTATTTGCGCCACACGTCTTATGAGGTCCATGCGCCGGCGGACCGGCCGTTGCAGCGCATCGCCCTGCGGGATCCGGTCACCGGCACCGCCACCGCCCGCATTCAGACGAACGCCGATCAGACCATTACGTATCACTGGGAATTGAACAATGTGCCGCGCATGTTCGACGAGCCCGGGATGCCGCCGCATGAAAATGTGCTGCAACGCACCATGGTCAGCACGCTGCCCGACTGGCCCACCGTCTCCAAGTGGTACTGGGATTTGAGCGCCCCGCATCTGGCGGCGGTCACCCCGGAAATGAAATCCCTGGTGACCCAGTTGACGGCCGGTGCCACGAACGATTTGAACAAGGTGCAGGACCTGTTTTTTTACGTTTCCAAAAAAATCCGGTACATGGGCCTGACCCCGGAGAAGGACCGTCCTGGTTTCGAACCGCACGATGTCTCCCTGACCTTTGATAAAAAATACGGCGTGTGCCGCGACAAGGCGGCCCTGCTGGTTTCCCTGCTGCGCACCGCCGGCCTGCCCGCCTATCCCGTGCTCATCAACGTCGGCACCAAGCGCGACCCCGAGGTCCCCGACTCCTTCTTCAACCACGCCATCGTCTGCGTGGAACTCACCAATCGCGTCTACACCCTGATGGACCCCACCGATGAGAACACCCGCGAACTC
>CAIZWI010000076.1 GCA_903936645.1 uncultured Verrucomicrobia subdivision 3 bacterium
CCGCTGTCTGGAATTATATCCAAAAAAATCTCGTGGACCGGGTGCATGGCGAATGGTTCTGGCGGATTAATCCGGATGGCCTGGTGGATCCCCAATTACCCAAGGTAAGTGAATGGAAGGGACCGTATCATGCCACCCGGGCTTGTTTGGAAGCGAGCCGCCGGTTGCGCGCCAAATCCTAGTCCTTTGCTGGCCCGGGTGCCGCTGGCCGAAACTTGGGAGAAACCCGCCCGCCTTAAGCTGGCTGCGGTTGACGCTGCCGCCAAAACTCCCAAGCCAGCAGGGCAATTCCCAGCATAATGATCATGTCCGCCACGTTAAAAACCCCGGTGTGAAAAGGCCCCAGCCGGATCAGCATAAAGTCGCACACCCGGCCGTGGCGGGTAATGCGATCAATCAAATTACTCACCCCGCCGGCGCACACCAGGCTGAGACCCAAAAAAGGCAGCCACCCCAGTCGCGCGGTCAAGGCCAGGTAACAAAGCAAACCCGTCAATCCCAGTCCGGTGCCAATCGTAAAAACAGAAATCCTGACCGCCTCGGGTAGCGAGTCGCCGAGACTGAGAAACGAACCCGGATTTTCCGCCAGACGAAATTCGCCCCAGCCTCCCGGCAGCACAACCACCTCCCGCCCCAGCAACTCGCGGCGCGCCATCCGCTTGGCTCCCTGGTCCCAACCCACTGTGCACACAAGGATCAGTGCCAAAACCGCCAGCCGAATGTTAGGGGACAAATGCATGGATTTGGATGGCTTCGAATTTCGCCAGCGTCTTCATGCTCACAAAGTGTGCCACCGATCCATGGTTGGCCAGCCAAAAACCGTGCTCCACCTGCGCCCGGTTAACCCAGGGCCTGCAATTTCCGGTTCGCGGCGGCAATGATCGCGTGGGTGGTGGAATCGGTGTCGAACACCGAGTTCAAACCTTGCGGTTCACACGGGGGATCGCCCAGGTACGAACCTGCGGAATCCTTTGGCGCGTCAGCGCGCCCCGCTCCGGCCCAGGCCCAGAAATTCGCCGCCTGCAGGGCCCGGCCCGCCCGGGCGGATTCCGCCACCTGGTCAAACATCCGGCGGTAATATTCATCCCGCGCGGTGGTGGGCGTGCCCGGCCCATAAGCTTCCTGGTCGCGCGGCAGGCCAAACTCTTCCAGCACGAGGGGTTTATGCAGAATATCGCATGCCATGCGATTGTGCGTCTCCACATGTTCCCGCGCCTTGGCGGCGGCCACCTCGAAAGCCGGTCCTAATTGAAATTCAGTGAGCCAGCTCCAGTTTTTCAGCCACATGTGCACGGTGACGTAATCAATGGCCGGGGTTTTGTGCGCCGCAATATAAACGGACTCTTGTTGCAGCGACCCATTCAGCCCTTCGGAACCCGTGCATACCAGATGATGGGGGTCCAGGGCATGAATAAACCGGGCGGTGGCATCCACCCAGTCGCAAAACACCGCCACATCAGCAGGGTTGTCCGCCGCCGGCCTTGGCTCATTCGCCAGTTCCCAGGTCATGATGGCCGGGTCATCCCGGTAGCGGCGGCCATTTACGGTATTACGGCGGTGAATCAGGCCAGCCACGTAGTCCCGATAAAGTTGAACCGCCGCGGGAGTTTTGTAGAATCGAGCGGAAAATTCCATAAACGCATGCCAGTCCCCCTTCGCCATCACCGGACGATCCGGGTCGGGAATATTTTCCCCCGTAACCCAGCGAACGTATTCCGCAAAGCTGCCCGACCATTGCCAGTAATTCGAGACAAACAGGATGGCCCGCATATCCCGTTTCGCCATTTCCGCGAGGCAAAAATCCAGTCCCGCAAGCAGGGCCTCGTCGTAATCGTGCGGGGCCCGGGTGATGCCCCGCGGAATGGCTCCGGCGAGCGGGGAGCTTTCGGAACCAGCGAGCAGCCGGATATTGGTAACCCCCAGCGATTGCAGCAAATCCAATTCGCGGGTCAGCCGCTGGCGTCCGCCGGGAAGATCGGCGTCGCTGAGATAGCAGCCGTACCACAGATTGGCCCCGACATAATAATGTGGCCGGCCCCGCAGGTGGAATTCGCCCTGCCGCACACTCACAAAATCCTCCGCCCGCGGCGATCCCCCGCCCAGGTGGGCGCATCCGGCCGCCAGCAGTGGCACGGCCAGCGCGCTGGTTTTGATAAAATTGCGGCGGGAATAAACCGGGTGATTCATAAATTGAGTGACCAAGTGTTGTTGGATTTCCCGGATTCTAAACGGCCCACCGGCTGGGAAAAAGACTGAATGATGTCCCCTGTTTACACGACATGGCTTTTGCCAGAATTTATTTATAATTACCGGCAACCTTGAAGATAAATTGCCCGCCTTGGAACTGTGTTCTCGCGCTGTCGCTTTGGCTGACGGCGCCGGCCGCCGTTGCTTTTACGGCCGACACGCCAGTGACGCCCGGCGCTTCGCCGGAGGCGCAATCGTTGCTGGCGTTTTTTTCGGATACGTACGGCAAACATATCATTTCCGGGCAGCAGGATGGCTGGCAGCGGTCCGGCGGACTTACCCGGGAGTTAAGTTATATTACCAACACCACCGGCCATCTGCCGGCGATCCTGGCGCAGGATCTGTCAGGTTACACCGATAAATCGGGACGGCACGAGACGAATCATTTTGCCGCCCAACGGGGCATTGCCTGGTACCGCGAACGCAACGGCATTCCCGAATTTTGCTGTCATTGGCGCGCGCCCATGAATGCACCGGGATTTTACTCCAAGGAAACCACGTTTGACATCCGGCTCGCCGTACTGGAAGGCACGCCCGAGCATGCGGCCATGTTGCGCGACTTGGATGCCATCGCCGCCGAATTAGCCATCCTGCGCGATGCCCACGTGCCCGTGTTGTGGCGGCCCCTGCACGAGGCCAATGGGCGGTGGTTCTGGTGGGGCGCTGGCGGACCCGAACCTTTTCGGGCATTGTGGCGAACAATGTTTGAAGTCTTCACTGTCAAACATCACCTGAACAACTTGATCTGGGTGTTTTCGCCGGGTGCCGAAACCGATTTGGCGGACTGGTATCCGGGCGACGCCTACGTCGACATTGTCGGGCAGGACCATTATCCCATGGATGGCAATCACGGTCCGGCGAAGGATGTGTTTGATGAGCTAACGACCCTCACCCGGGGCACCAAATTGCTCGCTTTGGGTGAAAATGGTCCCGTGCCGGATATCCAGTTGGTCCGGCGGGAACATGCGGGCTGGCTGTTTTTTACAACGTGGTCGGGGAGCATTCTGTTTGAAAAAACCACCCCGGAACAACTTCGGGAGGCTTACAACGACCCCTACGTGCTTAATCTCGGCGATTTGCCAGATCTTCGGCATTATCCGTATAAACCCGCCGGTCCGGCGGTAAAAATTGGTTTCCCCGCCCCCCCGGGGGATGTTGCTCTGGGCGGCACGCGGCATTCGCCCGTCACCGTAACTTGGCAGGACCGGCATGGGAAAACAGTGCGAACTGCCACCGGTTCCATCACCCTGGCTTTAAAAGGTGCAGCCGGAGCTTCCTTGACGGGTACGCTGACTGCCGCGCCCGAGAATGGTGTGGCCACTTTTGCCGATGCAAGCCTGGCTGGCCCTTTTGGAAAATATCGGTTCAATGCCATCACTGCCAGCGGGGCCAAGGCCGCCAGCACTTCCTTTCTAGCGGGACCCGGTAATGGTGCCCTGCGTGAGGTGTGGCTCGGTAAAGCTGATTTTTCCGGCCCGCCAGATGCCACCGAAATTCTTGCTCGGGCACTGGAAACGCCCGTTTGCCCGGGCACAAATTACTTGGCGCACATTCGGGGTCTCATCATCCCCCCTCAATCCGGCCCTTATCGATTTTGGGTGGCTTCGGGTGGCCCTGCCGAGTTGTGGTTGCAAACCGGTTCGTCCCCATCCAGCCGCCAGCCAATTGCCACCGTCACCCGGGACACACCGTATCAAAAGTGGCCGCACACGAGTGTGGCCGCCTCGGCGGCGGTTAAGCTCTCGGCCGGAAAACATTATGCTTTTGAAATCCTCCAAAAACAGGCCCAAGGCTCCACCCAATTAAACATCTGGTGGGAGTTGCCGGACGGCACGCAGGAACGCCCCATCCCGGCTTTTCGACTGGCCCAACCCAATCCATCCCCTTAATTTTATCTCTTAAAGACAAAAAATGAACCCGACGACCTTTGCCAAAAAGCTAAACCAGCTCCAACTCCGTCACAACCAACTGCTAGGCGCAAAAAACCGGCCGCAGAAAAACGGCAACGGCATTTTTGACCGTTACGAAAACCCGGTGCTGACCGCCGAGCATACACCGTTGACCTGGCGTTACGATTTTGACCACGCGGCCAATCCCTGGCTGATGACGCGCCTGGGCGTCAACGCCGTGTTTAATGTGGGCGCCACGGAATTTAATGGGAAAATCATTCTGATGGCGCGGGTGGAAGGCTGGGACCGCAAATCCTTTTTCGCTGTGGCTGAAAGCAAAAACGGTGTGGATAATTTTCGCTTTTGGGATTATCCGGTGCGCCTGCCCGAGTTGGAGGCAGCGGAGACGAATCTCTATGACATGCGCCTGGTCCACCATGAGGATGGCTGGATTTACGGTTTGTTCTGCGCCGAACGTCATGACGCCTCCAAACCGCGCGACCTGTCGGCAGCCATCGCGCGCGGGGGCATTGCCCGCACAAAGGATTTAATCAAGTGGGAACGGCTGGCGGACCTCAAGACCCCGGCCCTCCACCAGCGGAATTGCGTGCTGCATCCGGAGTTCGTAAATGGAAAATATGCCTTTTATACGCGGCCCATGGCGGATTTTGCCGCCACCGGCAGCGGCGATGGCATTGGCTGGGGGTTGTGCGACGACATTACCAAGGCCGTGATAAAAAAGGAAACCATTGTGGATCCGCGCTTTTACCACACCCTCAAGGAAGGTAAAAACGGCCTCGGCCCCGCGCCCATCAAGACGGCCAAGGGCTGGCTGCATCTCGCGCATGGCGTGCGCAACACCGCGGCGGGCATGCGCTATGTGCTGTACATGTTCCTGTGCGACTTGCAGGATCCGTCGAAGTTGCTCCATGCCCCAAGCGGTTATTTCATGGCTCCGGAAAACGAGGAGCGCGTCGGGGATGTTTCCAACGTGGTGTTTGCCAATGGCTGGGTGGCCCGCGCCAATGGCGATGTCTTCATCTACTACGGCTCGTCCGACACCCGCACGCATGTGGCCACCAGCACAGTGGACCAGTTGCTGGATTATGTCATCAACACACCAGCAGATCCATTGCGGTCAAAATTGTGTGTGGACCAGCGCTGTGCCTTGATCGCCAAAAATCTTAAACTGACGTCAAAATCCCGATAATTTAGAACCGCTCCTCAAACCAACTGCGGCACCACGTTCGTTTTTTAAAATAACTTGTTGAAGATCTCCTTTCCCGGGTTTATTCTACCTATGCATAGGTATTTTTAACATTGAAACGACCGCTATGAATACGAAAAGCCTAAATCAATTAAATTTCGATGAAACTCTGCAAGGCACGCCAGGCACTGTGCTGGTCGATTTTTGGGCGGAATGGTGTGGTCCGTGTAAAATGATAGCACCCGTGTTGGAACAGGTCGCCACGGACCTCGCCGGACGGGTGCTGGTTGGCAAGGTAAATATCGATGACGCCCCAGAGTTGGCGGACCGGTTTGGGATTACGGCCATTCCCACGCTGATCGTTTTTAAAAATGGGCAGGCCCAAAAAACCCTGCGTGGGGTCCAATCAAAATCGGCCATTGTGGCGGCGCTGGCCGCCTAAAATGTCCATTTATGCCCGAAAAATACCTCCAAATATTAACGACTCCCTCCGTGGGTCGGGCCCAGGCACATTATTACGGTCGGTCCAGGGTGCCGGCCATTGCGCCGGAGCGCGATCCATTAGGTCCAGAGGAGCAGTCGTTTGTTCTGGCGCGAGATAGCTTTTATCTGGCGACGGTCTCGGAATCAGGCTGGCCTTACCTTCAGCATCGGGGCGGGGCCCCCGGTTTTCTGCAGGTGGTTGATCACCACACCCTGGCATTTGCGGATTACTCTGGGAACCGCCAGTTGCTGTCCACTGGAAACCTGGCGGTGAATGATAAAGTGGCCTTGTTTCTGATGGATTATCCCAACCGCACGCGGTTGAAAATCCTGGGCCATGGGCGCGTGGTAGACGCCCGGGAACATTTGGAATTGGTGGCGAAATGGGCCGAAACCCGTGTCCATGCGGTCGTGGAACGGCTGTTCATGATTGACGTCATTTCTTTTGATTGGAATTGTCCCAAATACATCACGCCACGCTATACTGTGGCGGAAGTGGAATCAGCCGTGGCCCCGCTGCGGCAGCGCATTGCCGAACTGGAAGCCCAAATTAAGCACCACGTAAAGATATGAACCCCCGACCTCCCCTGCCCCCTTTCACCCTCGCAACCGCCCGCCAAAAAGTTCAGGCCGCCGAGGACGCCTGGAATTCCCGCAACCCGGAACGGGTTGCCCTCGCCTACACCGAGGACACCGAATGGCGCAACCGGGCGGAATTCGTCCATGGTCGCGCCCAAGTGGTGGAATTTCTCAAACGCAAATGGCACCGGGAACTGGATTACCGGCTTAAAAAAGAGCTGTGGGCGTTTTTGGATAACCGCATTGCCGTACGTTTCGAATATGAATGGCATGATGACTCCGGCCAATGGTATCGCTCCTATGGGAACGAAAACTGGGAGTTTGATGCCCTGGGCTACATGAAATACCGCTTTGCGAGTATAAATGATTTGCCCATTAGTGAGGCGGACCGGAAGTTGCGGTGGGAACGCGCATAAGCAACTCCCCCCTGCTGCGGCCAAGGCGGGGCGGTGTCGGCCACATACCAAAAAAACGGGGCGGAGCCCCCCGCGTAGTGCTTGATAAAATCCACCGCGTGATCGCTCAGCGCATCCGTATAATAATAGCCCGCTGCAACGGTCAGTCCCCTTTGCTTTCCCAATACGGTTCGCTGACTTCAAAGTTCAGCTGCTTCTGGGCATCAAAATATATATGGCTCAAATGCCATTGCGGCCGGTGCCGTGCCGCCGAGCCAGCTCAGGCAGGCACCAGCCAGAACCGCCCAGCCCGGCTCTTGAAATAGTTTGCTTTTTGCCCCCAAACGGGTATCCCGTGTTTTCATATGAAAGCCCTCACCCTGGTGGCGATGGTCTGCGCCATGGCCCGCCTGGCGTGGGCGGCTGAACCAACCTTCTCCGACGTTTTTGTCGCCGGCCAGGACGGTTTTCCCGCCATCCGCATTCCCGCCATCGTTGTCACCAAACGCGGCACCCTGCTCGCCTTTGCCGAGGCCCGCAAAGCGCCCAAAAGCGACCAAGCCGGCAATGAAATCCTGTTGAAATGCAGCCCGGACCGTGGCCGCACTTGGGACCCCGCCCACGTCATCGCCGCCGACGGTGCCAATTCATTGAACAACCCCACCGCCGTCGTCGACCAAACCAGCGGACGCATCTTTTTGATCTATCAGCGCATTCCCGCCCATCTCAAGGAGTCCAGCCCGCAAACCGCCACCGGTTATGACGGCACCAACGTTTATCGTAATTTCCTCATCTGGTCCGATAATGAGGGCACCACCTGGAGCCTCCCACTCGACGTGACCCGCTCCACCAAGCATCCCACCGGTGCCACCACCATCGCCAGCGGACCGGGCATCGGCATTCAGCTTGCCCATGGACCGCACGCCGGCCGGCTGCTGTTTCCGTTCAACGAAGGACCTTTCTGGCAATGGCAGAATTTCGCCGTCTTCAGCGACGACCACGGTGCCACCTGGCACTGTGGCGAAAATGCTCCTGGCGCAATTATCATTGATGCCAAAGGCCGCCCGCGCAGCCAGGTCAACGAAGTACAGATGGTCGAACTCGCCGATGGTTCCGTGCGGCTCAATAGCCGCCAGTTTGCCGGTGCCCGCGTCCGCAAAACCGCCGTCAGCCACGATGGTGGCGTTACCTGGTCGCCCATCAGCGACGCCCCCGAACTGCGTGACCCGAGTTGCATGGCCGCCATCCTCCGCCTCACTTTCCCCGGCTCCAGTGTCCCCAGCCGGATTCTCTATTCCGGCCCGGACAGCCTGAAGCGCACCAACGGCACCCTCCACCTTTCTTACGATGAAGGCCAGACTTGGCCCGTGAAAAAAGTCCTGTTCCCGGGCAGTTTTGCCTATTCGGTCCTCGTGGCGCTGCCCGACGGCACGATTGGCTGCCTGTTTGAAACCGATGAAACCGACCGCCTGGTGTTCGCCAACTTTTCCTTGGCCTGGCTGGAAGCGCCCGCCCCAACGGCCCAAAAACCCTAACCCTGGCCCCCTACCCGCCAAATCAATGTTGCCGGAACAGGGTAAACAAATTATAAAAAGGCGTTCCCGTCCGTCGTCTGCCCAAACCCAAATGGGAAATCCACGATAATTGCATGAGAAACTATTGGTACGGCATCTGGTGGCTGGTTTGTAGCACCACGCTTGGGGTCTGGGCGCAGACCGCCCCCGGCATTCTTCAGTCGCCGACCAACCTGTTTATTTTGAACGGTGCCAATGCCACGTTTTCCGTCGGAGTTTCCGGCACCCCGCCCTTCAATTATCAGTGGTTCTTTAATGGGCAGCCCATTTTCAACAACCTCATCACCACCGTGGCCGGCGGCGGCACCGCGGGCGATGGCGGACCAGCGATCGCTGCCAGTCTCAATTGGCCCTCGGGCTGTGCGCTCGATGCCCAGGGCAATTTATTCATTTCCGACCAGAGTCAGCGGGTGCACAAAGTGACGACCAATGGCGTGATCACTCTGTACGCCGGCAATGGCACTGCCGCCTATGCCGGCGACGGCGGCCCCGCCACCAATGCCAGCCTGCAAAATCCCCAAAGCGTCTGCCTGGATGCCACCGGAAATTTGTACATCGTGGACCGGGGTAATAACCGTGTGCGCAAAGTGGATAAGCAAGGGGTTATCCGGACCGTGGCCGGCAATGGCACCGCCGGTTTTTCCGGCGATGGTGGGCCCGGTACCAACGCCAGCTTGAGCGATCCCCTGGCCGTGGCCGTGGATGCCTCCGGAAATGTAATCATCGCCGATTCGGGCAATGGCCGGGTGCGCCGCCTTACCCCCGGTGGCATCATCAGCACGATCGCCGGCACCAACCAATCCGGCTTCGCGGGCGATGGCGGACCCGCCACCAGCGCCGTGTTTTCCACCATCTTTGGACTGGGTTGTGATGCCACCGGCAATATCTACCTGGCGGACACTTATAATAACCGCATCCGCAAAATCGATGCCGCGGGCAACATCTCGACCATTGCCGGGAATGGTGGCGCCACTTTTTACGGCGATGGCGGGCCCGCCGTGTATGGCTCCATTTACTGGCCCATCGATGCCAAAGTGGACGCCTCCGGCAATTGTTTCATATCCGATCTTGGCAATAACCGGATCCGGGAAATCAATACCAGCGGCGTCATCACCACCATCGCCGGCAATGGCCAGGCCGATTTTGGGGGTGACGGCGGACCGGCCCCCAATGCGGCTCTGCGTAATGTTTATGAGCTGGCCTGCGATGGCTCAGGTAATGTGTATATTTGCGACGCCGCCAATGGCCGTGTCCGGGAGGTGGCTTTCACCGGGCGCCCGGTCTTTCCTCTCTTCGGTGTCGGCCCCGGCCAGGCCGGCACTTATTTCGTCGTCGTCACCAACACCGCGGGCAGCACCACCAGCGCCTCGGGCAGTCTTACGATTGTTTATCCCCCCGCGATCACCAATCCCCCGTCGGGCTATGGCGTCCTGCGCGGAACCACGGCAAACTTGTCCGTCGGGGTCACCGGCACGCCCCCGTTCACCTGTTTTTGGTATTTAAACGGCACCAATCTGTTGCAAGCCGGCGCCAGCCCCAACCTGGCGGTTCCCAACTTTGACGATCCCAATGTCGGCACTTATTCCGTGGTCGTCAGCAATGCCTACGCGGGCACCGTCAGTCCCGGCACCACCCTCACGATTGGCCCATTGCCCACCATCGTCACCCCACCGCAAGACCAGTATTGGCTGGACGGCACCAATGGGACGTTGCAAGTCTCGGCCACCGGCCTTCCGCCCCTGACGTATTATTGGTATTTCAATGGCTCCACCCTGCTCCAGGCGGGACCCAATCCTTCCCTGGTCATCACCAATTACAGTGAGGCCAATGCCGGCTCCTATCAGGTGGTGGTTAGTAATCGCTATGCCGGCACCGTGAGCCAGTCCGCGAACGTGACCACCGTTTACCCCCCGTCCATCACCACCGATTTGTTCAGCCAGACCAATTTCGTGGGCTCCAACACGACCTTTCAAGTGACCGTTTCTGGCAACGGTCCCTTTAACTATCATTGGCAGTTGAATGGTACGAATTTGCCGAATAACACCCTCGTCACGGTCGCCGGTGACGGCACCGCTGGCGGCGGCGGGGATGGCAACGTGCCCTGGGGGGCCAGTGTCGCGGCACCCTCCGGCCTGATCTTTGACGCGAACCAGAATCTCTATATCTCCGATGCCACCAACAGCCGCGTGCGCATCTCCACCGCCAATGGCTATGGACCCTATATCACCACGTACGTCGGCTATGCCGTCAATGGCACACTGGGCGATGGGGCCAGTGCCATGGCCGCCAAACTGGCTTCTCCGGCCGGGCTTGCCCTGGCCACCAACGGCAACCTGTACATTGCCGATGCCAATGACCAGCGGGTGCGGATCGTGCGGTCGGATGGCAACATTTACACCTTCGCCGGCGGGACCACCACCGGTTTTTGTGGCGACGGCGGACCCGCCACCAATGCCTGTCTCCATGCCCCGGTGGCCGTGGCGGTGGATGGACCCGGTAATGTGTACATCGCCGACCAGTTGAATAATGTGATTCGCAAAGTGGCCACGAACGGCTTCATTTCCACCATCGCCGGGGCCTTGGATAATTCGGCGGGCTACACCGGCGACGGCGGCAGCGCCGTGGGGGCCCGCTTGAACAATCCCGCCGGGCTGACTTGGGGCACCAATCGCGACCTCCTCGTTGCCGATTATGCGAATCACCGGATTCGCCGCATTTCCTCCACCGGCCAGATCACCACCCTCGCCGGCAATGGCGTGAAAGGTTACACCGATGCCGCCGGGGTGGCGACCAATGCCAGTTTCAATTTTCCCGTGGCCGTGCTCGGCGATGCCAGTGGCAACGTCTTCGTGGCCGATCAGCAGAACCACCGGGTCCGCCGGATTGATGCCCGCGGCGGCATTACCACCGTGGCGGGTAATGGCACCGCTGCCTTCACTGGCGAGGGCGATGCCGCCACCAACGCCAGCTTGAATCAACCCTCCGCCCTCGCGCTCGATTCACTGGGTAATTTGTACATCGGCGACAAAGGCAATAACCGTGTGCGGGAACTCGCCTACAATGGCCTGCCCTCCCGCACCATCCTGAATCTCAGTTCCAATACCGATGGCGCTTACACGGTCGTCGTCTCCAGCCCGTACGGTAGCGTGACCAGTTCCCCCGCCCTGCTCACCTCAGTTTCCCGTCCCTTCATCACCACCCAGCCGGTCAGCCAGCCACTGAACCCGGGAGCCAATGCCACCTTGAGTGTGACGGCCGGGGGCACCCCGCCTCTGAATTATGCCTGGTATTTCAACCGCACCCCGGTGGCCGCCCCCGCCGGCAGCACCACCAACCTCGTCATCACGAATTTCGGTCCCGCCAATGTTGGTTTTTACTCCGTCGTCATTGCCAATGATTACGGCAGCATTACCAGCCAGGTCGCTTCCGTTTATCAACCCTTGACCCTGTCCCTGCCCGGGAGCAACAGCGTGGTGGTGGGCACCGATCTCAGCCTGGATCCCACCATCGGTGGCAGTGGGCCCTACACGTATCAATGGCGGCTGAACGGCACTAATTTGCCGCTCAATATGATCCAGACCCTGGCCGGCAATGGCGCCACCAATTATAGCGGGGATGGCGGGGCCGCCACCAACGCCGGATTGGATTATCCGCGTGGCCTGACGGTCACTCATGATGGCTCGGTTTATATCGCCGATACCCTGCACTTTGCCATCCGCCAGGTCAGCCCCGCCGGGTTGATTTCCACCTACGCGGGGAATCATACCAACAGCCACACCGGCGACGGCGGCCCCGCTGCCAGGGCCGGCCTGAGCATCACCTATGACGTGGCACCTTTGGGCAATGCCGGCCTCATCATTGCCGAATATGGCAGCAATTGCGTGCGGTTTATCGATACGAATACCCTCGTGAGCACACTGGCCGGCACCGGCGTGGCCAATTTTGCCGGCGATGGCGGACCCGCCACCCAGGCCGCGTTAAACCGCCCCACCGGCGTGGTGCTGGTGCCCGGCAAGGGCATCTATGTGGCTGATAATTTTAACAACCGCATTCGTTTAATTGATACCAACGGCATCATCTCTACCATCGCCGGCAAAACTGCCGGCTACAGCGGCGACAACGGCGCTGCCACCAATGCCGGCTTGAGTGGCCCCCTGAAAGTCACCGCCGACGCGGCCGGGAATATTTACCTCGCCGACCAGGGCAACAACCGCATCCGCAAAGTCAGCACCAACGGTGTCATCACCACCGCGGCCGGCAATGGGAACACCTCATTCAGCGGCGATAATGGCGCCGCCACCGCCGCCGCCATCAATAATATTGGCGGAGTGACCGTTGATTTATATGGCAATCTCTACATCGCCGACACTTACAACCAGCGCATTCGGAAAGTCGGCACCAATGGCATCATTACCACGGTGGCCGGCAATGGCACCGCCGCGTTTGCCGGCGATGGCGGGCCCGCCACCAATGCCAGCCTGTATCGTCCCTATGGGGTGGCCACCGATGCCGCTGGCAACTTGTTTATCGCCGACACCTACAATCAACGCATTCGCAAAGTGTCCCTCGCCGCTGGTTATCCCTCCTTGAAATTGATCAATCCCGGCACCAATCAAAGCGGCAATTACACCCTGGTGGTGTCCTCCCCCTATGCCTCCATTACCAGCGCCGTTTCCTCCGTGACCGTGCATTACCCGGCACCCCAATTGCCCACGCCCGGCACCGTATTTAGTCTGGTGAGCAATCGCTTTGGCTTCAATTACTCCGCCCTCCCCGGCCAGACCGTCGTCCTCGAAGCGTCCACCAACTTCTTAAGCTGGACCCCGGTGGCCACCAACCTCTTCACCAACAGCCCCGTGTTTTATTCCGACCCCAAAGCCACCAATTTCCCCCGCCGCTTCTACCGGGCCAAGTCCGTGTCCCCTTAATCCCCGTTTGCGTCGCCGGCTTCGCGGTGCGGCGGCTCTAGACTCTTCATTTTCCGCGCCC
>CAIZWI010000077.1 GCA_903936645.1 uncultured Verrucomicrobia subdivision 3 bacterium
ACCCACATCGCCCCCCAACCGTGCCGCAGGCACCCCGGAAATGAGCCAGCCACTCCGTGGCTGGACCCCACCCACCGCAATACATCCCGTCCTGAAGGGACGGTGGAACTCCCCGCCCGCTCCCTGCCGCCATACAATAAAAAAACCGTCATCTCCACCCTTGATACTCACCCACATCGCCCCCCCAACCGTGCCGCAGGCACCCCGGAAATGGTCCAGCCACTCCGTGCCTAACCCCCCCGCCCACATTTTAAACTTTTAGGGCCGTTCACCCTGCATTAGCCTGCCCCGGTGCCGCCTGGCTCGGACCATGCCAGCGGGTCCAGAAAAACCTTGGAGTAACCAAACCATGAATCCAGATATTTCGCAAGTGATTGAGGCCAAAATGCGCGCCGGCGGCGTGACCGGTGCCACCATCGGGGCGTTTCTCGCCGCCGTGGAAAAAGTCGCGGCCGGGGAACGCGGCCAGATTCCCGAGGCCACCATTGACCCCGTGGCCGAATTGCCCGCGTTGGAATCCCTCCCCGCCGCCGGCCCGGAATCCGGGGCCCTGCTCAACCAACTGGCCGTCATCAAATTGAACGGCGGCCTCGGCACCGGCATGGGCTTGGACCGCGCCAAATCGCTCATCCGGGTTAAGGGCGAGGACACCTTCCTGGACTTCATCGCCAAACAAATCTTGCGCCTCCGCACCCAGAGCGGCGCCCCCCAGCTGGCGTTTTACTTGATGGATAGTTTTAGCACCCAGGCCGACACCCTCGCCTACCTCCAGAAGTATCCTTCCCTGGCCATCGCTGGCGAACTGGACTTTTTGCAGAGCAAAGTCCCGAAACTCGAGGCCGCGACCCTCCGGCCCGTCACCTGGCCCGCCGCGCCGGAAATGGAATGGTGCCCGCCGGGACATGGCGACCTGTATCCCTCCCTGCTCGGTTGCGGCCTGCTCGCCAAGCTCCTCGCCCGCGGCATCAAATACTTGTTTGTGTCCAACTCGGACAACCTCGGTGCCACCGTGGATTTGCGGCTGCTGAACCATTTTGCCGCCTCCGGCGATTCCTTCCTCATGGAAGTGGCCACCCGCACCGCGGCCGATCGCAAAGGCGGCCACCTCGCCCGCCGCCGTACCGATGGCCGCCTCCTCCTGCGCGAGAGCGCCCAATGCCCCGCCGCCGATGACACCCAATTTCAGGACATCACCCGGCACCGGTTCTTTAACACCAACAATCTCTGGATCCGGCTCGACCATTTGCAGGCCGAGCTCGAAAAACGCGGCGGCGTCCTGCCCCTCGCCCTCATCACCAATACCAAGACCGTCGATCCCCGCGACGCTGCCTCGCCCAAGGTCATCCAGATCGAGAGCGCCATGGGCGCCGCCATCGAATGTTTTGCCCAAACCGGCGCGGTGGTCGTGCCCCGCACCCGGTTCGCCCCCGTCAAAACCACCGCCGATTTGCTCGCCCTCCGCTCGGATGCCTATGTGCTCACCGAGGATTATTTGCTCGTCCTCGATCCCTCCCGCCACGGCCAGCCACCGGTGATCGATCTGGACAACAAATATTATAAATTGCTCCCGGATTTCGAAGCCGCCTTCCCCCACGGCGCCCCCTCGCTGGTCAACTGTGAATCCCTCAAAGTCACCGGCAAAAAGATTTTCCCCGCCGGCCTCGTGCTGGAGAGAAAAGTGGCGTATACCGAGGCTTAAGCCCGGACCTCCTCGCAGCATGCCCATGTGGCGAAGGAACCGGTAAATTCGCAGCCGTCCTGCCGGCCATTCCGTCCTGCCGGCCGCGCGCCGCATCCTGAAATTTTTTTCTTGGGATGCGGTCCCCCCAACCTGGGTGGGGTCGCTGCGCCCACCCCGCCCCCCCAAACCGTGCCGCAGGCACCCCGGAAATTAGCCAGCCACAGAGTGGCTGGACCCCGCCC
>CAIZWI010000078.1 GCA_903936645.1 uncultured Verrucomicrobia subdivision 3 bacterium
GCCATCCCTAGACTTCTAGATGCTTATTATCCCAAAACCCGTGAAAATGAACCTGCCGGAAGAATTTTGTCTCACACCCGATGTTACCCCTCTGTATTCTTTGAGGTTGATAAACCCGGATTTTAGTTCAATCAGCCATTAAAGTCTGTCGCCCGCTTGCCGAAGTGCCCAAATAAATTTCCGAATTTCGAATTTGTAGGAACCAAAATTGATCAGCAAGCCATGATCCAAACGTGCCGATTTGAGATAACCCAGAATTTGGGCTTCATGCTCCGGCGCAAGTGCTTTGGCGGTTTTTAACTCGATAATCAGCACCCCTTCCACCAAAAGATCCGCCGCGTATTCGCCGATGAGAGTGCCATCTTCATCAAACACATTGATCCGATGTTGTTGTTTCACCTCCAGACCGGCAGTTTGCAAGCGATGCGCCAGGGCATTCTCGTAAACCTTCTCCAAGTGCCCATGCCCATGGTAGACGTGAATATCAAACGCAATCTGACGCACTTGGTCACTCAGCGCCTTAATGTCTTTCATCGATCCTTGGAGTTTAATTGGCGCGAATTATTCAAATTACCGGCAAGTCTACAATTAGAAAAATGTTCCCGCCTTCAAATCTCAAGGGTTTCCCGCCCTTCTCTCTGTGTTCTTTGCGTTCTTTGCGGTTAAAACCCTTTCGTTTTCTTCGTTACCTTCTGTAAAAAATCCTGCGGTTTCCTCACCGCCCCGCCGGGTTTCGCGGCCGCAGCAACAGCGCTTTCTTCTCCGTCCCATCCACTTCCACACTCTGCGTTTCCACATCCGGATCCTCCCGCAGCGCCTGGTGAATCACCCGGCGTTCATAGGCCCCCATCGGTTCCAGTTCCACAATATCCCCCCAGCGCCGCACCTTGTCGGCCGCGTCCTTCGCCTTCTTGATCAGCGCCTCCCGCGCCTCCGCCCGGTAACCGCCCACATCCACCAGCACCTTCGGCGCGCTGGGATCCTGTTGGAACAGGATGCGGTTGGTCAGATATTGCAGATCCGCCAGCGTCTGCCCCTGCCGGCCAATCAGCCGGCCGGAATCCTCCGTCTTGACATCCAGCAGGATGCCATCCTCCAGCTTCGTTTCCTCAATGGTGGCGGGAAACCCCATGAGAGTGAGCATTTGTTCCAAGGTCGCTTTGGGCTGGGCCGGCATAAATTGAAAAAGTGTTCCCGCTTATTTTTGCTTTTTTCCGGACGGCGTCAAGCGCGTATCCACCACCGCCACCGCCGCCGTGGGCGGAATCTGCGTCAACTTGTTCTGCAACACCCCGGCCAGCGTGCTCACCGTCATGTACAGCGCCATCCCCGAGGAATAATTATACAGGAACAACAACAGCATCAGCGGCATGTAACGCATCATCTTCTGCTGCCCGGGATCCATCCCCGGGGAAGGCGGCTGCAAATGCGCCTGCCAGATCATCGCCCCCACCATCAACAACGGCAGCAAGTTAAACGGAATGCCCAGGCTGGGAATAATAAACAACGTGTCCGGCTTGGACAAATCCGTGACCCACAGGAAATGCGCCCCGCGCAGCTCGATCGCACTGCGGATCATCGTGAAAAACCCGATGAACACCGGCATCTGAACCAGCATCGGCAGACACCCGCTCAGCGGGCTCACCTTGTTTTCCTTGTACAATTCCCATTGCTTGGCCGTCAGCTTTTGCACGTCGTCCTTGTACTTTTCCTGCAAAACCTTAAGCTTCGGCGCCAGCGCCTGCATGCGCTTCATGGACCGCGTGCTCGCCGCCGTCAACGGCCAGAACATCGCCCGCAAAAGGATCGTGATCATCACAATCGTCCAGCCATAACCCAGCGTGGTGACGTCGTGAATCCAATTCATCCCCAGCAACAACGCCTTGGCGAAAAACGAGCCAATGCCAAAAAACCCGGCGAAACCCGTGCCGAAATTCATCACCAGGTCCGCGTGATTGGCAAAATCCTCCCCCATCCGGGCCAGGCCGCGATACTCCTTGGGTCCGGCGTAAATCACCAGAGAACGTTCCACCCCGGAGTTGGCCGCGATGCTCTGCCCGGGATAAACCAGCGCTGTTTGCACCCCCTGCGGAACGGCGGCGCCGGGGTCAGTGGCCAGCCAGGGCAAGGCGATCGGCCGGGCAACAATCTGCTGCGCCGGCAGGTTGGTGGGCGGCATGGCGATGATCGTGAAAAATTGGTTGTGAATCGCTGCCCAAAAAACGTTATTGGAACCCACCAGATATTCACTGCGGGGAGCGCCCCGCATGCACCCAAAACCCGAGCCGGCAAACCACGTCGGCGCACATTCTTGAATCCCGTTGCCGTCATACCACATCGCCCCTTCCACCATCCCATTGTCATCCACATCCATCGGGGTGGCCGTGCCCACCACCCATTCCTGGGCCGGCAACGCCAGCGGCCGCTCCGTGCGGTTTTCCAGGCGCACCGTGGCATTCACCAGATAATTCGAACTCAGCTGAAACGTCTTGATGATGCGCAAGCCGCCCGCCAGCGATTTCTCCGCCTGCACCCCGCCTGTGGCCGTCCGGGTCAGGGCAAAATTCCCATCCCCCACCAGGCTCGGCTCGCCCAGAATGCCCAGCACCGGCACCAGCGAGTGCGTGTTCAAAGTGGCCAGGGCATCCGAGTCCTGCGTTTTCTTCCAGCGCCGGGAAATGGATTGCGGAAAATCCAGCAACTCCACCGTCTTGATCCCCCCGCCCCGGGTCGTGAAGGTGTAACGCGCATTGGCATTGGTCAGCACCAGCGTGCGCTCCGGCAGATTGGTGTTGAACGGGGCCACCGCCACTGGCGTGGCCAGCGGAACCGCCGCCGCCGCCGGCGTGGCTCCGGCCGCCGGCACAGCGGGCGCGGGATGCTGCGCTTGATACAGCAGGGCTTGCTTGGCGTATTGCTGCTCCTCATAAAGCCAGACGCCCATGAGTAACACACAAATTGAAACGACGATGATTCCTAGTCTGTCCATGAAAATGAAAGAGGTTGCGCTGCGGGGAAAGTCGGAACGGCCGGGGCCGGAGCCGGGGCCGGGGATAACGATCGGCCGGGCACGGGATCATGCCCGCCTGCCCCCCAGGGATGACAACGGCAAATCCGCCCCACCGCCAGCGCCGAGCCCCGGATGGCCCCGTGCGTGGTCACCGCTTCCAAGGCATAAGCCGAGCAGGTGGGAGTGAACCGGCAGCCCGTCGTGGGCCCAAATAAATAAACCTGCGCCGGTGACAGCACCAGGCGGTAAACGCGAATGCCCAGCACCAGCGAATGTTGGATGAGGTTCACGAGGTAGTTGCTTTTAACAAACCGGCCCGCTTTAAGGACGTTAAAAAATCCTTTTCCACCCGCGCAAAGTCGCAACTGGCAATGGAAGGACGGGCCACCAAAACCAAATCAACCGGCTTCACCAATTCATACTGGTGCTGCCGGAAACTCTCGCGGAGCAGACGGCGCGCCCGGCTCCGGGCCACCGCATTGCCAATTTTCTTGCTGGTCACCACCCCCAGCCGGGGACCGGCCCCCGCCGGCAGCGCCTGCCAGTTTGCAATCAGACAACCCACCACCAACCGCTGGCCCTGAGCGCGCACCCGCATGAAATCGCGGTTCCGCGTCACACGCTGCGAACGGCCCAAGCGCCAATGGCCCGGCGGGTCATCGTGCATGACCGGATCAAACCGGCGTCAGGCGTTTCCGCCCCACGCGACGGCGATTGGCCAGCGTGGCCTTGCCGCTCTTGCTCGAATTCCGGTTGAGAAATCCGTGCTGACGCTTGCGGCGGATTTTAGACGGTTGATACTGGCGTTTCATAAATTCTTATTGTGTTCATCCGCGGCGAATAAATCGGTCCAACGGAGCATGGGAGAATACCAGCGACCGGCCCGGTGTCAAGCGAGCTTAAAAGGTTTGTTTCCTGTCGGGTGTGAGCGAATTGCGCCAAAAGTATTGTTACCCTGGCGGGGGCGCTGGGACGGGAAAAGGGATACGTTGCGCCAAAAGTACTGTTAC
>CAIZWI010000079.1 GCA_903936645.1 uncultured Verrucomicrobia subdivision 3 bacterium
CGATCTAGCGTGTCCCGTTAAGTTGAGTTCTGTAAAGATAATCTTAACACCTATTCGATTGAGTTGGCGCACTTGCTTCTGTCATCAGCATCTGAAATTGACACGATTGCCAAATGCGTATGCAGTATCCTTGACCCAAAAGCAAAACCGAAGAACATTGACCAATATAGAAAGATTATCAGAAATGCAGAGGAAACGGAAACAGGGTTTGCTTTAAATGCCTCGGGTCGTTTCAACAAAGCGGGTGGCTCGATCTGGGCGAGTGTCGCGCGAATGCGTTCCATCGGCACTGGTTCCCCCTCGAACGCCATGCTCTGGGCCACATCCGCCGGGATCGCTTCCCAACGGCGACGGAGTTTGGCCTCCGGCGACAAGTCGCGCCATTGGGCGATGTTTTGGATCCAGTTCATTCATGTCAAACATGGCATATGGCCGGCCCTCCGGCAAGCCCTGGGTGCTTGATTAAACCCTCATCCCCATGCTTTGCCAACCCTTCAAGCAACCGGCGAACGAGCCCGCTTGCCTGTCCGCGGTTCGCCCTGCTCACTTCCCCTCGAAGTTGGTTCACCCACCGTACCGTGTCGCGTCGCGACGCCTGATTCCGGCATAGGGCTGAAAGCCCGACATATTATAGCCTGGGCTAAAGCGAGTCCGACGAGCGGCGGCCCAGGTAAACGCCAATCTAGTTTTCCGAGGCCTGTAGGGCCGACGCCAGCATCAATCCCTCAGGGAACCCGGTTATCACAGCCAGCCCGACCGGCAATTAAAATCCTCGTCCCCGTGCTTTTCCAAAACTTCAATCAACCGGCGAATCAGACCGCGCGTATCGGTTTGGCGAAGCTTTTTGCTGTCCGCATAAATCACCCCGGCATAAGTTTTGCCGGCGGCAATACGGGCTTTGGTGTGTCCCGGCATGGTGTTCACATCGCGGGTCACCAACACCCGGTTTTCGACGTCCAGCAACTCCAGCAAAACCTCGTCGGGCAAAGTTGCCCAGTCGGTTTCGTGAATGCTCCTCACATCTAAGTGCGGGAAATGCCGTTTTAGGGCGGTCGCCACCTCCGGCGAAACATGAACATCCAGCAGCAGCTTGATCCTCACAACAATTCGAGATCGGGCAGAATTTCCTTCATTCCCGCAAAATCGCGGTGGGCATGGAGTTTCAGACAATCCGCAATTTCCCCCGGATGGGCGTCCGCATAGGCCATGGCCATTTTCACCAAACCGGCGGGTTTGCGGATTTGTTCGGACGCCGCTTGCAGGTCACCCTTCAATTCTTTGACCAGGGACACAATCATCCAGACCGGCCAGCGGCTGCCGATTAAATAAGCCACCCGCCCCGGCGAGCCATTGCGAAATTCAACCGCCGGGAACTGGCTGCGCCGCACCCCCTCGGAAATATAAGCGGCCGCCGCCGTGCCGGACGGAATCCCCTTCATGCGGGCATCCGCGTCCAAACTCCCTTTTTCCAACGCCGTGAGGCGGACCGAAAGCGTTGCTTCCTTTGTCAATGTTGCCATACAAAAAATACCTTCGCACACGACCACTTGGCTGACAAGGCCATTTGACTGGAAAATCCGGCTTCCTGACAATCCGCCGCCGCACGTGGACTTGCGGCTTGAACCGCCGGTGCGCGGGCAAAAACTCCCGCAACTTTCCGCCCGCGCCGGTTTTTATTTAGCAGGTGGCTATGAAAGACAAACCGATCTCCGATGAACTGCGGGAGTTGCTCTGGCGGCGGGCCCTGACGGACGCCGAACAGGCGCGCGCGGGTGACCGCCCGGAAACCCGGGCCGAACTGGAACGGGAAGCCCGCCTGAATGCGGCGCTGGATCAGTTGCCGGTGGCGGCGGTGCCCGCCAATTTTACCGCCCGGTTGTGGCAGGCCATTGACCGGGAAGAAGCCCGTCCGGCCGCCATTGGCTGGCGCTGGACCTGGCCGGCGTGGGTGCCCCGGCTGGCGGTGACCGCCGCGGTGGTGGCGGTTTCGGCGGTTTCCTGGCGGCATTATGAGGTAGTCCAGCAACGGACCGCCCTGGCCCGCAGTGTGGCGGCCGTGACGGCCAACGCCCCGCTCCCCGGCGTGGAGGCCTGGAAAAATTTTGACGCCATCAAGCGCATGGGCCAGGCCCAGCGGGCCGATGACGAATTGCTGGCCTTGATGCAATGAAGGGTTTCCGTTGCACTTTACTGGCATGGGTTCTCCTGCTCGGCGGGCTGACGGCCACGGCCCAGCTGCCCGCCCCGCCCGTGCCGGGCGCGCCTCATGCGGCCAGCCTGACGCCGCCCCTGCCCGCCGCGCCTTCTCCAGTGGGGATGTTTCGCCGTTTGCTCAGCATGTCGCTGGCCGAACGGGAAAGCTACCTGGCCAATCGTCCGCCGCAAATCCGGGCGGCATTGCGGGCCAAGATTAGTGAATATCTGGCGCTGGACGCGGACACCCGGGAATTGCGGTTGCGGGCCACGGAATTGCGCTGGCAGCTCACGCCCCTGCTGCACCTTGCCCCGGCCGACCGGGCCTCCCGCCTGGCCTTGATTCCGGATGACTTGGTGGCGCTCGTCCAGAGCCGGCTGGCGGAATGGGACCAGTTGCCGCCCGCGGTGCAGGCGGAATTTTTGGCGAATGACCGCACGCTCCATTATTTTGCGCAGGTGGCCGGCACGAACCAAACGGGGACCGACCTGGCCACGGTGGCCCAGCAGCAAACCATCGCCGCCCATTTCAACCAGTTTTTTGAGCTGACCCCGGCGGAGAAGCAAAAAACCTTAAAAACGCTCTCGGCCACGGAGCGGGGCCAAATGGAGCAAACCCTGCAAGCCTTCAGTCACCTGCCGGTGCAGCAACGGGCGCAATGCCTGCGCGCGTTCACCGAATTTGCCGGGATGAGCGCGGGGGAACGGGCGGAGTTCCTGCGCAATGCCGGAAGCTGGGCGCAAATGTCGCCCCAGGAACGGCAAACCTGGCGGGATTTGGTGGCGCGGGTGCCCTCCTGGCCGCCGGTCCCGGGTGTCTTGAGCCAGCCGCCGCTGCCGCCCACACCGCCGGTGCCCGCGAAAAATCATGCGGCCATGGCCACTAATTAAGGCGTAGCCAGGCCGCTGGCGAGTTGTGAATTTGCATTCCCATTTTCCCCGCCACGGCTTAAAGTGGTAGCGTGCAACCGATTGCCTTTCATCTTGGTAGCCTGCCCATTCATTCCTATGGCGTGATGATCGCCCTGGCGTTTTTGACGGGCCTGTGGACCGCTTCGCGCCGGGGGGCAACCGTGGGCCTGTCACGCGAGGACATCGGGGATGTGACGCTCTGGCTGATGGTCGGGGCGATTTTGGGGGCACGGACGGTTTATGTGATTACGTACTGGCAGGATGAATTTGCGGGGGGGCCGCTCGCGGAAATTTTCATGATCCAGCATGGCGGGCTGGTTTATTACGGGGGACTTATCGGGGCCACCCTGGCCGGGGCGGGGGCGATTCGTTGGAAAAAGATGCCGCTCTGGAAAACGGCGGATGCGCTGGCGCCGAGCATTGCCCTGGGCAGTGTGTTTGGGCGGATTGGCTGCCTGCTGAATGGCTGCTGTTACGGGCGGGCGTGCAGCCTGCCCTGGGCCATCCGGTTTCCGGCGGACCACGCCACGGGCGGCGCCCCGGTGCATCCCACGGAATTGTATGATGCGGGGCTGAATCTGCTGCTGTATGGGTTTCTGGCCTGGTTGTTCCGGCGGCGGAAATTTGATGGCCAGGTGTTTGCGACGTATTTGCTCTGCTATGCGGTGACCCGCTCCCTGGTGGAACTCTTTCGTGGTGACTATAATACGGCGCACCAGCATTACGGGCTGACCCCGGCGCAACTGGTCAGTGTGCCGATTTTCCTGGCCGGGTTGGGGCTCACGCTCGGGCTGTCCCGCCGCACTCCGGCCAAATGAATTCGCCCATCCTCATCGCCGGCCCGACGGCCAGCGGCAAATCGGAAATCGCCCTGCAACTGGCGGAACGCCTGGGTGGCGAGATTATCTCGGCGGATTCCATGCAGGTGTACCGGGGGTTGGACATGGGCACGGCCAAGCCATCGGCGGCTGAACGGGCGCGGGTGCCGCATCATTTGATTGATATTTGCGACCTGACGGAGGCGTTTGATGCGGCGCAGTTTGCGCGGCGGGCCAAAGAGGCGGTGGCCGAAATCCAGGCGCGGGGCCGGGTGCCGATTCTCTGCGGGGGCACGGGCTTGTATTTCAAGTCGTTTCTGGAGGGGGTGGGGGAGGCACCGCCGGCTGATCCGGCCTTGCGCGCCGAGTTGGAAGGGCTGCCACTGGTCACGTTGCTGGCGGAATTGCAGGCCAGCGATCCGAGGACCTATGAGCGAATCGACCGGCAGAATCCCCGCCGGGTGGTGCGCGCGGTGGAGGTGATCCGGCTTACGGGCAAGCCTTTTTCCGAACAACGCACGCCATGGGACGCCGCGACCGGCCCCCGGGGCACGCCGAATCCGCGGTTTGTGGCGCTCCTGCGGTCCAACTCGGATTTGCAGCAGCGGATCAACCGGCGGGTGGAGGCCATGTTCCGGGGCGGTTTGGTGGCGGAAACCGAGCATTTATTGCAGCATGGGCTGGCGGAAAACCAAACGGCGATGCAAGCCATTGGCTACCGGCAGGTGGTGGAGTATTTGGGGCGGGCTGCCCGGACGCCGGCGGCGCTGGCGGAAACGGTGGAACTGGTAAAAATCCGGACCCGGCAGTATGCGAAGCGGCAACTGACCTGGTTCCGCCGGCACGGCAATCCGACCTGGATGGAACTCCGGCCCGGGGAGGGATTGGGCGCAGTTGCGGAGCGGCTGGCCCGGCAGATGGCCCCGGCAAATTTAAACGTTCAACCTTTGTAACCGGACAGTAATCCCCCAGTGGTCCAGGATTGATCAAGCTTTGCCTGGCCGGTATCCAATCAACTCTCAGGTTCGGGGAGGCATCACCATTTCTCCGCCCTGACGGCGAGCTTTATCGGCGCGCGACGACTTCGATCTCCGCTTTGTTCTTGGCGATGGAGTAGGGGGGGAGCACCCCGCGCCAAAAGACGTTGGGGTAGACAATGGCCCCGCGGCCCAGGATGGTGCCGGGGTTCAAGACGGCATTGCAGCCGGCTTCGGCATGGTCGCCGAGGAGGGCACCGAATTTGCGCAGGCCGGTGTCCTGGGGGAGGCCGTCGATTTCCACCATGACATTGCCAGCCAGCAGTTTGATGTTGGAGATTTTCACGCCCGCGCCGAGGTGGGATTTGTAACCGAGGATGGAGTCGCCCACGTAATTGAAGTGGGGCACCTGGGCGCCGTTAAACAGGAGGGAATTTTTGAGTTCGCAGGCATTGCCGATAATGCAGTGGTTGCCGATGATCACGTTCTCCCGAATGTAAGCATTGTGGCGGATCTGACAATGGCGGCCGATGATGGCGGGGCCTTTGATAACGACCCCATCTTCCAGGATGGTGCCTTCGCCGATGTAAACTTGTTCGCCGATGAGGGCCCGTCCGGCGGATTGGTGGGGCAATACGGGCCGGAGCCGGGCGGCGAGGTAGGGCTCAATTTTTCTAAGGGCCTCCCAGGCGTAATGGCAGCCATCAAAAATGGCCGCGTGCTCGCTATGCGCGAGGTCGAACAAGTCGGTGGGTTTGAACATGGCGGCAGCTTATGGCAACGAGGCACCGACGAAAAGTCACAAAAATGGCGGCAACCAAAGCGTTAGGAAACAGCCAGCGTGATAAGATTGGTGCCCCCATTCGGAATTGAACCGAAATCACACGTTTAGGAAACGCGTGCTCTATCCATTTGAGCTATAGGGGCGACTGACCGCATCCAAACTAGCGCTCGGGAGGGCGGTTTACAAGCCTGCGGGAGCCGCCAGCCGCCCGGGGTTGCACACGGGCGGCCGAACCCGAGCACGAAATTGTGCGCGGGCATTCATGCGGTCCGCCTTCACACCAATGTAACCGATTTAAGGCTGGTGAAGGCAGGGCTAAATTCGCATAGTTTGGTGGTCCGGCGGAACGGCTGGCCAGCATTTATGGTTGAAGATCTAAATCCATCACGATCGGTTCCGCCGGTGCCCACTGGGGCGGCCCGGCCGGGCGCCGGGTGGGTGGCCGGGCAGCTGCCCTGGCTGCTGGGCGGCATCATGCTGGTCCTCTATGGCCTGACCCTCAAGCATGCGCTGAACCTGGAAAACTTTGCCATGGTGGCGCGCGCGCAGGGTCTGCTGTGGTCGCCCACGGTCCTGGGACCGGTGACTTATTTGGTGACGTATCCCTTCCACTGGCTGCCCGGGGCGATGGTGCCGGTGGCCTTGAATTGGTTCACGGCGGGATGCGCGGCCTTGAGCCTGGTGTGGCTGGCGCGCGCGGTGGCACTGCTGCCGCATGACCTCTCCAAACAGGCGGCGGATCCCCAGCTCACCCTGGCGTTTAAGCCCCCGCAACTGATGACCCGGCGCTGGCCGTGGCTGCCGCCCGTGGTGGCGGTGCTGGTTTGCGGGTGGCAATTAAGTTTCTGGCAAAATGCCATTACCGCCACCAGCAGCATGATTAATTTGCTGATGTTTGCCCATGTGGTCCGCAGTTTTCTGGAATATAACGCCAGCGGCCGGAATGCCTGGTTGCTGAGCGGAGCCCTGGTGTATGGCCTGGCCATGGCGAATGACTGGTTTATGGTCTGGTTTTTGCCGGTTTTCATCCTGGGGCTGCTGGTGGTCAAAGGCATTTTCCGGATCAATCATTTTCAGTTGGAATCATTGTCCAGCGGGCGGAGCAAATTGAACGTGCACCT
Organism: uncultured Verrucomicrobia subdivision 3 bacterium; assembly: GCA_903936645.1. Lineage (GTDB taxonomy): Bacteria > Verrucomicrobiota > Verrucomicrobiia > Limisphaerales > UBA11358 > UBA11358. The sequence goes on from CAIZWI010000079.1 coordinate 6,806, forward strand.
GTTGTGGCAATTGCCGGCGGTCGGTCTGGCGGGCGGGCTGTTGGTATTGCTGCTGCCCGGGCTGGCCAGTCTGACCCCGGTGGCCCACACGGCGTTCTGGCCGGCCTTCAAGTATGTGCTGAAAACCTATCAGGGCGCGCTCGTTCATATACCCAAGCAGTTGCTCTTCACCTTCTTCTTGATTTCAGTGCTGCCGGTATTCTTGATTGGCCTCCGTTTTTACCATTTTCTTTCCGGGTTCAACCGGGTGAATTACTTTCTCGGGGCGGTGTTTTTTCAACTGGTCTATGGGTTCTTTTTTCTGATGGGCCTGTGGATCATGCTGGATGCGCCGCTGAGCCCGCGCCGGCTGGCCCCGGCCATGCCCACGCTGCCCCTCTACTTTCTGGAGGCCCTGAGCATTGGTTTTTTTGCGGGCCATTTTCTGCTGACCTCAGAAACCCAGCCGGAACCCATCCAGCGGTTGAAGGTGAGCGAATTTGAACGGCGGGAGCAGCAATTGCGTTTTCTCACCCGGCTGCTCAAGCGCCTGGTGCTGGCGGGGACCCTCCTGCTGGCCGCGGGCATTCCGGTGACGTTGCTGTGCAAAAATTTGCCAGTTTTGAACCGCCAGCGGGTCGACCCGGCAGCGGCTTACATTCACCAAATGGCAGCGGATCTGCCGCCAGCGGGGGCGGTGGTGATTGGCACGGATGCCTACCGGCTGATCAGCCTGCAAGCGGACCTGCTGCAGGCCGGCCGGCAGCGGCAATACCTGTTGATTAATCTGGAGGCCCTGGCGGAATTGCCGGAGTACCTGGATATTCTTCAACAACAGGCGGATGGCTTTAATCTGACCGTGAAGCTGCCCCAGGTCACGGAGGCGGAGCGGCGCAAAATCTTGCCGGTGGCCTTGCTGCAACAGTTGGGCACGAACCATGAGATTTACGCCCTGCACCCGGCTCCCATGGCGGAAACCCTGGCGGAGTTTTTCTATTTTGAGCCCCAAGGACTGCTGTACCACCTGCGCGCCTACCCGCGGGACGTGGCCTTTGCCGAACCCATGTCCGACGCGCGCCGGCAGGCGAATCAAAGTTTCTGGGATCGCTTTCACACGGAGCAGTTTGCGGATCTGGTGCGCGAGACGGATCCGGCGCCCCACGCGCCGGTGAATGGCTTGTTGAAGCGGTTTCTGCACACCTTCCGCTTTGGTCCGGAAACGGACCCGCAAGCGCAACTGGCGGGCGCTTTTTATGCCGGAGCGCTGAATGACTGGGGGGTGGAGCTCCAAAAAGCCGGGCAGTGGGCGGCGGCGGGGCAATGTTTTGCGGACGCGCTGCGCTTGAATCCGAACAATATCGCCGCGCATTTAAACCAGAAATTTAACGCGGATCACCAGGCTGGCCGGGCCACGCCGATTCAGACCCCCCGGGAGACTTCCGAGGGCCTGAATGAATACCGGGATTTGCGGCATGTGCTGCGGGACGGGGCGGTGGATGAGCCGAATTTCTGCTACCTGCTGGCCACTTTAATGTCGCAAAGCCAGCTCTACCGGCCGGCGATCAGCCAGTATGAACGGGTCAAGGTCATGAACCCGGACCGGATGGACACGTATACCAGTCTTACGGCGATGTTTTCGGCGTGTCGCGATTATACCAACGCGCTGGTGGCCGCGAATGAGTTGCTGGAACGGTCGCCGACCAACCTGCTGGGCATGGTGTTCAAGGCCACCACGCAGATCCAGATGAACCGCTATTCCCAGGCGATTCCCCTCCTCGACCAGGTGCTGGCCATGGAGCCAACCAATCAATTGGCGTTGCTGAACCGGGGACAGGCCTGGCGGGACCTTGGGCAGTTTCCCACGGCGCGGCTGGATTACCAGGCGTTGCGGCAAATCAACACGAATGATTACCGGGCTTATTATGCCTTGGGCGACATGGATGACCGGGAGCGTCACCCGGCCGCAGCGCTGACTAATTACCAGCTTTTTCTCGAATTGGCTCCGCCCAATTTGCGGGAAGTGGAACTGGTAAAGGCGCGGGTGAAGGTGCTGCAAGGCGGGTCGGCGAAATAGATGCAGGAAAGCCGAACCAGCCGGAAATGCAGGGGATTCCGGTTAAGCCGGGGTCAGGGGGCCGTTAAACTAAAACCAAACTAATTACTAGCGGGTGGCCATGGCGGCCTGGGGTTCCCACTGGCCGGGCTGGAGGGAGCGACTGGTCAGGCGCACGTCGCGGGCTTCACAAAAATAAATCACATACTCAGCCACATTGGTGGCATGGTCGGCAATGCGCTCAAGACTTTTGGCCACGACCAGCCAGTGCAAGCAACGGCTGATATTGTCCGGACTGGCGATCATGTGCTGCACCAGGGCGGCATGGATTTCATGGTTGACCGCGTTGACCTCACGGTCGCGGGGGATTACGGCCCGGGCCGCGGCGGGATCGCGGTGGGTGAAGGCATCGAGCGCGGCCTTGAGCATGTCCTGCGCCAGACTGGAAAGGCGGGGGACATCCAGGTGGAGCTTGAGTGGCGGTTCGAGGCTTAAATCGCGCGCCCGCTTGGCAATTTTAGAAGCCTCATCGCCGATGCGCTCAAAGTTTTGGGAGATTTTCATGGCCACGGTGACCATGCGTAAATCGGTGGCGAGGGGAGCCTTGGTCAGGAGGCGGATGACTTCGTTGTCAATTTCGACTTCAAACTGATCAATGATGCGGTCGTTTTCCTTGACCTTGAGGGCGAGATCGTGGTCGCGGTGCATCAAGGCTTGCAGCGCGAGGCTCACGGCGTTTTCCGCATGGCTGGCCATGCGCAGCAATTGCTGGCGCAACCGGTCCAGTTCCATCTCCAAATGCTTTTCCATTTGACATTGCAATATAGTGTGGAGAATTCGCGCTGTCACATTTTCTTATCAATTATTTTGTAGAATCGCGGAAACGCCGGCGCGGGCCGGTAATCATGGCCCAGGGAAGACGAGCAGGCGGGCGGCGGGCCCTGCGGGGCAGGGCCGTGGGGCGGTTATTCCGGCGGCGTTTTATCCGTCAAATGTCGTATGTTGCCCGCCCGCCGCCATGGTAGGATGGGCGTTCACATTGCACCCGAAAAACTAATGAATATTATTTATCCCCGGCTGGCCGCATGTTTGACCTTGTTCATGGGCGCCCTGGCCAGCGGTGCCGCAGACCGGCAGATCACGGCTGACTGGCAGGCCGTGCAGGGGCCCACGTCGCAACTGTTCCATGAGTGTATTGGCGCCGGGCGGGCGAACGAGGGGTTGCGCGCGGACTGGCAGCGGCAATTGCAGTTGTGCCAGCAGGAAATCGGCTTCAAACAGATTCGCTTTCACGGCCTGCTCTCGGATGACATGGGGGTGTATGCGGAAAACCGGGCCGGCCAGCCGCTGCATAACTGGCAGTATGTGGATTCCCTCTACGACGCGCTGCTGGCCATGCAGTTGCGGCCGTTTGTGGAACTGAGTTTCATGCCGGCCGCGCTGGCGAGCGGCGGCAAGAAAATCTTTTGGTGGCAGGCGAATGTCACGCCGCCCAAGTCCTACGCAAAGTGGGATGGTTTGATCCATGACCTGGTGGCGCATTGGACGGAGCGTTATGGGGCGGAAACGGTGCGCCAGTGGAATTTTGAAATTTGGAACGAGCCGAACTATCCCGGATTCTGGGGTCCGCACAACCCGCAAAAGGCCCGGGAAGAGTATTTTGAACTGTATGCCCACACGGCGGCAGCCGTGAAAAGCGTGAGCCCGGACTATCGGGTGGGCGGACCGTCGGGTGCGGGACCGGACTGGGTGCCGGCGCTGCTGGCGTTTTGCACGGCCAGCAATGTGCCGCTGGACTTTGTCAGTTATCACGGCTACGGCCTGGGCGGCGGTCCCAGCGGGCTGGATGCGGATGGGAATTCGTATTTGTATTTGAGCGAGGATCTGCTGGCCCCGGCGCACAATGCGATCAGCCAGCGGGCGGCAATCGACGCGAGCGCCTTTGCCGGCCGGCCGATTCATGTGACGGAATGGAGCACTTCCTACTCCCCGCGGGACCCCGTGCATGACGCTTATTTCTCGGCCCCCTATATTTTGGAGCAATATAAAAACACCCAGACCGGGGTGGCTTCCTTTTCGTATTGGGTGTTCACCGACATTTTTGAGGAAAACGGTCCGGCCATGACGCCGTTTCACGGGGGCTTCGGGTTGCTGACGATTTCGGGCATCAAAAAGCCGGCCTATTTTGCCTATCAATTTCTCAACCAACTGGGGCCGGTGGAATTGAAAAATTCAGACGCGCATTCCTGGGTTTGCCGCGATACCAATGGCGGCGCCGAGATATTGGTCTGGGACCTGACCCATCCGACGGGCGGCAAGCTGGCCAACCATGTGTATTTTCGGCAGCCGCATCCCGCCGCCAAGCGGGGCCGGGTGGCGGTCAAGTTGACGGGGGTGCCCCCGGGAAAATATCAACTGCAACGCTGGCAGGTGGGTTACCATCATAATGATGCCTACACGGCTTACCTGGAAATGGGGGCGCCGCGTCAGTTAACCCGGGTGCAGGAAACCGCGCTGCGGGAGGCGAGCCGGGGGGAACCGGAGGCGGGTGAAGGGGTGGAAATCCCGGTCGGCGGGGAGCTGAATACCACCGTGCCATTGGCGGAGAATGAAGTGATACTACTTAAGTTAAGCCCTCAAATTGGCCGCTGAAGCAAGGGCACCCCTGCATTATGAAATCTGCAATGAGAATCAAACCCAGTCTGCGCAGCGAGCGTTTAACCTTGAGGAACCCCTGACGAAACGGTTCCGGGCGGCGGGCCCAGCCGCGAGCGGCGACCACAGGGCGTCCTGATCCTTGCGGGAAAATTCATGCAATCGTTGATTTAAACGGCCGGCGGTGTCCATCATTTTGACGAGTAGCCAGAATTCCGGAAACCTATATTATCGGGACGAATCTATTAAATTCTTTATGACATTCGTTCCTTTACTGCGCGGCCTGGCTGCCCATGGCCGCCGGCTGCTGGCCGCATTCACCGCCCTCGGCCTGGTGGCTGTCACTGCCTGTGCCCAAACGGCCGTCCCGGAAACCGTGGCGGATGGCATCATTGTGCCGGTGGGCAGGCAGTATTTAAAAATCCAACTGTGCGCGAGTAATATTGTGCGGGTGGCCAGTGCCCCGGACCGGGGCTTTTTTCAGCATCCCAGCCGGTCGGTGCTCCCAGCCAGTGGTCCCCGGCCGCACTGGCGGGCAAAAACGGCCCAGGGCATGACCACGATCACCACCGCCGACTTGGTGGTGCGTGTGGTGCTGGCCACCGGGCAGGTATCCTTTTATGACCGCCAAGGGCAGTTGTTGACGGCGGAACAATCCGGCGGTCGGGAACTGGCGCCGGCCGTGGTGCAGGGGGAGCGCACGTGGCACGTGGGCCAGCAATGGGAAGCCCAGCCGGGGGAGGCGCTGTACGGCCTGGGGCAACAGCAGTTGGGGCTGTTGAATTTGAAAGGTTACGACCTCGAACTGTGGCAACACAATGGCACGATTGTCATTCCCTTTTTGGTTTCCAGCCGTGGCTATGGAATTTTGTGGGACAATCCGGCCTACTCCCGGTTTGGTGATTTGCGGCCGTTCACCGCCATTCCCGCCCGTCAATTGCTGACCCGGGACGGCCAGCCGGGCGGGCTGACGGCCGGATACTATCGCGGGGCGCATTTTGAGCAACTGGCGGCGCAACGCGTGGACGCCAGCGTGGCCATTGAGCTGCCCGATGCCGTCAATAACAAAAACCAAATGATCAGCCCGGCGCTGCCGTCCCGGGGCGATATCAGTGTGCGCTGGGAGGGTGCGGTGATGCCGGCGGAAACGGGGGATTACCAGTTCCAGGCGTTTTCCGCCAGCGGCCTGAAACTGTGGGTCAATGACGAACTGGTGATGGACCACTGGCGGCAGGGCTGGCTGCCGTGGTTTGACGTCGCGAAGGTGCCTTTGACGGCCGGGGTGCCCTGCCACCTCAAGCTGGAATGGTCCAAGGACCAGGCCCCGGCCACCGTGCGCTTGCGGTGGAAAACACCCAACCCCAGCGCGGCCACGGCCCTGTGGTCGGAAGTGGGGGACGGGGTGGATTATTATTTCGTGCATGGGCCGGAACCCGAGCAGATCATTGCGGGTTACCGGCAATTGACGGGGGACGCCCCGCTGATGCCGCGCTGGGCTTACGGACTCTGGCAATGCCGGGAGCGTTACCAGACGGCGCAGGAAATCACGAACGTGCTGGCGGGGTTTCGGGACCGTGGCATTCCGTTGGACAACATTGTGCAGGACTGGCAGTACTGGAAGCTGGACACCTGGGGTTCGCATCAGTTTGATCCCACACGGTATCCCGACCCCGCCGGCTGGCTGCGCACCATTCATGAGGACTATCACAGCCATTTGATGGTGTCAGTCTGGGGAAAATTTTATCCGGGCACGGCGAATTTCGCCGCCCTGCACCAGCGGGGCTTTCTGTATGAAGGCCCCTTGCAACGGCACATGAAAGACTGGCTGGGGTTTGACTACACCTTTTACGATCCCTTCAATCCGGCGGCGGGCCGAATGTTCTGGTCGCAAATCAACCACGATCTGTTCCAACTGGGCGTGGATGGCTGGTGGATGGACGCGAGCGAGCCGGACATCGAGCAGCCGTATCCGACCCTGGAAGGCCAGCGCGAGCTGGCGAACCCGAGCGGCGGCCAAACCGGGGCGCGCGAGTTGAATGGGTATGCCCTGGCCAACAGCCGCACCATTTACGAAGGCCAGCGGGAAACCGCCCCGGGCCAGCGCGTTTTTATTCTCACCCGCTCGGCCTTTGCCGGCCAGCAACATTATGCGGGCGCCGTGTGGTCCGGGGATGTCACCGCCACCTGGACCGCCCTGCGCAAACAGATTCCGGCCGGCCTGGGTTTTGCCCTGTCCGGCATGCCCTATTGGACGACGGACATTGGCGGCTTTGCGGTCCCGGACCGTTTCAGCCAGGATCCAATGCCCCCCGCGGACCAGGCCGAATGGCGGGAACTCAACACGCGCTGGTTTGAGTTTGGCACCTTCAGCCCGATTTTCCGGGTGCACGGGCAATTTCCCTACCGGGAAATGTGGAACGTGGCGCCGACCAACCATCCGGCCTACCAGGCGGAGTTGAAATTCGACCGGCTGCGCTACCGGTTGCTGCCCTATATTTACTCCCTGGCCGGCGCGGTGACGCACGAGCAGAGCACCATCATGCGCCCGCTGGTCATGGATTTTCGGACGGACCCCAAGGTGGGGGATCTGAAAGACCAGTTTCTGTTTGGCCCGGCCCTGCTGGTCAGCCCGATTACGACCTATCAGGCGCGCGAGCGGACGGTTTACCTGCCGACCACGCCGGGCGGCTGGTTTGATTTCTGGACCGGGGAAAACCTGGAGGGCGGCACGGGCCTGCGCGTGGCGGCGCCGCTGGATTCCCTGCCGGTACAGGTGCGGGCGGGGTCCATTATTCCGCTGGGGCCGGAATTGCAATACACCAGCGAGAAACCGGCGGACCCGATCACCTTGTGGGTGTATGGCGGGGCCGACGGCGCGTTCACGTTGTATGAGGATGATGGACAAACTTATGCTTACGAGCAGGGGCATTGCAGCCGCATCCCCCTGCATTGGGATGACCGGCACCAGACGCTGACCATCGGCCGGCGCGCCGGGACATTCGCGGGCCTGCTCTCGGAACGCACCTTCCAGGTGGTGCGGGTCCGGGCGCAACATCCCGTGCCGTTTGCCTTCGACGCCGTGCCGGAACGCACGATTCCGTATCACGGCAAAGCCATGGTGATTCACTTTTAATTGACCGCTTTCAAATGACATTAAACACCGCTTCCCGGCTGGGCGTGGCCCTGATGGCCCTGGCCCTTAACGTGTGCGCCGAACCAACGGCCATTTACATGGACTCGCAGCAACCCTTGGAACAGCGCGTGGCTGATTTATTGGGCCGCCTGACCCTGGAGGAGAAAATTTCCCTGCTGCATGGGGATTCCAAATTTACCACGGCGGCCATTCCCCGGCTGGGCCTCCCCCGGCGGTGGCTCTCGGATGGCCCGCATGGCGTGCGGGAGGATATCGGGCCGGACACGTGGAATGCTTCCGGCCATACGGATGATTTTTCCACGGCGATGCCCGCCGGCATTTGCCTGGCGGCCACTTGGAATCCGGAATTGGGCGCTGCCGAGGGCCAGGTGATTGGCCAGGAGGCGCGCGCGCGCGGCAAGGACATCATGCTGGGGCCAGGCGTGAACATTCTGCGCACCCCGCTCTGCGGCCGTAATTTTGAATATCTCGGCGAGGATCCCTTGCTGTCCGGCCGGATGGCCACCGGCTATGTGCGGGGGGCGCAGGCGGCGGACATTGCCTCATGCGTGAAACATTTCGCCGCGAACAATCAGGAATACCAGCGCGGCACGATCAATGTGGAAATGGATGAGCGGACCCTGCGGGAAATTTATCTGCCCGCGTTTAAAATGGTGGTGCAGGAGGGCCGGGTCTGGTCGGTGATGGGGGCTTACAACCAGTTGCGGGGCGAACATTGCTGCCACAATGATTATTTGCTCAACCACATTTTGAAGGGCGAGTGGGGGTTCCAAGGGTTGGTGATGTCCGACTGGTCGGGGGTGCATGACACCCGCCAGGCGGTGCGGAACGGGCTTGATCTGGAGATGGGCACGGATGGACCGTACGATGATTTTTATCTGGCCCGGCCTTACCGCGAGGGCTTGCAACATGGTGATTATCCATTGGCCGGTCTGGACGACAAGGTGCGGCGCAACCTGCGGGTGATGCTGGCCACGCACGTGCTGGACGCCACCCGCAAGCCGGGTTCCCTGAACACCGCCGCCCACCAAAAAACGGCCCGGCAAGTGGCGGCCGAAGGCCTGGTCCTGCTCAAAAACCGGGATCAACTGCTGCCGCTGGACCCCCAAAAAATCGGTTCCCTCGCGGTGATTGGGGAAAACGCCCGGCGCCTCCAGGCCCATGGCGGGGATAGTTCCGAGATCAAGGCATTTTACGAAGTGACCCCGTTGGCAGGCATCTTGCAGCGGGTGGGATCTGCCGTGAATGTGACGTTCTCCGAAGGCTACCACAAAGGTGGGGACACGAACCTGATCGCACGCGCCCTCGCCGCGGCACGGCAGGCGGACGTGGTGGTGTTTATCGGGGGACTCAATCATGACAAGGGTTTTGATTGCGAAGGCGCTGACCGCCCCAATTTGGAACTGCCGTATGGGCAGAACGAATTAATCCAGAAACTGGTCGCGGCCAATCCGCGCACGGTGGTGGTGCTGGAAGGCACCATGGTCACGATGGATACCTGGCTGGGCCAGGTGCCGGCGGTGGTGCAGGCCTGGTATCCCGGCATGGAAGGTGGCAATGCCCTGGCGGCCGTGCTGTTTGGGGACGTGAATCCCTCCGGCAAACTGCCGTGCACGTTCCCCCGGCGGTTGCTGGATTCCCCGGCCCATGCCCTGGGTGCTTATCCGGGCACGAATGGCACGGTCACCTACACCGAGGGCTTGCTGGTGGGCTACCGTTGGTTTGACACGCAGCATGTGGAACCGCTCTTTCCCTTTGGCTACGGCCTGAGTTACACCCAGTTTAAATACTCAAATTTGAAACTCGTGCCGGGAACCAATGCGGAACAACCGCTGCTGAGCGCGGAATTCGACCTCACCAACACCGGGCAGCGTCCGGGCGCGGAGGTGGCGGAATTATATATCCATCAACGGCATCCCAGTCTGGCCCGGCCGGAGCAGGAATTGAAGGGATTTCAAAAGGTCGGGCTTAAACCCGGCGAAACCCGCCGCGTGTCCGTGCCCCTGGATCGCACGGCCTTTGCGTTTTATGATGATCGCCAGCACCATTGGCGGGCGGAAGCCGATGAGTTTGAAATTCGCGTGGGCAGTTCCTCGCGCGACCTGCCGTTGCAACAGCGCTATCAATTGCCAGTCACCCAAACTTTTCCTTAAATGCACCCTTTTCACCTCAAACCCTGGCCCACCCTGACCGTTTGCGGGATGCTGGCCACCCGCCTGGCCGCCGGGTCAGCCCCAGCCCAGACCAATCCGCCCACCGCCGCCCCGGACATCCGGATGAACACGGTGGGGTTTGTACCGGCGCAGGAAAAACATGCCGCCATTGCGCGGGGCTGCACGAACTTTACCGTGGTGCGCGCCAGCGACGGGGCGGTGGTCTTCAGCAATACCATCCCCTCGTCCATGGTCAACGCGGACACGGGGGAAAACCTATGGCAGGCGGATTTTTCGGCGTTGCAAGCCCCGGGGGCCTTCCAACTGGACGTTCCGGGGGTGGGCCGTTCGGCGGCATTTACCATCAGCCCGAAGGTTTATGTGGAGCCCTTTTATGCCGTGGAGCGCGGCTTCTATTTATGGCGGTGCGGCACGGCGGTGAGTGAAACCTGGCAGGGACAAACCTTTGCCCACGCGGCCTGCCACACGAACGATGCCTGGCTGGATCTGGCCACCGGCCAGCACACCCGGGTGGCCTCCACCCGGGGCTGGCATGATGCCGGGGATTTCAACAAATATGTCGTCAACGCCGGGGTCACCGTCGGGGTGCTGTTCCGGGCTTGGGAGGATTTTGGCGGGGCGATTCAAAAGGTCGCGCTGGAGCTGCCCGCAACCGGTGAGCCCACGCCGGGGCTGCCGGATTTTTTGGCGGAAATCAAATGGGAGACCGACTGGTTGCTGACGATGCAGGCTCCGGATGGCTCGGTTTATCACAAGGTTTCCACCCAGTCCTTCGGGGGTTTTATCCTGCCGGAAACCGAGCTGACGCCCCGCTATTTTGTCCCCTGGAGCAGTGCGGCCACCGCGAATTTCGTGGCCATGCTGGCCCAGGCGGCGCGGGAATTCCGGCCTTATGCGCCGGCTTATGCGGACCAATGCCTGGCCGCCGCCAGTAAAAGCTATGCCTTTTTAACCACCCATCCGGAGAATCACCGGGCCGACCAATCGGCCTTCCATACCGGTGCTTACGAGGTGAATGATCGCAGCGCGCGGCTGTGGGCGGCGGCGGAATTATGGGAAACCACCGGGCGGGCCGATTGCCTGCGCGATTTTGAAACCCGCTGCCGGGCCGAGGGAGCCCGGGTGGAAGCGTCTTTTGACTATGGCAATGTGGGCAATCTGGGCGCATTAACCTACCTGTTTTCCCATCGCCCGGGCCGGGACGAAGCGCTCGCCGGACTCCTGCGCACGCACTGGTTGGTGACGGCGGATGTCATCGTGCAAAAACATCTGGCCCACGGTTACGGCCGGCCGTTGGGAGGCAGTTATAGCTGGGGCGGCAACGGGGCGGTGGCGCGGCAGGCGGTGATCCTGGAGGCGGCCAACCGGCTGGATCCGCACCCCGAGTACGTTGCGGCCAGCCGGGCGACGCTGGATTACTTGCTGGGCCGCAATGTGCATGGCCGCTCGTATGTCACCGGCGTGGGCTTTCATCCCCCCGAACACCCGCATGACCGCCGCTCCGGGGCGGACAATATTGTGCCGCCGTGGCCGGGCTATCTGGTGGGCGGGCCCAACCCGGGGGCTGCCGACTGGCATGATGAGCAGGCGGATTTTCGCACCAATGAGATCGCCATCAACTGGCAGGCCGCCCTGGTCTATGCCCTGGCGGCGGCCTTGCCCTAGCCTGAATCCCGCGCTGTCGCTAATTTTAGGGGCTAGCCAAAGCGCGGTAAAACGCCTTATTATTCGGAATCATCAATCCACCACCAGCCAACGCCCGCCGGGGCCTTTACACTTTGAATTTAAGCTTGATACAACGCCGGACCTTAAACCTCGCCCCGCTGCGGCGCGGTCTCGGGGGACTCGTTTTGCTGGCCGGGCTGGCCGTCGGTTGTCATAAATCCGCGCCGGTAGCGGTGGCTCCGCCGCCCACGAGCCTGGACCCAGCCCGGGACGCGGCCCCCCAACCCACCGATTTACCCCTCAACCCGCAAATGCAAACGATCGCGCCGGGCCAGGATACCGAGGCGGTGCTGGGACAGTTGACCGCGGAGTTGCGCCGTTATGTCCGCTACACGCATACCCCGCCGCATACCTTTGAGGAATTCGCCAGCAAAGATCCCATCACCTACCCGCCGCCCCCGGCGGGGAAAAAATACGTCATCGCCGCCGGTCAGGTGATTTTAAAATAAATAACTGGCAACCCCACCCCAAGCGCCATGAAACCCAAGCTCCGCCCCCAAGCCGCACCCGCCTTTACGCTCATTGAACTGCTGGTGGTCATTGCCATCATCGCCATTCTGGCGTCCATGCTGCTGCCCGCCCTCGCCTCAGCCAAAAAGAAGGCCCAGCGCATTCAATGCGCCAATCAAATGCGCCAGCTGGGCCTGGGGTTCAACATGTTCACAGTTGATCACGACGACCGCTTTCCCCCAGCGGGATATGGGGTGGATGATTACAAGCAAATCACGTGGGACGACTGGCTGGATTCCTACATCGGGGGGCATACCCCGCAGGCCCAGCTCGAAATATCCGTCCGTCCGCCAAATTACTGTCCGGCGGTGCTCCTGTGTCCGGCCGACAGTATTCAAGTGACCCCTACGTGGGCGACTTACGGCTCCCGGCGGACCTATGCGATGAACGGCGTCGGGCCGGCCTGGGGCTCGGAATATCAGGTCAGCACGGCTGGTCACAGCTATCCTTTGCCCAAGCCGGACCAGGGGGTGGGGATTTACTGGCAGGACAACGGTCCCCTGGATTGGGAAGCCCGGGGCTATAAAAGCAATGTGGTCCGGGATAATTCGGGGACCATTTTATTGGTGGAAGAGCCCAACGAACAGAATTTGGTCGGCCAAATCTGGCCCTGCATCAGTCTGGGCCCGGTCTATGCCGGTTCCTCCCTCTATCAGACGGATTCCTCGGTCGGGGGCACCACCATTCCTTCCAGTGGCAATTTTGGCACCAGTGCCTACGGCCTGCACAATCACCGGTTCAACTACCTGTTCCACGATAACCATGTGGAGGCGCTCACCTTGCTGCAAACCGTGGGCATGGGCAGCCTGACCCAGCCCAAGGGCATGTGGACCATTGCCACCGGCGACTGAACCGGGGGAGGAAACTTTCCTTACCCACCCCCGCCGGCCCGGCCCGCTGCTCGGGCTTCCCGCGATTTGCCCCGGCCTGAAGTTTTTAATTTCCCGCGCCCCCCAATTAAGGCATGCTGTGAACCATGGGCAAACGACGCGAAGCGCGGGAACGCGCAGTTCAATTTTTATTTCAGCATGACCTGAACCCGCCGGAGAATCTGGAAGCGGAGCTGGCCTTGTTCTGGAATACCCAGCGCACCACCGCGTTGGAGGATGAGAAGGCCCCGTCCGTCTGGGGGCCGCGTCCCGCCCTGCCCCCGCCCACCACCGAGGAGGCCGAGGCCCGGTTGTTTGCGGATCCGCTCATCAAAGGGGTGCTGGAGCAGCGCGACCAGATTGACGAGCACATCAAAAAGCACACGCGCAACTGGGATTTTCACCGGATTGCCGCGGTGGACCGCAATATCATGCGGCTGGCCATCTATGAAATGCTCAACCGGCAGGATATCCCGCCCATCGTGAGCATTAATGAGGCGGTGGACATCGCCAAAAAGTTTTCCACGGAAGACAGCGGCAAATTTGTTAATGGTATTTTGGACAAAGTGAAGGGTGAACTCATGCGGCCGGCGCGGATCATTAAATAAATGAAGTACGCCGACCTCCATCTGCATACCCAGTTTTCTGACGGCACTTTTACGCCGAAGGAACTAGTGGCGCATGCCGTGCAGCATGGCCTGGCGGCCATTGCCCTCACGGATCATGACACCGTCGAGGGCTGCGACGAAACCGCCCGGGAATGTGCGGCGGCCGGGATTGAATTTATTGTCGGGACGGAACTGACCGCGGAGTTTAACGACACGGAAGTCCACTTGCTGGGCTATTTCCTGGACCCGCATAATGAACGGTTGCTGGCCGAAATCACCAAGTTTCAGGCCGTCCGGCAGCAGCGGATCCATGAGATGGTCGCCCGCATCAATGACATTGGTGTGCCGCTGACCGCGGAATCGGTGTTCGCCCTGGCCAATTGTAAATCTCCCGGCCGGCCGCATGTGGCCCGGGCGTTGCAAAAGGCAGGGTTGGTGAAAACTCTGGACGATGCGTTTGACCGGTTTTTGAAGCGCGGCCGGGTCGCGTGGGTGCCCAAGGCCCGCATGTCGGCCCTTGATTCCATTGCCCTGATTCATGAAGCCGGAGGCCTGGCGGTGATGGCCCATCCCGGACTGAACCGGACGGATGAAATCATCCCCGGGCTGGCGGCGGCGGGGTTGGACGGCCTGGAATGCTTTCACACCAAACACACGGCCACCATGTCCGAACGGTATCTGGAAATCGCGGATGCGCATCATCTGCTGGTCACCGGCGGGTCCGACTGCCATGGTTACAGCAAGGCCAAGCCGTTGATTGGGTCGGTCAAGCTGCCTTATGAACAGGTGGAAAAAATGACCGCGGCGGTGCAGGTCCGGCGGCGCGCGGCGGCCACCGCCCGGGCCGAGGCCGCCCTCGCGAAATAATTCACCGGCCACTTTTCCCATGGGATTTCTCGACAAAATAAAGGCGGGTCTGTTTAAGACCAAGGACAAGTTAGTCCATGAAATCAAACGGATCATCAGCCGTTCCCCCAAGCTCACCAGTGAGTCCATCGAGGAGCTGGAGGCGGCGCTGATCGGGGCCGATCTGGGGCAGGCGATGACCAGCCAGATCGTTGCGGCGGTCAAAAAAGCCTATGAATCGCAAGGCACGGCCGGGGTGGATTTTCTCGCCATCGCGCGGCAGGAAGTGGAGCAAAGCCTGGCGGGCAACCGGGCGGGCCTGATCCGGGCGGCCAGCGGGCCGACGATTGTTTCGATTGTGGGCGTCAATGGCACGGGCAAGACGACCACCTCGGCCAAGCTGGCCAATTACGTGAAACTGCAGCAGCACGGCGTGCTGCTGGCGGCGTGCGACACCTTCCGCGCGGCGGCCATTGAGCAGATCAAGCTCTGGGGCCAGCGCTTGCAAGTGGACGTGATCGCCGGGGCCTACGGGGCGGATGCCGCCGCGGTGGCGCATGATGCCGTGACCGCCGCCCTGGCGCGCAAGGTGGATTTTCTCTTCATCGACACGGCCGGCCGGTTGCATACCAAGCATAACCTGATGCAGGAATTGCAAAAACTGCACCGGGTGATTGGCAAGCAAATTCCCGGCGCGCCGCACGAGGTGCTGCTGGTGCTGGACGCCACCACGGGCATGAACGCCCTGAACCAGGCGCGGGAATTTCACAAGGCGGTGCCCCTGACCGGCCTGATCGTCACCAAACTGGACGGCACGAGCAAGGGCGGCATGGTCGTGGCCATCCAGAAGGAACTGGGCTTGCCGATCAAGTTTATTGGGGTGGGCGAAAAGCCCGATGATTTGCAGCCGTTTGACGCGAAACAATTTACGCAGGCGTTGTTTGGGGAGTGAAGAGGGTTTGCGTTGCTGACGCAAATCCATTAAATCTATTTAATCCTTTCGTGCGTGCAAAAATAAATTGACCCCTTCAGTTTCACAAGCAACATGCAGCGATTTACTCGATATACCTGCCTTTTGTGCCAAAAGAATCAAGTCTGCTGAGCTGCGGTGATTAAGAAACCATTCCCCGAAAATCTCCATGTAGGCTCTTGTAGGATTTGCTGGGGAAAAGTTTCCGAGTACAAGCTCACCTCCAGCTATGACCGAATGCCACAAACGACGCAGGAGCGCCACAAACACCTTTTTGTCGAGGTAATCGAATAAACCTGCAGACCAAACGAGTTGTGCGGTCTGCCTTGGTCGAAAGCGAAGTGCATTGGAATGATGAAACACTATCCGGTCAGCGAATTGCGCACAGAGGTTGCCTGCGTATGCGATTGCATTAGCATCTTGTTCCACACAATCAACCCACACTTTTGTGCCGGGGTTTTTTGGAGAAGTATTCAAAAACATCACGTGCCGAACCACTGGCAATATCAAGCAGCCGAAAATTGGCCTGCTCAATGGTTCCTTCCCTTGAGGTCAGCCAATCTTGGAAATATTTTTTTCTTGCCCTGACTGCTTTTGGGGCGGCTTGAGCATGAAAGTAATAATCCCATTTTGCTAACTGGGTTGAAGGGGAAATCCAATGCTGATAAATGCGATCAATAATTTCGTAATCACCTGCGTATCCATGCGGTTTTGTAAAAGCCAACCCCTGCATGGTTTGGGGCGTCATCGGGTCGCCAAGCTCCCGCAAAAGTTCATGCATTTTTTCATCGGAAATTAGCCCGGCAGATTTGCTTGCTGCTAAATCAGCAAGGAAACATGTAAATTTCTCGTAATCCCCAACGCCAGGACCTCCTTGCACTACAAGGGTTTGCAGATAATGGCGAACTTCCGA
>CAIZWI010000080.1 GCA_903936645.1 uncultured Verrucomicrobia subdivision 3 bacterium
CCAACCAGCCTGTAGACAATAGACCCTTGAAATTGGGTGCTTGGAGTTTCTCTGGTGCTTGGTGCTTGGAATTTGGAGCTTTTCCCCCGCGGTCACCTTTTGGCAGAGTGCTCGCCGTCCATGGCCAACCCGGCCCGGTCCTGCCCATGCGTTTCCGGTCAAAACCGCTCGTCCCGGACCCCACCGGCCCGCCAGCCGCCGCCCGCGTCCGCCGGCTAATGCGGCGGCGGGGCGTTCATGGCCTCTAGGCGTTTTCGCGCCACCGCCACCTGCGGCATTTGCGCGGGCGCGCGCCGCATAAACTCCTGGTAATGCTGGATGGCCGCGTTGGTCTGCTTTGCCTCATCCGCCAGATCCCCCAGGTCAAAAATGGCGGAGAGCGCATTGGTGTCCGTTTGGAGAATGGTCTCATACTCCCGCCGCGCGTCCGCCGGCCGCTGGGTCAGCCGGTAAACAATTGCCCGGTTCAACCGCGCCTGGGTGTCTGCGGGGTTCTTCGCCAGCACCGCGCCCAGCGCCGCCAGCGCCCCGGGGTAATCCTTGACCGCCATCGAGGCGCTGGCCTGCAAAAACCAGGCGGTGCGGTTGCCTGGTGCGTTCTCCAGCAACCGCTGCGCATTACGCAGGGCGTTCGTGCCATCCCCCAAGTTTAAAAACAAATGCGCCAGCAGGGCGCAAGGTTCCGGACGCCGGGGATCCAGCTCGCGCGTCCGCTCCACCTGTGCCAGCGCCGAGCGGTACTGCCGGCTTTCCGACATTACCGAGCCGAGCATGAAGCAGAAATTCGGGTCATCCACTTGGCCGGACCGCACCACATGCTGCCAGTCCCGGTAGCCGCCCAGACTCATCATGGTTCGTTGCGGAGCGTGGAGGGGTTCCGCCTGGCCTGTCTGTCCCAGCGCATTATACTCCAGATTGATCTGCGCCGCCGCGCACTCCGGGTCCAGTTGTTGGGCACCGTCGAAACACGCCGCCGCCGTCCGCCACTCACCGCCGCGTTGCAGCGTCACCCCCCAGTCATTCAAGGCACTCGCATAAAACGGCGCGATGTACAAGGCCTCGGCATCCGGGATCGGTTCCAACCGCAAGGTCGCCAGAAATTCCCGCAGCAAACCGCCCCCGGGCCGCTGCCATGGATGAATCTGCGCGAGCAAATCCGGCAGTGTGCGCGTGGAAAAATCCCCCCAGAACTCCGCGTTCGCCCGCTGCGACGCCGCCGGCGGGGTCGCAACCGGCAGCCCGTGATCCGGCAGCGGGCGCAGCCGGCACAGCAGGCCCGCCGGTTCAAAACTAAAAAATTCCGCCAGTGGCTCGGCCACGGGAGCCGGCGGCAGGCAAAACACCGGCTGGTCCCTCGCCCAGGCCTTTAAACAGGCAAACGCCGCCTGGGCGCGTTGCACTGGCGTGGCGTCCGCCGCCACCGCCATTCCCAGCGGGAAGCCCGGGTTCTTGGTGGCTAAAAAGGCCGCATACCCCGGGTCCGTCGCCAGCAAGTCAAAATTGAGCAGTAAATAGTGCCGCGCCCGCCCCGCGCGAATCAAGGCCGACTCCAAATACGCCAGCCGGCCCGGGTTATGACTGAGCACCACCGCGCCGGCCGGCGGCAGTTGCCCGGCCAGGGTTTGGTAGTAAGCCACCGCCGCGCCCTGCGACCGGCCCAGCACCGCCCTCAGATTTTTGCCGGCCAGCAAAAACGGGTAAGCCAGCAACCCGCCCACCACCACCAGCAGCGTGAGTTGTTTCAGCCGGTGCTGCCACCACAGTTGCCGCCAGCACCGCCAGGCCCGGGGCGTCGCCCCCGGGTTGGGGGCCGGCGGTAGCGGCCCCCGGTGCTCTGATGTCAGCAGAAAATGCCCGGTAAAATAGCCCGTGCCCATCGCCCCCAGATAATACAGCGGCAGCGCTGCAATCCCCAACCCCAGCCGCGTGGGGCTGATGGGCGAGTCAAACAAGGACCACAGGTCCAGCCCCCAAAAAAACGCGTAGCCCAGTTGAAAAAACAGCGTGCAATAAAATACCGGCCACTGGCTTTGCCCCGCCAGATAATAGATGTGTGTGTCCCCCGGTTCCGGCGGCACATGCAAATGCACCCGGTC
>CAIZWI010000081.1 GCA_903936645.1 uncultured Verrucomicrobia subdivision 3 bacterium
GGAAGCGTTGTCAGCCATGTGGCCGTCTCCCAGGACATCACCACCAAGCTCAGGATGGAGCGCGAGCTCCGCCAGTCCCAGAAAATGCAGGCCATCGGCACCCTGGCTGGCGGCATCGCCCATGATTTCAACAACATCCTCATGGCCATGGCCGGCTATGCCTATTTGATCAAAATCGACGCGGCGGACAACGAGCCGGTATTGCATTCCCTGCGCGAAATCGAGCGCGCCACCAAGCGGGCCACCGACCTGGTCAAACAAATTCTAACGTTCAGCCGCCAGGGCCGGCAGGAACGCAGCGTGGTGGCGCTCAACCCCATCGTGCTGGAAGCCCTCAAGTTGCTCCGTGCCAGCGTGCCCAGCACGATCCGGATTCAAACGGAACTCAGCTTGTGTCCGCCAGTGCTGGCCAACGCCACGGCAATTCATCAGTTGATTATGAATTTGGGCACGAATGCCTGGCATGCCATGCGGGGCCAGCCCGGCCTGCTCACGTTCGAACTCGCGGTCGAGTCCGTGGAGCCAGCCTTCGTGCTGACCCACCCGGAATTGCACCCGGGACGTTACGTGCGCTTGTCGGCCAGCGACACCGGCTCGGGCATGGATCCACTCACCCTGACGCGCATCTTTGAACCCTTTTTCACCACCAAAGCGGCCGGGGAAGGGACCGGGTTGGGCCTCGCCGTGGTCCATGGCATCATGAAAAGTCACGACGGCGCGGTATATGTGGACAGCCAGCCCGGCCGGGGCACCTCGTTCCATCTGTATTTTCCCGTCTTGGAAACCGAAATCGCTGCCCCCCCAATTGCCACCGCCCCCCAGTTGACCGGGCATGGCGAACATATTTTATTTGTCGACGACGAGGAAACATTGGTCCGCCTGAACAAAAAAATATTGGAAAGATTGGGTTATGCCGTCACCACCAAGACCAACCCACTGGAAGCCATTGCGGCTTTTCGGGCCCAACCCGAAGCGTTTGGCCTGGTCATCACCGACCTCACCATGCCGGGCATGGATGGTCTCCGGCTCGGCCGGGAGTTTCTGCAAATCCGGCCGGGGGTGCCCATGATTTTGACCACCGGCTACAACGGCGTCATGACGGATGAAAAAGTCCGTCAATTTGGTTTCCAGCAACTGCTCCTGAAGCCCTGCACGATGCAGTCATTGGGCGAGGCCGTGCACCGGGCCCTCGCCTTGAGCGAAGCCCCCCCGCCGGGGTAAAGGAGGTAGCTTAACCAACCGCCACCGCTCCGGCATGGATCATTATTCCCCCCCTCGCGCCGGGGCGGGGGGGCGGCCGTTTCTGGCCCCAACCCATTTGACAACTCATCATCCGATGCTATTTTAGCAAGATAGTTCGATCCTCCCCTCCGGGGGATCGAACCCGGCGTTACCTCCCGGTTCGCCGCCGCCAGCGCCATACCCGGTCTCCCGGGCAGGACTTGCGGTGAATGACGCTCACTTGCAGCAAATATTTTTGGGGGCCAGGTTGCCCAGCGCCCCGTTCTTTGACATCCTGAATTCCGGCCTCAAAAACTCGCGCTCCTTGGCGAAATTCGCGGATCAAACCCGGACTCTGGACGTCCTGTGAACCCTGGTTGGCCGCCCGGCTCTCCTCATGAGTCAAAGCGAATCAATACTAATCAAGCCTTGAAAATGGTCGGGGCCGTAACCCCCATGGAGGCGGTTTAGAATTTAAAGACGATGCTGCTGATAAGCTTGAGGTCATTGTTTTTCCGACCATCCGCGGGAACATTGGCGTAAGCGTCATTCAGCGTGACTTGCAGGCTCAACCGTCGGGTGATGGCGGATTCCACGCCGATTTCAGCATCGGCAATGTAATTGTCCAGCTTGCTGACCTGGGGGGTCAGCTCCGCCTTTTCCCAGAGGCGGGCGGAGTTGCTCAACCGCTGCTCAAAATGCTCCGCCAGCCGCATGCTCAAGTAACTTTCATCCGTGTCACCGCGCCGCTCGGAAACGAATCCGGGACCAACTTCCATCGTAAGCGATGTGGGTTTGGTTTTTACAACATAATATCCCGTGCCGGGACTCAGCGAGAGCCGGTATTTAAGATCCTGAATGCCATCATGCAGGGCATCGGCGTTGCCAAACCCATACAGGCGCTCGTTAAAGAGGTGGTTGAACTGGCCCGAGCCATGCAAGCTATCTTCACTGAGCACGGAATTGTTCACGCCATAAGAACCATCCGCTTCAAACAACCATTCATTGGGCTCATGCTTTTTTTGGGTTTGCACTTTGGCGGTGAATAACGTGGTGTCACTATTGCCGCGCGTAATGGTCAAACCGGCGGCCACCGAACTGATCCACGGGTAAGTAATGATCACGGGCGGCAGATTGGTAATCTGGACAATCTGAACCAGGGTATTGGCTCCCTGCGTGGGCAGCAGCACTGAATTCGTCCCCTGACTGATGCGCACCACCGCGTTGGAACCGCTGGTCACCAGGACAACGGAATTGGTGACCGGGTGGGAAAAATTATCCGCCCGGCCAGCTTGGGCGGCGCACAGGGTTGCCAGAAGGGCGATGAGTTTTTTCATGGGTCGACTTAAATCCATCATTTCCAGCCATATACTTCCGCCACGGCACAATCTTGCAGGATATTTTACCAGCCGCCCGAAATTCCGTCACGCCGGGCTCGCCGGCAATTCCGCGACGACTTCGTCCGCTGGCTCACTAATCACCGGGGCAATCGCCTGCAACTTGTCGCCGGCATCCAGGTTGACCAATTTCACCCCCATGGTGTTGCGACCAGCCTCACGGATATCCTTTACATTGGTGCGCACCATTTGCCCGCTTACGGTAATCAGCATGATTTCGTCGTTCTCGCGGACCGTCAACGCACCGATCACTTTGCCGGTTTTATCACCGGTTTTCATGGTGATAATGCCTTTGCCGCTGCGGGATTGAATGCGGTACTCACCGAAATCCGTGCGTTTGCCAATCCCCTGGTCGCCCGCCACCAGCAGGGAGGCATCCGGCACCACCACGGCGGCGGCCACCACGGCATCCCCGGGTTCGAGGGTAATGCCCTTGACCCCGCCGGCCGGCCGGCCCATGGAGCGCACTTCCGACTCATTAAACCGGATGCTCATCCCGTCCTTGGTGATGATCACCACCTCATTCAAACCCGTGGTCAGTTTGACATCAATCAACGTATCGCCGGGCTCAATGCCGATGGCTATGATGCCGCCCTTGCGGACATTGCAAAACTCGCTCAGGGTGGTTTTCTTCACCGTGCCCAGGCGGGTGGTGAAGAATAGTTCACCCAGTTGCTGCCAGGTCGTGTCCTTTTTGTTCTCATCCAGTTTGGACTGGATGCGAATCAAGGCCGCCACTTTCTCATCGGCCTGCAATTCCAGGAGATTCGCAATATTTTTACCTTTCGACGTGCGGCCGAGATCCGGGATCTCATGCACGCGTTCCACGTACACCCGCCCCCGGTTCGTAAAAAACATCAGATAATCATGGGTGCTGGCCGTGAAGAGGTGCTCCACGAAATCCTGGTCCGCCGGGGATTCGCTCTCCCGCGTGGTCATGCCGATGACCCCCTTGCCGCCGCGGCGTTGCGCGCGATAGGCGCTCACGTTGGTGCGCTTGAGCAACCCCGCGTGGGTGAGCGTGATGATCACCCCTTCATTGGCAATGAGGTCTTCAATCGCGATCTCGCCCGCGTCCGGCACAATTTCCGTTTTCCGCGGGGTGGCATGTTTTTCCCGGATGAGCATGAGCTCCTCCTTGATGATCGCCATCACCCGCGCCTCCCGGGCCAGGATGTCCAGCAAATCCTTGATGCGCTCCAGCAAGGCGCGGTACTCCGCATCCACCTTGTCAATTTCCAGTCCCGTCAACTGGTACAGCCGCAATTCCAGAATCGCGTCCACCTGCCGCTCCGTCAGCGCGTACCGACCGCCCACCAGACGCTCTTCGCGCCGGATCAAAATGCCCCAGGTTTCCACCTGCGCCCGCGACCATTCAAACGCCAGCAATTTAATCTTGGCCTCATCCTTGGTCTTGCTGCTGCGGATGATCTTGATGAATTCGTCCAGGTTGGACAGGGCCACCAAATAACCTTCGAGCAGTTCCGCCCGCTCCTCGGCCTTGCGCAATTCAAAGCGTGTCCGGCGCAAAACCACCTCACGGCGATGATCAATATAGCAGGAAATGAGTTCCCGCAAATTGAGCGTTTTGGGCTTGCCCTTGTCGATGGCCAGCGCGTTCACGCTGAAGCTGACCTCCATCTGCGTGTGCTGGAACAAATTATTGATGACCACCTTGGCCAGCGCATCCCGCTTGAGTTCCATCACCAGCCGGGTGTTTTCATCCGACTCATTGCGCATCGCCGAAATCTCGGTGATGATTTTCTCATTCACCAGGGCCGCAATCGCCTCTTCCAGGGCCGCGCGGTTAACGTTGTAGGGAATCTCCGTGATAACCACCTGCTCGCGATTGCCCTTCAATTCCTCCACCTCCAGCCGGCCGCGCAACTTCACCGAGCCCCGGCCCGTGGTAAAATAATTCTTGATGCCCTCAATCCCGCAAACCACGCCGCCGGTTGGAAAATCCGGCCCCTTGATGAACTTCATCAATTCCGGAATGGTAATCGACGGATTGTCAATTTGCGCACAAATGCCGTCGATGACCTCGCCCAAATTATGGGGCGGCATGTTGGTGGCCATCCCCACCGCGATGCCGGTGCCGCCATTGACGAGCAAATTCGGGAACGCCGCCGGAAACACCGTCGGCTCGGTCATGCGCTCATCATAATTCGGGACAAAATCCACCGTGTCCCGGTCCATGTCCTGCATCAGGGCCGCGCCCAGGTGCGTCAACCGGGCTTCGGTATAACGCATCGCCGCCGGGGGATCGTTTTCGATGGAACCGAAGTTCCCCTTCCCATCCACCAACCGCTCCCGCATCGCCCACGGCTGGGCCATGTGCACGAGTGTGGGATAAATGACCGCCTCGCCGTGCGGATGGTAGTTGCCCGAGGTGTCACCGCAAATTTTCGCACACTTGTACGGCTTGCGACCGGGAAAGAGCGAGAGCTCGTGCATCGCATAGAGAATGCGCCGTTGCGAAGGCTTGAGGCCGTCCCGCACATCCGGCAGGGCGCGCGAAATGATCACGGACATCGAGTAGTCCAGGAACGAATTCTTAATTTCGTCCGCCACATTGATCCGCGCGATGACTTCGCCGCCGGAATAAGCTCCCCCCGTGGCATGGGAGGCTTTGGATTCAGTTTCGTCAGACATGTTAAATTGGGGAAAGTTCTGTAAAAATCAGGCTTTTTGCAGGCAGCGGACGCAATTCAGACGTCCAAATTGCGCACGTTCAGGGCGTTATCCTCGATAAATTGCCGGCGGGGCTCGACTTCCTCGCCCATGAGCCGGGTGAACATTTCCTCGGCCTCGACGGCATCGGTCAGTTCGATGCGCAGCAATTTGCGGCGAACCGGGTTCATGGTCGTTTCAAACAATTCCTTCGCGTCCATTTCCCCCAGCCCTTTAAAGCGGGTCATCTGGATGCCTTTCTTGCCAACGGCCTTGACACCGTTTAACACCTCCGGAATGGAGAACACGGGCGTGACCGTCTGGCGCTCACCCTCGCCTTCGATCAATTCAAAGAGGGGTTTGTCCTGGGCGGAGTAGTGGTCCAC
>CAIZWI010000082.1 GCA_903936645.1 uncultured Verrucomicrobia subdivision 3 bacterium
CTTGCATTAAGTGGCGAGTGACGGGTGGCGAGTGACGGGTGACGGGTGACGGGTGACGGGTGACGGGTGACGAGGGGCGAGGGGCGAGGGGCGGGGGGCGGGGCGATTGGCGGGCCATAAATCCGCCATTTGCCTTGACGGCAGGCGGGGTTTCGCCAAGGCTGGCCGGGCGTGAACCCGCAACAACAGGCAACGCTGGACCAGGTGCTCGCCGCCCTGCAAACCGAATTGGGTGGGCTGCTGCATTCCTGCTACGTCTACGGCAGCGCGGTGCGGGGCAATCTGGTGGAGGGCGTTTCGGATCTGAATCTCCTGATTATTCTCACCGAATCCACCACGACAGCCCATGCGGCGATTGCCCGGGCGCTGGCGCACCAGCCGCTGATCGATCCTTTTATCCTGGCGCGGCCGGGCTTGGAGCGAAGCGTGCGGGCTTTTGCCACCAAATTTGCGAGCATCCAGCGGAATTACCAGCGGCTCTGCGGGGAGGATATTCTGGCGGGGCTGAGCTTTGACACGCAGCAGGAGAAATTTCTCTGCGAGCAGGCCATGCGCAATTTGCGTTTGCGCCTGGTTTATTCGTTTGTGACGCGGCAACAACATCAGGCGTACGACCGCTTTGTGGTGAACAACATCACGGGGCTGATGGTGCAGATGTCGGAGGCGTTGCGGCTGGAGGGCACCACGGTGCCGACCGCGTTTGAGGCACGCATTCCCTTGTTGGAAACCGCATTTCACATCCAGGGCCAGACCTTGCGGGACCTGGTGGCGTTAAAAAAACAGCCCGGGCGATTTTCGGAAGCCGAAGCCGTGGCGTGGCATGACAAAATCTTTCCGCTGGTGGACGCCGTGGTGGGCTGGATGGAGACCCACTGGCAGAACTAGGCACGGGCATGAACCTCCTGATTTCACCGTGGCTGGCGCAGGCGGAGGATGGCTGGGGCAGCTGGGTGACCCGGCTAACGGGGCCACAGTTCCTGGGGTGGTATGCGCTGTGGTTTGTGCTGGTTTTTGGGGTGGTCCTGGTATTGCGGTGGCGGGCGGTGAAGACGCCGGCCCTGACGTTGACTGGCCTGCTGGGTTATGAAATCCCGGGTTTCCTGCGCATTTACGTTTTTTCCGAGCCGGGCATGCACAAGTGGGCTTTCCTGATCGTCATGATGGTTTTTGGCGGGCTCGTTTTCCTCATTCGCATGGAAAACCCAGATGGTTCCGGCTGCTGGTGGTGGAGCAACAATTGCAGTTCCACCAGTTCCTCCGGTTGCAGCGGGGGCAGTAGCTGTGGCGGCGGCGGGGGATGCGGCGGGGGCGGCGGCTGCGGAGGCTGTGGGGGATCATGATGACCGGGCTGGGCTATCGTCGGGAACTGGCCGCGTGGATCGCCACCCAACCGCGCGGGGTGGAGTGCCTGGAGATTACGGCGGAACATTTTTATCCCGGCGCGGGGGCGCCGCCGGGGCAACTGGCGCGGCTGGCGGGGCAGTATCATTTATTTGTCCATGGCCTGGGTTTGAGCCTGGGCACCCCCGGGCCGCTGGACCGGCATCAATTAGACCAGTTTGCCCGCGTGGTGCAGGCGGCGAATCCGGACTGGATCAGCGAGCATGTGGCGTTCACACGCACGGCGGAGGGGGACCTGGGGTATTTGAACCCGGTGCCGCCGACGCGCGAGATGGTGCGGATCGTGGCGGAGCACGCGCGGGAAGTGGCGGAACGCTGCGGCAAACCCATCCTGCTGGAAAACATCACGTCCCATGTGCGGCTGCCGGGGGAGCTGGCGGAAACCGACTTTCTCAATGAACTCTGCGCGCGGGCCGATTGCGGATTGCTGCTGGACGTGACGAATTTATTCATCAACAGCCGCAACCACGGCTTTGATCCGCTCGCCTGGGTGCGGGAACTGGAGCCGCGCCGGATTACGCAACTGCACATTGTGGGCTATTCCCGGGCGGGCCAACGGTATACGGACGGTCATGCCGAGCCCATTCAGGAGGAATTGATCGAGCTGGCCCGGGCCATTGTCAGCCGGGCACCGGTGCAGGCCATTATTCTGGAACGCGACGAGGATTTTCCCGAACCGCGGGAACTGGAGGTGGAAATTGCCAAACTTGCCCGCATCAGCCGCCCCGATTGATTTCACCACTGCGTTTGGCCGCCTGCTGCGGGACGGCGCGTTGCGGGACGCCCTGGCGGCCAATCCGCGCCGGGTGGTGGAGCAATTGGGGGTCCGCGAACAAGACCGCCCCGCCCTGCTCCACTTGGTGCCGGCGGATTTGGAATACCAGGCGGAGATTTTGCTGCGAAAGCGGCTGGGGGTCGTGCGGGAATTCATCCCGGAAACCCTGCGCCGGCTGGCCGGGGACGCGTGGCCGCGCTTTCATCATTATGCACGCAGGCACTGGCCGGACGCCCCGCATTCCGGCCTCCGGGACGCGCATGCTTTCGCCGGCTTTTTGCAGGCAACCCAGCCGGGTGCGATCTGCGACCGGGAATGGAATCGCCTGGAGTTTTTCAGGAAGCAACAACGACTGGCCGTGCATTGGGTGCGCCGGCGGGGCGAAGACCGAGCCGGGTGGTGGCGCGGCGAGTTACAATTGCTGGTGCGCACCGGGCGGCAGGCGGGTCGTGGGGCCGAATGGTTGTTGCACTTCCAGCTTTAGCTAAACCCCCCGGGCATATTTAAAACCACACGGAGGGTCCGGCGAGGGGATAGAGCTTGCGAGCTGCTGAGCCGGTGGTTAAGGTGAAACCATAAGGTGTCAAGCGCAGTCGCAGCTATAAAAAGAATGCATCTGCCAGGGTGATCTGGCCGGGTCCCAAACGGGGGCGGCGCACGGATTAACGATCGTGGCGGCAGTAAAACCAGACAGGATAATTATGCTTATGAACCGGGCAAAATTCGCGGGGCTTTGGTGGTCGCTGATGGTGGGCGCATGCGCGCTGGCCGGGGCGGCAGACAGCACGCGCTTTCAAGGGTATTATCGTTTTCCGGCCATCCAGGGAGACACCATTGTGTTCACGGCCGAGGGCGATTTGTGGCGGGTGGGGGTGACGGGTGGGGTGGCCCAACGGCTCACCTCGCATCCTGGTTATGAAACGCGGGCGGCATTTTCTCCGGATGGTTCCACGCTGGCCTTTTCGGCGCAATATGACGGACCGACGGAGGTTTACACCATGCCGGCGGGTGGGGGGTTGCCGGTGCGGCGCACCTTTGAGGGCGGGCGGGCGCGGGTCACGGGCTGGACGCGGGACGGCCGGATTCTGTACACCACCACGCATTTCTCGGGATTGCCGGATTGGAAACTGGCCACGGTGGATTTGCCCACGGGCCGGACCGAGCCCCTGCCCTTGAGCGAGGCCAGCGACGGGGTGTTTGATGACGCCGGGAAAACCCTTTATTTCGTGCGTTTGCAATTTCAAGGGAGCAACACCAAGCGTTACCAGGGCGGCACCGCCCAGCAATTGTGGAAGTACACCCGGGGGGCGGAGGAGGCAGTGCCGTTAACCACGGATTTTCCGGGCACAAGCAAAAACCCCATGTGGTGGCATGACCGCGTGTATTTTATCAGCGACCGCGATGGCACCATGAACTTGTGGTCCATGAATCCGGCGGGAACCGACCGGCAACAGCTCACCCACAACCACGGCTGGGATGTGAAGGCGGCGGCGCTGGAGCGCGGGCGCATTGTGTACGCGCAGGGAGCGGACTTGTATTTGTTCGATATTGCGGCGCACACCAACCGGCTGCTGGCGATCACGCTGGCCTCGGATTTCGATCAGGAACGGGAGCGCTGGGTGAAAAAGCCCATGGATTATCTGACGGCGGCGCACTTGTCCCCCGACGGCGACCGCGTGGCGCTGACGGCGCGCGGCCAGGTGTTTGTGGCCCCGGTGAAGCCCGGACGCTTTATCGCGGTCACCCACGACGACACCGTGCGTTACCGCGAGGCGCAGTTCATGCCGGATGGCAAGGCGTTGCTGGCCATTTCGGATGCGTCGGGCGACCTGGAATTTGGGGAACTGCCGGCGAATGGCAAAGGGGGATGGACCAACCTGACGCAGGCCGGAAAGGGTTTTCGCTTCAATGGCACCCCCTCGCCGGATGGCCAATGGATTGCTTACGCGGACAAGGATTTCCAGCTCTGGCTGTTTCATGTGGCGGATAAAAAGGTGCGGCGCATTGATCAATCGCCCATGGAGCTGATCGCCGGTCTGGCGTGGTCGCCGGACAGTGCCTGGCTGGCTTATGAGCGCCAGGCGAGCAACACCTTCTCCCAAATTTGGCTCTACAATCTTAAGACAGCCAAGAGCACGGCGGTGACCACGGACCGCGTGAATAGCTCCAACCCGGTGTGGGACCCAGCGGGAAAGTGGTTGTATTTCCTGTCGGACCGCCACCTAAAATCGGTTGTGACCTCGCCCTGGGGTCCGCGCGAGCCGGAGCCGTTTTTCAACCAGTTAACCGGCATTTATCAAGTGCCCCTGGTGGCGGGG
This sequence comes from uncultured Verrucomicrobia subdivision 3 bacterium, assembly GCA_903936645.1. Lineage (GTDB taxonomy): Bacteria > Verrucomicrobiota > Verrucomicrobiia > Limisphaerales > UBA11358 > UBA11358. The sequence continues at coordinate 4,495 of CAIZWI010000082.1, forward strand.
TTGCGGTCGCCCTTCGAACCACCCGATGAAACGGTCACGATCCCGGAGGCGGAAAAACCCGCCCCGGAAAAAAAGCCGGGTAAAGCCAAAGGGAAAGCCCCGGACACGGCGACCAACACGGTGACCGTGAAGATTGAACTGGCGGGCATTCAGAACCGCATTCAGGCGGTGCCGGTGCCGCCGGGGAACTACCACGACCTGGGCATGAATGAGAAGGATTTGCTGGTGGAAGTGGATCCGGCGGAACCAGGCGAGGAGGGGCGGAGTTCACTGAAGCGCCTGGAGCTGACCAGTGAGGAGCCCAAGCTCAAGGAGGTGGCGGAGAATGTGCAGGGTTATGAGGTGTCGGCGGACAACAAGCACCTGATGATCCGGCAGGGTGACAAGTTTTATGTGGTTGCGGCGGACGCGGCCCCGGCCAAGCTGGAGAAGAGCCTGGCGCTGGACAATTGGTCGTTCCCGCTGAACCCGACGAATGAGTGGCGGCAAATGTTTACGGAAGCCTGGCGGTTGGAGCGGGATTATTTTTATGACCCGCACATGAATGGCGTTGACTGGCCGGCCGTTTTGCAAAAGTACCTGCCCTTGGTGGACCGCGTGACGGACCGCGATGAGTTGAGTGATTTGATGGCGGAGGCCGTGGGCGAATTGTCCGCGCTGCACATGTTTGTGATGGGCGGCGACATGCGGCCCCTGCCGGAGCAGGCCCGGGTGGCGGGACTGGGCGCGCGCCTGGAACGCAACCGGGCGGGCGATGGGTATCGCGTGGCGCACATTTACAAGAGTGACCCGGACTATCCGGAAAAATTGTCACCGCTGGCCCGGCCGGGAGTGCACATTGCGGAAGGCGACGTGCTGCAAGCGATCAATGGCGTGCCGGTGGCCGGGGTGCCGGACATTGGGGATTTGTTACGGAACCAGGCGGACACACAGGTGCTGCTGACCGTGAAACCTAAAAGTGGCGCGGTGCGGGAAGTCATTGTGAAGCCGGTTACCGCCGAGGCGGAGGCCGATTTGCGGTACGGGGAATGGGAATACACCCGGCGCTTGCAAACCGAGAAGCTAGGGAAAGGCGAGATTGGTTATGTGCATTTGCGCGCCATGGGCGCGACCGACATTGCGCAATGGACCCGGGATTTTTATCCGGTCTACAACCGGCCGGGTTTGATCATTGATGTGCGGCACAACAATGGCGGCAACATTGACAGTTGGATTTTGGAAAAACTGCTGCGCAAGGCGTGGTTTTTCTGGCAGGGCCGCGTGGGTCAGCCGTTTTGGAACATGCCGTATGCGTTTCGCGGGCATGTGGTGGTGTTGTGTGATGAGCGGACGGCCTCGGATGGGGAGGCCTTTTCGGAGGGCTTTAAACGGCTGGGCCTGGGCAAGACGATTGGCACGCGCACGTGGGGCGGAGAAATCTGGCTCTCGGAGGATAATGATCTGGTGGACAAGGGCATGGCCACGGCCGCAGAAATTGGGGTGTATGGCCTGGAAGGCCGGTGGCTGATCGAGGGCCACGGCGTGGACCCGGACATCGTGGTGGACAACCTGCCGCACGCGACCTTTAAAGGGCAGGATGCGCAATTGCAAAAAGCCATCGATTACTTGCAGGAGGCGATCCAGCGGGAACCGGTGACGATTCCACCGGTGCCGGATTATCCGGACAAGTCCTTGAAGTAAGCAAACGCGGGGGACAATTTAGGGTCGCCGGACGCCAGCCAACGGAATTCGCAGGTGTCTAAAAGAATTCGCATTTGCCGGCAGCGCGTGGCAAAGCATCCTCTGGCAGCGGGTCGTTAACGTCCTCCGGAACGATGCACTGGCCCCGTGCCAGCCCGCGCGGGCGGAGCTGGCACACGAATGGTGAGCAAGCCCGAGGCGCGGGCAGGCAGCACTGCTTTACCCCCCGGGAACACTTGCCCGTGATCAATGGCCACCTCAACGGTCCGGCAACTCAGGTTCCGCACTCACGCCGCTGGCTGACAGCTCGCAAGCTGATGGGCAGCCTGGGCCGGCGAGCGTTAAGCTTTTTCGACGGCGACTTTTAAAGCCTCCAACTCTTCCCAGCGGGCGAAGAGGTGGGTGAGGTTTTCGCGGTGTTTTTCCAGGTCCACGACAAGCTGTTTGCTTTGCACCGCGTGGTTGCGGTGGAAATCGGGGGTGGCGAACAGGTTTTCGATGCGGGCAATTTCGGCCTCCACCGCGTGAATCTTCGCTTCCATGCCGGCGAGTTCCTGGGTTTCTTTAAAGGACATTTTGCGCGCTTTCGCGGGCTTGGCGGCCACCTCGGTTTTGGCGGCGGCGGCTTTGTTCAGGGCCAGCACCGCGGCACTGGCGCGGGCAGCCTGGTCGGCGGCTTTCTTTTTCTTTTCCAAGTAGTAATCGTAGTCGCCGACGCTGTGGGCAATTTTACCATCGCCTTCAAACGCCAGGATGTCGGTGCAGACCCGGTTGAGGAAATAACGGTCATGGCTCACGACGCAGACCACACCGGGGAAGGCGATCAGCGCCTCCTCGAGCACCCGCAGGGTGGGCAGGTCGAGGTCGTTGGTGGGTTCGTCCAAAATCAGGAAGTTACCGCCGCATTTTAAGATGCGGGCGAGCAGGAGCCGGCTGCGTTCACCGCCGGAAAGTTTCTTGACCAGGGTGGTGATGCGGTCGTCCGAAAAGAGAAAGCGCTTGAGGTAGGAGCGCACGGAAATTTTGGCGTCGCCCCATTGCACGAACTCGGTGCCATCGGCGACCTCATCGAGCACGGTGCGGTTTTCGTTCAACTGCAAGCGGCCCTGGTCCACGTAATTGAAGTTGGTGAGCTGGCCGGTTTTCACGCTGCCTTCCGTCGGCTGTAATTGGCCGATGATGATTTTCAGCAAGGTGGATTTGCCCAGACCGTTGCGCCCGCAGACGCCGATGCGATGCCCGTTTTCAAAGGTGTAATTGAAGCCGCTGAACAGCCGCTTGCCGGCGATGGTCATGCCGAGGTTGGCGACCTCGATGGTGCGGTTCCCAAGCTGGGGCGGCGGGGGGATGACGAGTTCCACGTCCTCTTCGATCATGGGACCGGCTTGCGCGGCGGTCTCGTAGTAACGTTCAAAGCGGTCCTTCTGCTTGCTGCGCTGGGCGCGGGGGCCCTGGCGCACCCAGGCCAGTTCCTTTTTGAGAAACATCTGGCGCTTGTGCTCAATCGTGGCATCGGCTTCCTGGCGCTCGGCCTTGGCGAGCAGGTAGTCGGTGTAATTGCCGGCATGGGAATAAAATTTGCCGTCGTATAGCTCCAAAATCGTGGAGGCCACGCGATCCAGGAAGTAGCGATCATGCGTGATGACGAGAAAGGTGCCGCCAAAGTTTTCCAGAAATTCCGCCACCCACTCGATGGATTCGGGGTCCAGATGGTTGGTCGGCTCGTCCAGCATCAGGAAATCGGGCTGGGAAACGATGGCCCGGCACATGGCCACGCGGCGTTTTTCACCACCGGAGAGCGTGGCGATGGCGCGGTCGCCGGCGGGACAGTTGAGGTGGTCCATGGCGATTTCAATCCGCCGGTCCACCGTCCAGCCATCGAGGGCATGAATGCGGTGCTCCAGGTGCTCGTGGCGTTTGGAATCGTGCGGCAGGGATTCGAACTCGGCGATCAGTTTGAGCACGTGCGCGGCGCCGTCGCGGATGTTGTCGTACACGTTCTTGGTTTCATCCAGCATGAAATCCTGCGGCAGATAACTGACGACCAGCTCGCGGCGGCGGCTGACGTCGCCGCTGTCCGGCGGCTGGATGCCGGCGAGGATTTTTAGGAAGGTGGTTTTGCCGCAGCCATTGCGGCCGACGAGGCCGATGCGGTCGCCCTCCTGAATGCCGAGGGTGGCTTTGTCAATAACGGTGCGATCATTGTAGCGGACAACAATGTCGGTGGCGGCGATGAGGTTGGACATGAAATGATGGGGAACTTAGAGCGTGGGCACCATACCGCCCAGCACCCAGGTGGTGACGGATTTGGCGGGCAGGCTAATAGTGAGTTGCTGGGACAGCACGGACTGGGGGGGGAGTCCCACGAGGTCCTCGCGGGCCGAGGTGCGCCGGCCCACAGCCGGGGCGGCGGTGGGCCCAAACGCCGTCAGATCGAAGGTCTTGGTGGCGGGCTGGTCGCGGTCATTTACCACCACGAGAGACAGGCGGCGGGTTTGGCGGTTGTAGGCGACCAGGGAATCGGGATCGCTGCATGCCAGCAACTGATCCCCGGGCCGGATGGCGTGGGTGAAGCCGGACAGCAGGAAAAATTTGCGGGTGCGTTTGAAGGCGGGATTGGTTTCCCCGCGATGATAGCGGACGAGGCCCCAATTGCTGTCCGGCTCGGCAAACTGCCAGTAGATCCAGGCGCGGGCGTGGGTCTGGGCAAGATCATCCCGAATGCGCCGCGCAAAGGTGAGGCCATCCCGCTCGCCATCGCCATACTCAGAAATCCAGAGGGGTTTATGCTCGGTCTCGGCGAGTTGCCGGAGGCCCGAGGGATCATTGGCCGCATAGGTGTGGGCGGCCAGCCAGGCCAGTTGTTTCCGGGTGGCGGCGGAGTAGGCTTTGACGGAAGTCACGGCGTGGTGTTCGTCGTTGTCCTCGGTGGCTTCCAGCCCGATGGCCAAGCCGCGCTGGCGCAGCAACGGATACAGGAGATTAATCATCCGGGCCTGCTGGTCGGGACTCATATGGTCGCCTTCCTGGCGGTTACCGGCCTGCCACCAGTTGGCGGCGGGCTCGTTCATGGGCGTGAGCAGGTCAAAATGCACGCCGTCCAGGACGGTCAACTGCCGGACCACGGTCACCAGATATTCGGCGAAGGCGGCTTCACGATCCGGGCGCAAATTATTGTCCGCCCCATTGGTCGCGCCGGTGACCGTGCCGCTGACGGTCATCCAGTAGGGCGGCGAGTTGGCGAAGGCGACGACCTGGTTGGCACCACGGGCCACGGCGGCGCGCAGGAACCAGCGTTGGTTGGCATCTGCGGTCCAATCCCAAACGCCGGGCTGGGGTTCAAATCCGGGCAGGCGCGCCCGGGTTTCCATGTTCTGGGGATACGCCGGGTTTTCGCCGCCCCCGATGTTATAGCGCACGATGTTGAGTTGCAGTTCCTGGAACGCGGCATCGGCATAAGCCTCGCGATTGGTACTGCCGCCCAATACATGCGCCCACCAACAGAGGGAGGTGCCCCAGCCATCAAAGGATTCCACGATCACGGCGCGCGGGTTGAGGCGCACGGGCTGATCGGCGGCGCTGGACGCTGGGAAGAAAGCGGCGTAAGCGATGGCCAGCAGGAGCAGCGGCCAAATCCCGGAGCAATGACCAGGGCGCGACCTTAAATGGTTCAAGGGAGTCTTCACCGGGGAACATTATGTGTTGTGACTTTCAACGAGCAACCAGCTTAGCAGGTAATCAGGCAGTAACAAGCCGGGAAAGGGGTGAGCGGGAGTTGGCAGCCACCGAAGGCCGGGGTGGGCTCTGGCACCCCGCCGGGGTGCAGGGCGTTTTGGGAAGCTTACCGGGGGTGGTCGCTGCGCTCGACCCCCGGCTACTGGCTGGCAACCC
>CAIZWI010000083.1 GCA_903936645.1 uncultured Verrucomicrobia subdivision 3 bacterium
GATGTCGCAGGGCATTGACCACATGCGCAAAACGATTCGGGAGCAGGATCCCGTGCGCCCCAGCACCCGGTTCGCCACCATGTCGGGGGAGGATTTGACCACGACGGCACGACGACGTTCGGCCGACACTTCCAAACTGATGCATGAGCTCAAAGGCGATCTGGACTGGATCGTCATGAAGTGCCTGGAGAAGGACCGCACCCGCCGGTATGAAACCGCGAATGGTCTGGCGGCCGATTTAAGACGGCACTTGAACAATGAGCCGGTAATTGCCCGCCCCCCCTCGACCGTTTACCGGCTGCAAAAGGCCATTCGCCGGAACAAGCTGGCTTTTACGGCGGGTGCGGCTGTGGCGACCGCCCTGTTACTGGGAATCGTTGCCAGCTCTTGGCAATCCATCCGTGCCGTTCATGCCAGACGTGAGGCGGAATCGGCCCAGGCCAGCGAAACGGAGCAGCGCCATAAGGCGGAGGCCAGTGAGCAGCAGGCGCGGGCCGCCCAAGCCAATGAAACCCGGCTGCGCCAGCAAGCCGAGGCGGCAGAACTGGCCGCGCGGCAGCGCGCTTACGGATCGGACATGAACGTGGCCAGTCAGGCGCTGGGCGAGAACAATCTGGGCCGGGCGCTGACGTTACTGAATCGCCAGCGCCCCAGTCCCGGTCAAAAAGATTTGCGTGGCTGGGAATGGCGTTACCTATGGCAGCAAACCCGCAGTGATGCGCGGACCACCTTATGGCAAAACCCCAGTGAAATTAAATCACTGGCCTGCTCCGCGGATGGTCAATGGCTGGCGATTGGGGGTCTGGGCAAAGATGGACTGACACTGTGGGATCTGGCGGCCCGGCAGGTCAGCATCCGGCTCGCACAGAACGAGGAGGATGTGCATTTGGTTTTTTCTCCGTCGGCACCGTTGCTGGCTTATGTTAGCGGCCTGCAGCAGGGTAATGGCGATATAAACTACGGGCTTCACGTATGGGATGCCCGGAGCCGGCGAGGGATCGCTGACATTAATTTGCAAGCGGATGGGTGTGCCGGTTTGGCCATGGCTGCCGACGGACAAACGCTGGTCACCTCCACTTTTTCAGGGATAACTAATTACCTTACCCTCTGGCGAATGCCCAGTGGTCAAAAGCTGGCCACATTTCCCACCAGTGGAACTATCTTCGGGCCCATGGCCACTAGTTTTGCCACCACACCGGATCTGAGCATGGCCGCATTTGGCACACTGGATTATGGATTTCAAGTGTTGGACTTGCACACCGGCCGGACTTTGTGGGGTGCCCCGCCCAGGTCCGGATTCTACATGGCCCTGGCTTTTTCGCCCGATGGCAAAACCCTGGCCACTGCGGAGGGCTTCAATGAATCAGACATCCGACTATGGGACGTTGCTTCCGGGAAGCAAACGGGCCGTTTGACCGGCCATGGTGCCTGGGTTAACTCGCTGGCTTTCTGGCCGGATGGCAAAACCCTGGCCTCAAGCAGCGCCGACCAAACCATCCGGACTTGGGACCTGGCCAGTTTAACTACCCTGGAAGTGTTGCGGGGACATCGCTTTGGGGTATGGCGGGTAGCCTTGCTGCCGGATGGTAAAACACTCGTCAGCGGTTGCAAAGACGGCACGGTTTGCCTCTGGGATACGCACCCTTCGCAACGGCGGCAGCCAGTCACCACCGTTCCTGTTAAAGTGTCCAACTGGTGTTTTGCCCCAGACAGCCTGTCGGTGATCACCCTCGATTTTCACGGCCAGGTAAACCGCTGGACCGTGGATGGTTTGCCGGCGAGCGAACCTATAATGGACTTGGGCACTAATTTCGACTTGGTTTTCTATAACAACAGCCAGTTTTCCCCGGATGGAACCTTGCTGGCTAATGGTTCTCTCAATGGCACCATCCGGGTTTGGGATCTAGTCCACCATACCTTGCTGCGCCAGTTTACGAATACCAGTGACATTGTAGTGCCGATCAAATTTCAAGCCGGGGGCACCCAGTTGCTCACGGCGTCCAAAGTGGGTTATGAAATACATTTGTGGGATCTGACCGAAGGCCGGGAATTGCAAAGCTGGCCGTCCATCCACGCGGATGATACTCTGGCCGATTCCCGCGATGAGCATCAGTTTTTGGAAGTGGAAAAGAACGGAAAACTGTATTTCAGAAATTTGCAGAACCGCACGTTTGCCGAGACCAATCTCGATTTTAAGGGGGTTTACAATGCCGCTTACTCCTCCAATGGCAAACGGTTTGCCGTGGCCAGTACCTATGGATATGCCCGGGTGTGGGACACCACCGCCTGGCGGGAGGTGGCCACGCTGAATGGCTTTCTCAGCGGGGTCAGTTCGGTGGTGTTCTCCCCAGACGACCTGCGCCTGGCCACGGGCAGTGGCAAGCAACAGGCCTTGAGTCTATGGGACACCACGAGCTGGCAAAATGTGTTTACCCTCGCCGCCCAGGGAGCAGGTTTTTTTTGCACCGATTTCTCCCCAGATGGCAATGCTATTGCGTCGCTTAACGCCGACCGCAACTTGCAAATATGGCATGCCCCTTCCTGGGCCGAAATTGAACAGGCGGAGGCGCGGGAAAAAGCCTCGGTGCCATGAACCTCACGCTTCATCGCGCTGGCCCCTTGCGGTGCCCCACTCAACTTAAACCCAAGTATGAAGCCCACCACGCCCCAGCCAGTGACCGGCCGACTCGGCCGCCTGCCGCGCACCTATAATCCCCGTGTGCCCCACCTCAGCGCACTGGTCGCAGGCAAGCCTCTGCTGCCGCCACCAATGGCGGTGGATTGGACCAAAGGCATGCCGGCCAGCCTGGGCATGATGTTGAATGACCGCTTGGATAACTGCACCTGCGCGGCCATCTACCACGCCCTGCAAGTATGGAGTTTCAACGCCCGTGGCCGGATGTTGGAACTATCCGATGCGGAGGTGGAGCAGCTTTATATCCAAGCATGCGGATACCAACCGGCAAGCAAAGGCGAAGGCCCCGGTTCCACCGCCCAGCAGGTCCTTTCCTATGTGCTTAAACATGGCGTGCCCACCGGATCCAACACCAACACCCGTCAGAAAATTGCCGCTTTTGTGGAGTTGGATCCCCGCCATTTGGATGATGTGAAACGGAGCATTCACGAATGCGGCTTGGTATATATTGGATTTAACTTACCCCAAAGCGTCGCGCCCCCGGGCACACAGTCCCCACCTCTGTGGAAGTATGTTCCCGGGAGATCGGCCAGCATTGGCGGTCACGCCGTCGTGCTGGCAGGGTACGATGAGCATGGTGCTCGCTTCATTTCCTGGGGCCAGTATTTCACGATGACCTGGGAATTTTTCGCCCGGTATGTCGAGGAGGCTTACGCCATCGCCGCCCCGGAATGGGTGGAACACCAGGGAACCACCCCGGCCGGCCTGAATATGGCGCAATTGGAAAGCCAAATGGCGGCACTGAAAGAACAATAATTGCCCCCAGGCAGGCCTGCCCTTGCGCCGGAACCAAATCAACCATGCTGTCCGCCAGGCAACCTCGAATGCCGCTCCCCGACCAAATTGCCCGCAACTGGGAACGGACATGGCAACGACTATCACGAACCAGGCTGCCCATCCGGCCCAGAGCGTCCATTTGGTGCTATAGCCGCCCGAAAAACCGGAATGACCCGCCGCAAGGCTGGAAGCTGCACATCTCCGCCACTATTCTCTCCGCCTGCCGGATTTTGGAGTTGGTCAGTCCCTGCCTGCAGCGGCATCAAGCATTGTTCAAAGCCCCCCAAACACTGGCGGAATTGCATAAATTAAATTCGGGGGTCGAATACGGCTTCAGCCAGGTGGGTAAATTCATCACCGTTTACCCTCGCTCCACTGAACTGGCCGTGCAGTTGGCGTCGGAATTACACCAACTTACAGCCCACCTGCCAGCCCCCCTTGTGGCCTATGACGAACCGTGGCGCGCGCGCTCCTGTATCTATTACCGTTATGGTCAGTTTTATTGGGACCAAACCATCAGCGTCCGCAACCAGTCCGTGCCCGCCGTTGTCCGCCCGGATGGCCGGCTGGTGCCCTGCTGCCGGGCACCTGGCGCCGCCGTGCCCCACTGGCTGGTCGACCCCTTCCGCTCGCACCCGTCAGCCACCCCGCGCACGGCCAGCACTCCCTTGGAAACACGTTATGGAAATTATGAGGCCATCGTCCAGCGCGGGCGGGGCGGGGTGTACCGGGCGCTGGATTTAAGCGGTGGACCGCCAAAAATGTGCATCCTCAAGGAAGGCCGGCGGCATGGCGAAACAGACTGGCTGGGGCGTGACGGTATTGAGCGTATCCGGCGCGAGGCAGCCTTCCTCAAAGCCGTTGCTCCCATGTGCCCGGGAGTGCCGCGAGTCTGGAAAACCTTCCGTGCCAACGAGTGCTTTTACCTGGTTATGGAACTCTGCGCAGGGCGCAACCTGCAGGGGATTCTGGCCAGCCGGGAGCGCATCACGCCGCGTCGCACCCTGACTTACTGCCGGGCGATGGCCAGCATTATGGCGGATATTCACGCCGCTGGCTGGGCCTGGCTCGATTGCAAACCGGGCAACTTCTTATGCGGCCCCAATTACCAGTTGTGGGCGCTTGATTTTGAGGGGGCCTGTCGGCAGGAAACGCCCGATGCCTTGCGGGTGGTCACGCCAGGCTATGCCCCGCCCAAGTGGGCCTTGGCCAATCCACAGGCCGACGATTTATTTGCCCTGGGTGCTTGCTTCGCCCAGTTGATCGCGCGGAGCAGCCGCCCACCGGTGCACTTGGACGCGACTTTTGCCGATGGTTCAAAAGTGCCTCAAGCATTGCTCAGCCTTATCCACAACTTGCGGAATACCGATCCCCGCTTGCGCCCCAGCGCCCGCCAGGCGCAATACTTGCTGGAAAAAATCCTCGACCGGTGGATGATTAAGCATTGACATAGTGAGAGTAAGTTGAAATGGTTCAAGCAACGTTCGACTATCTACAAAATTATGGCTGCTCCCAAGAAAAAAACCCCGGCAAAATCCAGCGCTAAAAAAACCGCAACGGCCAAAAAAGCACCTGCCAAAGCACCTGCCAAGGCCGGTGCCAAGCCCAAGGTCCAGCTCAAGAATTTGCAGCCCAAAAAGCCCAAAAAGCCCTTAATCTTGAAGGCCAAGGCCGTGTCCACTCCCGTCTCCGTGGTCTGCGTGGCGCCCAGTGCCAAAACGCGGTCTTAAGGTTTCCATGGCAAGCGGGATAGGATGACCGCAGTAAATCATAGGATCCCTGGTTACTGAAGCATTTGATCCGGGCTTGGCCGCCATGTACTGCCGCCAAACCCGGAGAGTTCAGTCATTGCCCAAGCAGTTGTTTCAATTTGGCCTCCGTGGCGTTGGCCCAAATCCGGTAGCCCGCATCACCGGGATGCAAGGCATCCGCCATCATGGAGCGCGCGATGGAGCCATCGCTTTCAATCAACTGGGAACCGAAATCCAGGTAGAAGATGTGGCTGCCGTCGTCGAGTTTGGCAAGCGCCTGATTCACCTGCAAAATTTTTCCCCGCTGGGTGCTGAAAGTCTTGCCCCGGGGAAAAATGCCAAGCAATAAAATCTTGGTGTCCGGCTGGCGGGTGCGGATCTGTTGGACGATGGCCGTTACGCCTTCCAGAATGTCTGCCTCGGTATTGTCATCCTTGTTGGAGTTATTGGTGCCGATCATGACCTCGGCCACCCGGGCTTTGATGCCGTCTAGTTGTCCCTGCTCAAAGCGCCAGAGCACATGTTGCGTGCGGTCGCCGCCTACCCCCATGTTAATCACCTTGCGATTACCGTAAAATTCCCTCCAGACATTGCTACCGCGCGTCTCCCAACCCTGGGTGATTGAGTCGCCGATAAATTCTATATCATAATCACCAGGCCCGTCTTTGGCGCGTTGCAGCACTAGCGCTTGCCGGTTGGTGGCACTGCCAGTTCGTGGGACCGGAATGATTGCTGAGTTCTGGTGCGGTGCCGGGGCGTTGGTCTGCGCAAAAGCGTGCAGTTGCAGAGCTATTGCCAATGTGGTGCCAAACAGGAATTGTTTGAGATTCATGCGTAATACGTTAGTTAAGGGGGTGGACGAAGACCGAGTGCCGCTGGTTTCAAGCATTTTTATCAGTAAGTCCTGGTTATTTTGGTCGTGCTATCTATTTCGATTATGTTACACTCATAAAACATGCCATTTCGCAGCCTTGGCCTTGATGCCAAAATATTGACCGCCGTGCAGGAAGCCGGCTATACGGAACCGACGCCGATCCAAACCGCCGCCATCCCGCCAATTCTGGCGGGCCATGACCTCATTGGTATTGCCCAGACAGGAACGGGCAAGACGGCCGCTTTTACCCTGCCCATGCTGACCAAGCTCGCCACCCCAGTGGCCGGGCCTCGGCGCACCCGCGTGCTGGTGCTCGCTCCCACGCGCGAACTGGTCGTCCAAATTCAAGATAACGTGCGCGCCTATGCCAAGCATCTCCCGGTAAGTGTCGCCACCGTCTTCGGCGGGGTTGGTGAGCAGCCGCAGATCAAGGCCCTCCGCTCGGCCACCGACATCGTGATTGCCTGCCCCGGCCGCCTGCTGGACTTGATGGGCCAGCGTTGCGCAGATTTTAGCGGTTTGCAATTTCTCGTCCTGGATGAGGCCGACCGCATGCTGGACATGGGTTTCATCCCCTCCATTCGGAAGATCATCAATGCCCTGCCCCGCAACCGGCAAACGTTGATGTTCTCCGCCACCCTCTCCAAGGAAATTGAATCCCTCACCCACGAATTCCAACGTGCCCCCAAGATCATCCAAATTGGCCGCCGGTCCAACCCGGCGGAAACCGTCACCCAATTTGTTTATGAGGTACCCAAGCACTTGAAGTCGGCCCTGCTGGTGCACCTGTTGGAAGATCCGGGCATGAACATGGTGCTGGTGTTTTCCCGCATGAAACACGGAGCGGATCGCATTGCTCGACACCTGGAAAGCAAGGGCATTCGCACCGCCACCCTGCATTCCAACCGCTCGCAAAGCCAGCGTTTGCGGGCCTTGAAAGATTTCAAAACCGGCGCGGTCCGGGTGCTGGTCGCCACGGACATCGCTGCCCGCGGCATTGATGTGGATGGCATTTCACACGTGGTGAATTATGACTTCCCCATGCATGCCGAGGATTATGTTCACCGGATTGGCCGCACGGGCCGGGCACAGGCCGTGGGGGATGCCATTAGTTTCGTCACCCATGAGGATCACAGTGAATTGCGCGCCCTGGAGCGGTTCATTGGCCGTGGCATCATTCGCAAACGCGCGGAAGGCTTTAATTACAATGCGGCCCCTGCTCCTTCATTCAGCACGGACGAGCGCGAGCGCCGCGGTCCGCAAGGGCGCCCGCAACGCACGGGAAATCCGCAGCGTCCGGGCTACTCCACCTCGCCCCAACGCAGTGGTTCGGCTGGTTCCCCCCGGTCGAGCGGGCCGACCCGTTGGGGCCGGTGAGTTGGCGGCGGCTGGCAGCCTGCCCACCCCTCTGGGTATTTGCAATTTGTGTTTTCCCCGTTTATGGGCAAGGTTGTGCTTGTCCATGAAACCAACCAAATTTCTTCTAGCTGCCCTGATAACTTCCCTATCCGGCCTCGCCGGTCTGGCTGACTCCAGCGCAGCCCATGCCATCAATGCCTTGGGAATAGACCTCCTGCGCCAAACTGCAACGGCCCATGACAATGCCCTGCTGTCGCCTTATTCCATTCAGATCGCCATGGCCATGACCACCGCCGGGGCCGACGGTGCGACCCGGGATGAAATGGTTCGGGTATTGCACTATCCTGCCCCGGAAAAGTCCATGGACCAGTCCTTTGCGGCCTTGCAAAGCCAATTAACCGGGCTTGTGCAGCGGCAGGCACTGCGCGCGGAAGCGCAAAAAAAGTACGGGGTCACCAATCAACCGCTCACCTTGATCGCCGCGAACCGTTTGTATGGCCAGCAAGGCTATGCGTTTCGCCAGGAATTCACGTCCCTGCTGCAGGATAATTACCTGGCCCCATTTGAACCGGTCGATTTCATCGGCCACGCCGCTGCGGTCACCCTTGAGATTAATAAGTGGGTGTCGGACCAAACTCAGCAGCGTATCCGGGAACTGATTCCGCCCGGTGCCTTGAACCGCGCCACCCGCCTGGTCCTGGTCAATGCGATCTATTTGAAAGCGCCTTGGAATGAGGCCTTTAATCCCCAGGCCACGCAGTCGCAGCCCTTCCACGGATTGACCGATCCTATGGCAAGGGTGCCCACTATGATGCTAAATCATACGCTGGGCTTTGCCCACCAGAATGGCTGCCAGGTGCTAACCATTCCTTACATTGGTTCGGAATTGCAACTGGTCCTCTGGCTGCCTGACAAGGTTGATGGGCTCCCGGCCCTGACTGCCGCACTGTCCCCGGAAATGCTAGCGGCTGCCGCCGAACTGCCGGAAGCGCCGGTCACTTTGTATCTGCCCAAATTTAAAATGGAACCACCATTACTCTCGCTGGCCAAGGCGTTTAAAGCACTCGGCATGACCACCGCCTTTAATGAGCCCAAGGGCAGTGCCAATTTCGATCGCATGGCACCTCGCCGCCCGGATGATTACCTGTATATTTCGGACATTTTTCACAAAACGTTCCTCACCCTCGACGAATCCGGTACTGAGGCAGCGGCGGCCACGGCCGTAATCATGGCCACGCCCATGGCTTTCATTCAGCGCCCCGCCCCGCCAGTGGTGGTGCGGGTGGATCATCCCTTCCTGTTTGCCATTCAACACCGGGCGAGCGGGGCATGTCTCTTTCTGGGGCAAATGACCGATCCAAGATGAGCTAAATGCCCCGGGCGCATTGGTAAAATTATTGGGCCGGTGCTTGCATTATTGTGATAATTCGCAGAACATAGGCGACTGATTAAATGTAAAAAGGTTGCCAAAATATGACGCCAGCGACAGTTCCCCCAACCGAGTCCGCCCGCTTGGACGCTCTGCATCGTTATGCAATCTTGGATACACTGCCGGAACCGGAGTTTGATGACCTGACTAAACTGGCCTCCTTCATTTGCGGCACTCCCATCGCCATGATTTCACTGGTGGATGAGCATCGACAGTGGTTCAAGAGCCAGGTGGGTTCGTCAACCACGGAAACGCCCCGCGCCTATTCCTTTTGCGCCCACACGCTGGTCTCGGGACAATTTCTGGAGGTACCCAACGCGCTGGCGGACGAACGCTTTAAGGACAATCCGTTCGTGACCGGCCAGCCGGCAATTCGCTTTTACGCTGGCGCGCCAATTACGACTGCGGATGGCTTCAACCTGGGTTCGCTCTGCGTCATTGATCGCGTACCTCGCCAACTTACCAACGAGCAACGGGAAGCCTTGGGCCGCCTGAGTCGCCAGGTAATGTCCCAAATCGAGTTGCACCGCTCCCTGCAGGTAATCAATACCCAGGCCACCTTTCAAAATGCCATTCTCGCGGGGGCGAATTACGCCATCATCTCCACCGATCCCAACGGCATCATCCAGACATTCAATGCCGGGGCCGAAGCCATGCTGGGTTACCGGCCTGCCGAATTGATGGGTAAAACCACACCCGTTTTGATGCATGACCCGGCGGAAGTCGCCGCCCGGGCTGCGGAATTAACCCGCGAATTAGGCCGTGAAATCCTGCCCGGCTTCGAGGTTTTCGTTGCCCGCGCCCGCCTGCAGCCCCATGAGGAACGGGAATGGACTTACGTGCGGAAGGATGGCACGCGACTGCCTGTGTTGCTGTCGGTGACCGTATTGAAGGGCGACGATGGCCAAATCACCGGTTTTCTCGGCATTGCGTCGGACATCACCGAACGCAAACGCGTGGCCGCTGAATTGCTCCGGGCCAAGGAGGCGGCCGAGGCTGCGAGCAGGGCAAAAAGCGACTTCCTGGCGGTCATGAGCCATGAAATTCGCACCCCCATGAATGCCATTATTGGCATGACGTCGTTGTTGATGGAAACGCGACTGGAAAACCGCCAGCGCGAATTTGTCAGTGCCGTGTACAACAGTGGTGAAGCGCTTCTGGAAATCATCAACGACATTCTGGACTTCTCCAAAATTGAATCCTCCCAGCTCAAACTGGAACCGGAGGATTTTGATTTGCGACTGGTTACGGAAGGCATTTTCGAACTCCTGGCTCCGCGAGCGGAGGGGAAAGGTTTGGAATTTGCCGCCATCATTGCTCCCGAAGTGCCCTTCATCGTCAATGGCGATGACGGCCGGTTGCGGCAGGTGCTGGTTAATCTGCTGACCAACTCCATCAAATTTACGGACCAAGGCAGCGTGGTTTTGCGGGTGATTTGCGAGCAGTGGCAGCCCGAACGGGTGCGTTTGAAGTTTTCCGTCACGGATACGGGCATTGGCATACCGCCAGAGAAACAGCTGCAGTTGTTCCAGCCATTTTGCCAGGGGGATTCCACCACCCGGCGGCGGTACGGCGGCACCGGCTTGGGATTGGCCATTTCCAAACGGTTGGTGGAATTGATGGGCGGGGAAATTGGTTTGATCAGCAACGAGGGAGAGGGTTCTACCTTTTGGTTTGCGTTGGAGTTTGGCTACGAGGCCCAATTGGCCGCCAATCGGGGCGAGGCTGATTTTAGTTCAGTCTACGTCGTCGTGGCGGATAGCCATGACAGTTCCGCAGAATCCGCCGAAGCCATGCTGGCAGCCTGGGGCGTGGCCGCGCAACGCGTGACCGCTGGGACCGAGGCCATGGCGGCGGTCCAGACCGCCAGGGAACGGGGGACCACCCACGTGGTTGTACTCGCAGATGAAAAACTGCCAGACATGAATGGCACCGACCTGGCCCGCATGGTGGCACAAAACCCTCAAACTAGCGGGGCCCGCATCGTCCTGCTCACCCATCGTTCGCTCATGAATGAGCCCGTATCGCCCTTGCGCGGGGATGCTTGGATGTTCAAGCCGCTTAAACAGTCCCAACTATACAACTATCTCATATCACTCGTACATCGCCAGGGACCGTCCCCCAGTGTCCCTGACGCCATTCCGGCCAGCGCCCCAGTGTTTATTGGCCAAAAACTGCGGATTTTGGTTGCCGAGGACCACGACATTAACCGCCGACTGACCATGCTGGTATTGGAAAAACTAGGCTGCAAGGCCGAATTCGCCAAAGACGGCTTGGAAGTCCTCGCCTGTTGGAAGAACAATCCCAGCGATGTCATTTTGATGGATTGCCAAATGCCCTTCATGGATGGCTTTGAAGCCACCCGCGAAATCCGCCGGCTCGAAACCGCCGCAGGCCGACCGCCGGCCCGGCGCACTTATATCATCGCCCTCACAGCGAATGCCTTGAAGGATGAACGGCAAAATTGTATTGAGTGCGGTATGGACGATTATTTATCAAAACCTTTTCGCACCGATGGTTTGCGGGAAGCCTTGCAACGCGCTGGCGTGGCGCTCGGCATTGCTGCCCGTGCTTGAACCGCCGGCACCCTGCCTAACGGTTCCCAAGTGGCCATGACTAAGACCCTCAATGTTGCCGCTTACAAGTTTGTCACGCTCACGGACCTCCGGTGTTTGCGCTCCCGGTTACTGGCCTTGTGCAAAAGTTGGGAGCTCAAGGGAACCATTTTACTGAGTCACGAAGGCATTAATCTCTTTGTGGCGGGCGTGCCGGGTTCGATTCACTCCCTGCTGGCCGAATTGCGCAGTTGGCCCGGGCTGGGCGATCTCAACCCCAAATTCAGCGAAACCGATAGTCAACCATTTCGCCGCATGCTGGTTCGCCTTAAAAAGGAAATCATCGCGTTTGGCGTGGACGGCATCAACCCCGCGTTGCGCACGTCGCCCAAGCTGCCGCCCGCCACCTTGAAGCAATGGCTCGATGAAGGCCGGGCCATAACCCTCCTCGATACCCGCAACGATTACGAAATCAAATTGGGCACCTTCAAACAAGCCCTGCCCATTGGGGTGGAGCAGTTTCGTGATTTTCCCGCCGCCGTGGGAAAATTGCCCGACACCCTCAAGGAACAGCCCATCGTCATGTTTTGCACCGGCGGCATCCGCTGCGAAAAAGCCGGCCCATTCATGGAACGCGAGGGCTTCAAAAATGTCTTCCAACTCGAGGGCGGCATCCTCAAATATTTTGAGGATTGTGGCGGCGCGCATTACGCTGGCGAGTGCTTTGTCTTCGACCAGCGCGTGGGCCTCGATCCTAATCTGCAGGCAACGGAATCCAACCAGTGTTATGCCTGCCAGACCCCGCTGACCGCCAGCGAACAGCAAGATATACGTTATGTGGCCGGGCATTCCTGCCCCTATTGCTTCAAAACCCCCGCCGAGCAACTGGCCGTTACACTGGCCGGGCGCCACGCCGCCATCCAGCGCGTCTGCTCCCCCCTCCCCGGTAGCGTGCCTCATGACAATTACAAATCCATCAATGTCCCGGCAGATTGCGATGGCCAGACCCTGCTCGCGACCCTGTGCCGGGTGGTAAAAAACATTTCCGCCGAAGTCTGGACCGCCGAGTGTGCACGGGGGTTGGTGGTCAACCATGACCGGCAACCCGTGGCCCCGGACCGCATCGTTCGCATGGGCGAACGCTACCGGCATATTTTCCCGGGCATCGTGGAACCAGCCGTCAATGGCCGCGTGGAAATTTTGCACGAAGACGAGGCGTTGATTGTGCTCAACAAACCCGCCCCCCTGCCCATGCACGCCGGCGGCCGTTTCTACCGCAATACCCTCCAGCACATCCTCAACGAGGTGTATCATCCGCAAAAACCCCATCCCGCCCACCGGCTGGATGCCAACACTACCGGCCTGGTGCTGGTCACGCGCACCCGGCACTTCGCCGGTCGTCTGCAGCCGCAATTTGCCCGGGGCCGTGTCGAAAAGCGCTACCTGGTCCGGGCCCAAGGTCACCCCGCCGAAACTGCGTTTACTTGCGACGCCCCCATCAGCGCCCAGTCCGGCGAAACCGGCTCCCGCACCGTAGACTGGAATGACGGTTTGTCTGCCCGCACCGAATTTACTGTCCGCGCGCGCCTACCGGATGGCACGTGCCTCCTCGAAGCCCGGCCCCTCACGGGCCGCACCAATCAAATCCGCGTCCACCTTTGGCACCTTGGCTTTCCCGTCTGCGGTGATGCCGTCTATCTGCCCGGCCAGACCGTCGGGGACACGCAAACCCTGCGCTTGGAAGATCCACCCCTGTGCCTCCACGCCTGGCAAATCAAATTCATCCATCCCCTGACCTGCCAGCCGGTCGAATTCACCGCCCCGCCCCCGTCGTGGTTCCTGAATGGCACCATTTGAGCATTACTAAGCCGGAACCATGAAGTAGCAAGGGAAGTAGTGGCGTTTTGGATTTTTGGGCAAGGCAAGGAGTTAGCCGCGTAGCCTATCCTTTATGGATCTGGCAGCGGTTCACGACAAAGTTCTTGCCCTAAAAGACCAACCAAACGCTTTATATCTACTGCCCGGTTCCGCCTTCGGCACGAATGGTTTGACCACCATAAATCCGGCGCAAACCCAAGCCAATTTTGGTTAGCGCGCTCCCCGCCCCGCCCCGGCCGTGGTTTCGCGTCGCAAGACTTCGCCCCCCTTGGTTTCCACAATTTCGGCCACAATATCGTTGCCCGAGCCTGTAAATTGTTTGAGGGTGATTTCTTGCATCCGGCCATCCAATAATTCCACCCGCACCGAATCGGCGGTGGTGGCAACTGCGGATTTCACCACGGGACGATCTTCAAAGGGTTCAATGATCGTAAGAAAACGGGCCTCGGTGCCTTGCGGGGCGCGAACCGCATAGACCTTGCGGCGCTGCGCCTCATCGCCCAGCGGATAATCACTGCCGATTACGGCCTTGAAGCGCACGGCGTGAAGTCCAGTCAAGTCCAGATGTACAATCCCTGGTTGCGTCTCGTTCTGCGGTTCCCCCGGCGTGGCGGTGGGATATTCTTCTCCTTGAATTTTGATGGCACCGCCCAAATAATCCCGGCCGGTTTTCGGCGGCTGCAGCACATTTTCATAGGTCACCGGCAGGGTGGCCAAAGGCAATTCCCGCCCGTCCTGAGTCACGATCCGTGCGCTGGCCCAGAACAAGGATGGCTGGCGGGCCAGTTCGGTCCGGGTTTCCAACTCCAATTGCTTCAAGCCGCTGATGGGCACATCCACGTCTCCCCGGCCCAAAATCCACGCCCCGAATTTACCCTCGGCCAGCGTATGACCATCACCCAGCACGGCGTAAAACAGCCGCTTGGAGACGTCTTGCATTTCCGGTGCCGTGCCCACCATGATTTCCGCCGTCGGCGGCCATAAGGTGTGTACGTCCAGATTAAGGTTGCCTGCTTCATCCCCGCTGGACCGGCTGCCCGTTTTTTCGGCCTTCGGCCCGAAATTTATCGCAAAGTGCCCCACCGACGGAGCCTGCACGGCATACCAGCTGCAATCCGTCACAAACTGCCCGCTCCCGATCGGATCGGTGTTCCATTGCGCGTCATGCCGGAGGAATTTTTTATTCGCCGCCGCCAAACCCAGGAAACCCTTCATTTGCAGTAAGCTTTCATAGGTATGCACATTGGTGCCTTTCACATAGTCCGCCAGCAGAATATAGTCGTCCGTCACCAGCAGCGCCCGCCGCTGCAGAATTTTTTCCGTGTATCCAGTCAGGGTGCCGTACGCCGGGGGCTGGGTGGGCTTGGGCACGCTGCGGCCCTCCCGCCAGGTTTTATCGGGAAAATTCTTTACCGGCTCATTTTCATATACCATCCCACCATACGGCGGGTTTGACCACCGGGCCTCGTCTTGCACCACCGTCGCCTGCATGAGTCCGCCCGGATGGAAGAGCAACCGCTCGCCCGCTGTTGCCTCCTGCATTTTCTGGTCCACCACCACCATGTTGTGATTGAGCGAGGTCTGGGTATAAAACTTGTACAGAAATGACTGGTAGCCCCAGAACACCGATTCTGGATTCCAGAAACTGCGTCCGTAACGCATCAAGGATAGCAAATCGGTGCGGTCATAGTGCCCGTGCGCCCAGCCGTGGGTGCCGTAATGCAAGACTGCCTGGATTTGATCCCGCACCGGCCGGTTAGTGGTTTGCGACCGGAGTAACACCAAACCCGAATTGTCGGCATAGGCGTCCCTACGGAATTGCTCCGCTGTTTGCGCGGGCAATTCGGGAACCGCGTATAGCAAATCACGCGGGCCCCCTCCCATTTTGATCATGGCCGCATATGCGGGATCGCGGAAGGCATAATACGCCAGCTCAAAGGGATCTCCGCTCACCTCGCTGCGATAGCCCGCCACCTGGCTTTCGGTGGAATCATTCACCCCAAACAGCACGCCCCGCCAGTCCACAAAGGGCAGCAAGCTGTTCCATAAATCACGAATTTCCCGGTAGGGCCGGCGTGTCGGACCAAAAATATCCCCGCTCATGCCAAATGGCTTGCGCCGTTCCTCCACGTCGGCACCACTCACCGGCAACCCACCGCTTAACTCCGTTGCCAGCATCGCCTTGGGAGAGTAACTGGCGGGCAGTCGCATGTGCAAAAAGTCCACGCCAAAAGGTGCATACGCCAGCCCGACTTGAGTAAATTCACTCGCACACCACAGGTGATAACTGATGGCACCTTCATACCACCAACCGTCCTCCATCGTGCCCTTGGCCAGTTGGTCAGCTATCCCGCCCGGACCGTTAAACCATCGGTCCGCAGAGACCAGATCCTCCATGGCAAGTGCGCAATAAAAGGCGCCGCAATCTTCCGCCAGATTCCAATTGTTGATGGCCCCATAATCGCTCGTCCTGTCGACGGTTTCCTGAAATTCTCGAAAGGTCGCTTCAATTTGCCGCCGATCAGCAGCATTCAAAACATTCGCATCCAAAATCATGTCATAGCTCATGGCCATGTGCTGGAAAAATCCTCCTTCTTGCACCAGCGCCTGATGGCACGCCCGCAGTGTGACCGGATAACCCCGCGCTGGGTCAGAGAGCCGGCGTAGAAATTGCCCCACCTTTTCCGCATGTTCCTTGTGGCCGGCAATTTGCCAGGAGTAAGCGGCCGCCAGCACCTCATTTTCCACTTGCGTATGAAATAAATAGGGTCCGTGGGTATCACCCGGATCATTACCCGGCGCGCTGGCAATTTCCGGCACCTGCCAGGCCGTGGCTTGCTGGACAATGCCTGCGAGTTGTTGCCGGGCCCAATCATAACGGGCCGCTTTGTCGCGCACTTCCTGCCAGCCGCTGGCCTGATGTAAAATAAAGGGATGCGGCATTTCGCATGTGGTGATCAATTTTAACTGACTCGCGCTCACCGCCGCCCCATTGGCGATGGCCTGCAATACTTGGGTTTCATGACCGCCCGGTGGCACTCGGTCCGAGATGGGCACCCGCACCGTTATCCATCGCGCTTCGCCCGGTTGCAAATTGACTGCGTCCGGCGCCACCGTGGGCAACATTTCTTCCCAGCCATAGCGCACCACCGATAGCGCCACCGATTGCCCAATCGTACTCCCATTCTGCACCTGCACGGCGTACTCCACCACCTGACCCGGCAAGCCACTTTTCCCCCGCACCGCACATTCCAGTGCCACCACCGGCGCTTGGATCACCCGCGGCTGCCGCACTTCAACCATGCCCCCGGGATTACCTTCTGGGTGACTTACCGATATCGTGAATTCCTTCACGGTCTTCAAAAATGCCGGCGCCGCCTGATCGAATGCAAAGGCTGACCACGGTAACGTGATGCGATGCCACCCAGCGCCGCTCACCCGCTGTGAACTTACCACCGGCGCATCCACCACTTCCCCTCGCCTGGCTCGTTGAATCCCCACCGCCAGCACCACCTCCGCCGGCGCCGACAAACGCACATCAAATTGCACCCCGTAAAACTTCTGCCATTCCGCCGCGCTGTCATTGTAAACCCGGAAGCCATGATTGTACTGGCCGAGCGGACCATCCGGATATGTATAAATGGTATTGCCCGGCACATTCAGCGTGATATCCGTCCCCGCACCGCCCCCTGGGACGGTCCAGGTATAAATGGCGTCGGGCGTCACGGGCTGGATCACCGCCTCCTGAGCCCCCAGCGGCAGGACCGTCCCAACCACCAAGGCCACCAGGCTGCTGAAGCATGACCCAATTAATTTGATGACTGTGTTGCTCATGTTGTCGAGCCCACAGGGTGACAATTCATTTTTTGTTGTAAAGTTGTTTCCCCGTCACAGCGGCAAACAGCGTCTGGGAATGGGCCCCCGCCCCGTATGCCACGCACGTGATATTCGCCTCGTGATTCGTTAGCCCGGGAATGATCCGACTGCGCAAAACCCAGTCCTCACCCGCATCCTGACTTTCCCAAACCGCCCCATAATTAAAACACTTTCCAACGTCAAACTTCCGCTTGTTTCCGCCCAAAGCCAGGAGATGACGGGCGTCAGCGGGATCAAACAAAATTTTCTGGATCGGCGCGCTGTATTTGGTCCATTGCCTGTCCGACAGCAACCCTTCGCGCCGTTGCGACCAACTGCGACCGCCATGCCGGCTTTGGTAAGGTCCATCCATCGTGGCCATCCAAAGGCAATTTGAATCGACCGGATCAAACGTAAATTCTGCAAACTCCCCCGTCTTCAATCCCGCATTGGCGTCCGCCTGCGTCCAATGCTTGCCACCGTCCACACTGCGCCCAACGCCCAGCATATCGCCCCCGACAAAAACCCGCTGACTACCCCCCGGTGCCACCGCTAGTGCCGTCACCGCCCCTCCCACCCCCGGTTCCAATAGTGGTTCCCAGTGCAGCACTTCCGCCACCACCCGCGCTTGCAACATGAAAGCACAGACCAGAAACATGCGGAAATTATGCATGCCCGGTAACTAGCAGACCCAGGCAGCATCGACAAAGTTTTTTCGATTATCCCAGTCCAGCAGCCTCCTAAATGTGTCAAACTGATGAGAAAAAATCGCAATCAAACTACCCTGTATCGCCATTGATTCGGAGTGCCCGGCTTGTTTATCCATTGACTGGTATCCATTGCCAGTTGGCTGTTCTGGCAACTCCATTTGCGACCGTGAGGCAAAAAACTGGCAAAACCCTGAAACTTGCGTATATTGACTTTTCAAAAACGTACCGTAAGCCTGACCCATACACCTAAAAATCATGAAAAAACACCTGCCAACCGTTGCGGGCATTTTACTTGGCTTGCTCTTCCTGATGGCCAGCCTGGCAGTCCTGCTCAAACTTGCGCCCGTGCCCAAATTTCCCGAGGGCACGCCCATCGCCCTGTTTATGGGTGCGTTCGCACCCACCGGTTACATGACCTTCGTGAAAATCTTTGAACTCACCGGCGCTATCCTGGTCATGATCCCCCGCACGCGTAACTTCGGACTCTTAGTACTCGGGCCCATTATCGTGAACATCCTCGCCTTCCACACCTTCATTTTGCACGGCGAAGGCCTGCTCGACCCCATGTTGATTGCGATTATTATCCTGGCCCTCTATTTACTGTGGGATGCCCGCCAGAAATTCCTCGGCTTGCTGAAATGAAAAAGCGCGCCAACAACTTTATGCTTTTGTCCCGGAGGGACATCGGAAATTAGCCGGTTGGCACGCGCAGCACAGCCACCGGTTAGCCCACAACATTAATTTTTCCGCCCCGGAGGCGGCGGCGGAACCATCGCCATCGGCGCCCCTCAGAAAGCAGCGGCAGCCAAACCACACAGTGTTGCCATTGATTCGGAGTCCCAAACTTGTTTGTCCCTTCCTTCCATTGGTCTCATGCGCCCCAACCCACCCTTGCCACTCCGTTAACTCCGTTGCCTCCTGTAAAATTCAGGGCATGAACCACTGGTTTGCCGGATTTTGGCCGATATAAAATTGCTTCAAAAGGAAATGCTCGCCATGTACATCCATAAAACCCAGGTCACATCGCCCCAAATGGCGCGTGGCTGGACGGGCATCACTGTCGTCATTGAGCGTCGAAGCGGGCGCCGTTAATTTGATCGTGTCCGGACGCGCGGTCACAAAATCATCCTCCGTGCCAATGTCCCCCTGCATAATCGTGGTGCTGGTGGAGCGAAACGAAGCCATCCGTGTTAGAGGCGGCGGATTGGGATCGGTCAGGTCGACAAACGTCAACTCGTTTAGACCATAGGAATTCACCTGGGAGGTTTGGTCGCTTGGACACAAATGGATTTTTTGCGAATGACTCAGCATGCCATCCAGCAAGACCGGCCAGTCCACCTCATCTCCGTTTGCATCATTGTAAGCCGTTGGCGGCAGAAAATCGTGGTTTTCATCAGCGTACAGGATCACGGCAAGCGTTTGCTGCCGGACATTGTTAATACAAGCAGCCTGACGTCCCCGCTCCTTTGCCTTGGCTAAAGCCGGCAGCAATAGCGCGGCCAGTATGGCAATAATCGCAATCACCACCAGCAACTCGATCAGGGTAAACCCCCAATCGCGAAGCCCTCGGCGGGACGCCCATCCAACGTCACACATCACCGCGAAAACTGCCACTAACAAGCACTTTTGTCAAGCCACGCACATAGCCATGCGCTTATTCCTTACCATGCCCATACACGCACGAAAAATCCGGCCATCCCTTAAGTCCCTTCATGTGGTCGCCCAAAGCCCAGAGCTCAAAGCCTCCTCCAGTTCCTCCCATCCGCCCGAATCCACCACCAACCAACTCCGTCACCATGACCAACCCTGGCCTGCGCGAAGCGTCATGGAGTCACTAAGTTCTTGCGCAATCTCGTTTGGGGTTCCTGCAACGGAGAGATCTTTGACGAGTACTCTAACTTTAATTCGATATTCTGATCGTAATGAGTCTGCGATTTGGTTGAGTCGCTCTTTATTTCGGGCGACTAGCACAACATTAGAGCCGTCCGCAGCAAAGCAATTAGCCAATTCACGACCAATCCCAGAAGACGCACCGGTTATTAATGACCATTCATTCATAAAGATGTGGTGAATAGATTTTGGCTTTTTCGCTTTCAAGGTTCAGATAAAATCTCCCCCCATCCGAGCGCGGCAATCATGGTTCTGACCATGATCTTGCGCCGCCCTGCCGAGACGGACCCGCGCCTAGTCTTCAACTCGGCTTTTGCCACAGAGTAAAGCTGGTCACACTTGCACAGGGTCGGCCAGTCCAGCCCGTCCGCTTGGTCGAGAATGACCTCATGCCCTTGGGCCGGGCGCGTGGTCCGTTGGGAGGAGCAAGCCACTACATTGACCTCAGCCTTGTTCGTTACCCGCGACGCATGCGAGACGATCACGCATGGATGCGGCTCTGGCCATCCCGGCGGCTGCCAGTTAAAAACGTCAAAAGGTTTCACTCCTCAAACGGCGCAACCTTACGGTTGCAATGGGCAGTGAACCGGGCTTCCACCGCTTCCCACTCCGGGTCACGCGGCAGTTCCTGTATGACTGGAATGGCCACCATTACGAAGTCTCGCTGCGGTCGATGTCGTTTGACAATCCAAGTATCCGCGTCAATTTGTTGGACCGTGACAGCCGACTTGGCCGGCAGCTCCGGCGGCATGACCAACCGGCGGCGGTCATCGAGCAAGGTTGCATTCACAATGGGAGCTTCCCACGCTTTTTCAAGCGTGTCAAGGCACACTCCATTTCCTAGACGAAAATCCTACTCCCCCATATCCGTATTACTCACAAACGCAATCCGCCGGCTGTCCGGCGACCATGACGGCACATTGATCGTCCCCTGCCCGCCATACACATATGCAATCACCTTCGGCTCGCCCCCGCCAATCGGCAGCAGGCGGAGGTAGCAATGCTGGTAATACGGATGCTCCGCCGGGTGGTTGTCCGGCGGATAGCTGATGATCACGATCCATTTCCCGTCCGGCGAAACGTGCGGGAACCAGTTGTTGTACTCGTCGTTCGTCACCTGCTCCTGGTCCCGGCCATCCGGCTTCATCCGCCAGATTTGCATTTTGCCTGTGCGGCTGGAATTGAAATAAATGTACTGGCCATCCGGCGTGTATTCCGGTCCATCATTCAAGCCCACCGCCTCCGTCAGCCGCTCTTCAGAGCCGCTGCCATCACTCGCTATCTTAAAAACGTCAAACTTGTTGCTCCGCCCGCCTGTATAAACCAAAAACTTGCCATCCGGCGACCAGCCGTGCAGGTACGAGGGCGTCAGCGGCGTGATCCGCTTGGGCGTCCCGCCCTGCACCGGCACCGTGAACACACACGATTGCCCCCCATGCTCCTCGCTCTGGTCACTCAGCCCCAGCATGGTCCCGTCGAAGGACAACACATGGTCGTTGTTATTTCGGTTAGCCGGCGCAGTGTCCAGCAATGACGCCGTTTTCGTGGCCAGATCAAACCGGTTCAACCGCCCCCAGCCCGCCGCGCGGCCACTGACATTATAAATCAACGCCCGGCCATCCGTCGTCCAGTTTGGCGCCTCAAACGGCTGCGCCGAGGCATAAATCTTCTCCAACCGCCCACTGTGCACGTCCAAGACTTCCAGCACACTGCCAATGTAATCCTTGTACGGCACATACCCCGTCTTGACCGGACGAATAACCCGCACGTCCCGGAACACCGCTTTCTCCAGCAC
>CAIZWI010000084.1 GCA_903936645.1 uncultured Verrucomicrobia subdivision 3 bacterium
CGCCATTACTTTGGGCCGCGGTCCAGGCGGAATCATTGAAATTCGTCTGTGTCCACCCGTTCGGCGGTTGTTGCGCCGCTTTCCAAGTGGCATCCACAGGAATATTGGACACGTTCCCCGAGGCGAACTGCACCACCAGCCGGCCAATCACGGTCGCCGGTTGGGCATCACTGTTGGTTGCCGCGAGAGCAATGACATTCGTCCCGGGATGCAACCACGGGGTTAGATTCACCATGGTGGTGGCCTCCCAGCGAGCGGCAGCGTTGGTGGCCGGCTGTCCGTTGGCATAAACCGCACAGTAATTATCCGCATACAAAGCCAGAACCGCGTTGGTAATGGCCTGGCCAACGGGCAGGATGAGTTGCTTGCGCAGGGAGCACTGGTAAACCCCGGCGGCAGGCGAGGGAAAGCCGATCCAATTCAAATTAGCCGTGTTAAGCAGGGCCCGGCTGGCGGCTTGTGCGGGCGTCAGTGAATACGCGGCGTCATAGCCAATCCATTGGGCAGACCAATCGGCCGGGCTCAAAAGTCCCATGGACCACTGCGCCGGTACGCTCCAGGCGGAAACATTGTTGCTGCCGTCATAAACGCGCACCTGCCAGAAACAGGCTTTGCCACTGGCGAGCGGCAGTCCGCCGTAATGAATGCCGGTGGTGGCCGTGCCAGCCACCTTGCCACTGTCCCACAAATCGGCCGCCCCCGCCGTGGACCCCACTTGAATTTGCCACGCGCTTTGCATGGCCCCGCGGGCGGATGGACCGGTGCTGGTGCTTTGCAACTGCCAGGAAAGCCGAGGGGTATCACCAATACCCAATGGATTCACCCGCTCATCACAGCGCAAATATATCGGTTGCAAGGTGCCCTGCGAGCGCCCCATGTCGATGCCCAGCACCAGACACATGGCTACTAATACCGCCTTGATCAATTGAGTCATATTCATGATAAACCAAACGAGTCAGTGCGGCAGAGCCGGCCACTTAACTGCCCCAGGCCCGGCTCCCTATACGGTGTTATCCCCCTCCTTTTCTGAGTTGGCCAGGTGCCGGCCAGCACCAAACACCCGGCCAAGTCCTTGCACTTAAAGCGAATTTTTGGCCACACTCCCCACTAGCCGAAAACTCGCTTGAGCTGAGTAACTGTTGAGATTCTCCATCTTGGCTTACCACGGACTTCCGGGAGTGCCCGCTGCATAGGTCGCCATCCAAATCTGGTGCAGATCGCCGTCTTTGAAAACGCCTGATGAGGCACCGAGTCCTTGTAAATATTGCGTTCTCGGTTGCAACCATTTGATCATCGCTGCGTGACCATCCGCATAGGAAAACTGTCCATGATTACCATGACGGCTGGCCGGAATATTACGCCAGGTTTGTCCCGTGTCGGCAAAATTTACGGCGTAGTAACCATCATCCAAGCTGTTCTTGGAAGCCGAAGAGGCATCCGTCTGCTCATCCACGAAAAACATCGCGGTTGAGGGGTTGGGATCATGAACGGCACTGAATTTTGTGTTTTCCATAATCCCGGGATGCGGATTACTGCCACTATTTCTCAGCGTCGTGCCATTATCCCCCATCATGCAATTTAAGGAGTAGCTGCGCGCCCGGGGGAGGATGGCCCCGTTGACGTTCGCCAAATCGCCCGGGCAACGATAGGAATTCAGGGCGGTGCAATAGGGGTAAATCATCGAGGCCTTGATGAGCGCGGTATTTGTCCAGTCGGTGGTAAATCCGGCGCCACCCACATTTCCCAGGACCCAGTCGGTGATTGACGAAGCGGAGGTGTTGGGAATAATGGCATCGTGAAAATCACCGGCGTAAACCTGGGCACCCAGGCCCATTTGTTTTAAATTGTTAAGGCAACTGATGCCATAGGCACGCGCCTTGGCTTTGGACAAGGCCGGCAACAGCATGGCGGCTAAGATGGCGATAATAGCAATAACCACCAACAGTTCAATCAAGGTAAAGGCTGGCGGCCTTCCTAATTTCCGCCGACCTGGCGCACTCGCGGTTTTCGATGTGTTCATGTTTGTTCTAATTTATCACGGTTACTCAACCGGCGAAAGCCACCGGGTGCTATTTTAAATATTTCGCTTTTCAGGGAAAATGCCCGGGGACGGCAAGCGTCCCCGGGCACTGCAGAACCAACGCAACCCCAAACTTACGGCAACTGCAAGCGGAAGAAGGTGGGCGGGTTGGTGGCATTCACCGGAATGGCGGTGGAGAAGGCTCCATTACCATCCAGCAAGCCCGAGGCACTGACCGTCCAACTGCCCAGCGGGGCCTGCAGGTTGGTGGAGGTGAGCCAAGTGTAGTGGGCACCCGGTGTGCCACCCGTGCCACTCAAATTCAGGTTGCCCCCCGAGACCACCACCGGCGCAAGGGTGGGCAAGGTGGGCGGCGCGAGCTGGTCGCCTTGCAGAATGATCTGGGTATAACCAGACCAGCCGTAGTCCTGTGATCCTTGGGAAGTGAAGTCAAACTTCACCGCCGCCACATTGGCAGCGAGCAGGGTCTGGCCCGGGGCCGGGGAGATCTGCACCCGGTTGCCCGAGGCCCGGCCATCATGCGGAACAAACGGATTGTACGCCACAGTGGCCAGCGGCAGGAACGTGGTCGGGGCTGCTTCGGTTGAATAGCTCAGTTTATAAAACTGGCCATCCCGGCCGAAATCATGCCAGAGGGTGTAAACCACGATGTTGGTGAGATTCCAAGCAGCGCCATTCGTGGAACTGAACGTAATCCAGGAAACAGAGTTGTTGGTGTCCGCACCGAGGGAGGTGCTGTAGGTATTACCGAAGCCAAGCACCCCGTCAGTCATGTTCGTGACATTACAGCCCTCGCCGGTGAAGATGCCAGGACCGTGGCTGCTGGGCAATTGGCCGGCAATCAGGTTGGGAGTTTCAGGCGTCCAGGTGTTGCTGGTTTCCTCATGGGTTGCCGTGATCACCGGTCCCGCTGGTGGCGCGGAGGCTGAAGGGGAGCCAAAGACGCTGATTTCGCTGTAGCCGGAATATCCGTTCGGAACCCCTTCAGGGAACTGGAAGTCCACGTAAATGGCGTAAACATTGCTGGCAAGCACCCCGGTGGCCGGCGTGAACGTGGTGCGCACCGTGGTCTGAATGCCCGAGCCAGCAGACACCGCTTTACCATTGCCGCCGCCAAGGTTATTGCCGGCACTAAGGTTGTTGGCCACCACTGCCAGGGGGAGATAGATGGTGGGATTGGCCACGGTGGAGTAGAGCACCGTGTAATATTGCGAATCCCGGCCATTGTCGTTCCAGCCACCGGAGATTTGAATATTGGTCACGTCGTAACCGTTGGCATTGGCACCCAGGGTATAACTCACATAATTACCCGCCCCGGGGGTTGGACCGCCGGGCCCCGCCGCGGCGAATGCCGGATGCGGTCCGGAATTGTCAAATGCCCCGTAACCGCCGTCCGTCAGCGCCGTCAACCCACCGGCCTGATTTAGGGCATTCGGCGTGATGTCCGGATCACTGAAATCACCAATCGTATCGTAGCTGTCGCCCGGGGGATTCTGGCCGTAAATCAGGCTGTTGCCCAAATTGGAGGTGTCCCAAGTGGGGGTAAAGCCGCCCGCTGCCGAGGCTTGATAGGCCACCGACGTGATCACATTACCGACGGGTGCGGGGACCGGGTCAACATAAAGTGTCGCCGACGCGGTCACGTTGCTGCCCGCCGAATTGTAGGCCACCAATTTGTAGCCACCATTCGTGGCTGCATCGCTCAATTTCAGATTCGTGAGGGTCAGGGTCGGACTGGTGGCTCCGGGCAGATTCGTGCCGTTTTTCAACCATTGATAGCTGGTGGCACCGCTGAAACTGGCCGTCAGCACGACCGAGCTGCCCACCACATCCTCCGCCGCAGTCGGGGCGACGTTCGTCAACAAAACCGGCACGAACGGGGAATTATAACCGGCCACCACAATTTCCGAATAGCCTTCCCAGCCATTTTCAGGACGGGAACCGGCGTTAAAGAAGTTAAATTGAATGGCATAGACATTTTGCGCCATGGCTCCAGCAGCGGGCGTCAAGACTGTGCGGGTGGCCGAAGGCGTATTGGCCGGAACACCCGCCGGCAGATAATCCACACTCACCAGATCATTGAAGACCGTGGGCGCAGCCACGGTGGAATAAAGCACCTGATATTTCTGCTCATCCCGACCGCCGTCACCCCAACCGCCAAAGACGGTGATGTTGGTCAGACTCCAGCCGTTGCCATTGCCGGATACGGGGAGCGTGTAGGTAAGGGACAAACCAGCGTCATTGCCGAGGGCATCCAACGTTTGATTACCACCCACGCCGGGATAATAATTTTGATAGCCCGGCGAGCCATCCGTCATGATGACCGGATCGCCATTACAGGCCGATCCGAGCGGGTTATAATTGCCCGAGCCGGCCGCCACGGTGCCGGGAACGCCCGGACCGCCATCAACGGAACCTAAGATCAGGTCGGTGTTGGTGTTTTCCACCCAGGTGGGATAGAAATTCGTGCTGGCATTCACCGGGCTGGGCGCACCCAGGCCGAGCTGGCCGGAAGCGGCGATGATGATGTTATTGACCGGGGCGGGCAAACTATTGACAGTCAGCGGAGCCGCCGTGCTGTAAGAAATGGCTGCCGCACCGTTGGTGGCATTGAGTCCGGCCAGACGATAAGTACCAGCGCTGGCCGGTTGCACGTTGTTGAGCGTGAGCGTCGAGGTCACGGTGTCGTTATTGGTAACATTAACCACCCCGGCGGTGATCACGTTCGTCGCCACAGCGCCCGTGGTGATCTGCTGCCATTGCGGGGCCACCGGCGGGAAATTGCTGTAAGTGGCGGAGAAGACGACTTGATCGCCAATGACCGTGACGACGGAAGCCGGTAGAATGTCCTGGACGAGAAGCGCCGAGGGCGGGGGCGGCGGGGCCATGGTGTCATGACCTTGCACCACAATTTCCGAATAACCCTGGTAAGCATTATTGAAATTGCCGGAGGCGGGCGGGCTGGCAAAGTCAAATTTGATATTGGCCACGCCGTGGGCCAGCGCACTGCCGTCATTCATGGCAATCCCCACCCGGTTGGCCGGGGCGCCACTGACGGAGGGAAGATAATAGACCGTGGTAATGGGGACGAAGGTGTTAGGCGCGGCCACCGTGGAATAGGAAACGGTGTAATATTGACCGTCACGACCACCATCACCCCAGCCGCTGTAGGTAACGATGTTGGTGATGTCCTCGCCATTGATCAAATTATTGGTGAGGGAGAAAATGAGTGAAGTCCCACCGCTGGCACCGCAGGTGGCAAAGCCGCCAATTGAGCCGGAGTTGCCGATGGTTCCATCCGTCAATACCGGCAAGCCCCCCGCACCCTCCTTGGTGAAATTGCCATTCGCCGTGGTCGGGGCCAGCCCCAGAATCAAGTCTGGTGTTTCGGCCGTCCAGGTGGGGGTAAACGGGTTGGAACCGCTCTGATTGGCTGTCGTTACGGCAACCACCGGCGCAACCACACTCGACGCGGCGGTGCCGCCCACGGTAATGGCCGCGATGCCGCAATAACCGTTTTCCACGCCGGGGAAATTCAAAATGAATTTCAAGGCGTACACATTGTTCGCCACCGACCCGCCGGAGGCATTGCTAATAACCGCCTTGACCGCGTCCGGCGTGTTGGATGGAATCGCCGGATTATCATTTACATAGGCCAAATACTGAAACGAGGTCGGATTAGCCACGGTGGAATATAAAACCGTGTAAGCTTGCTGGTCGCGCCCATTATTGGCCCAGCCACCATAGACCGAGATGTTGGTGATATTGTAGCCATTGGCATTCGCCGGCAGGGTGTAAATGAGTTGCGACCCCGCTCCGGAGCCATTGCCATAAGTTACATAGTTAACGCTGGTGGTGGTGCTCGGTTGAATGATCCCAAGGGTTAAATTTGTGTTCACCGTGAGGGAGTTCACATTGCGGCCGGCGATCTCCAAACTCCAATTGCCCGGGGCGGCAGTGGGAACCAACCCGTTAATCAAGCTGTCCGCCTGGTCTACCACCCAGGCCGAACCGGTCGGCGTGAAGGGCCAGGTGTTGGCGGAACCGGTCTGGTTGGCCGTGGTGACGGTCACCTGCGCCAGGGCAGAGGTGGCCAGCAGCAGGGAACCGGCCAGGGCCAGGCTCGCCTTTAAAGGCCATTTTGTAATGAGAGGTTTATTCATGGGTTGGGGGCGGTTGTTTGCTTCGTTTTGATACAGGGCCACTAGGCGGACGGCACTGGTCTTGACCAATGCCTCATTGCATTTGTTTAGCATTTAATATTTGCTTGCCAGTACGCGCGATAGCTGAAGATTTCTTCGGAATCGTCAGCTGGTCGCATTCGTTATTTGGATTAAAACCACCTTAGGTTGGAATTCCGAGTGCAGCAATACCCAAACAAGGTTAAGGGTCTATCACCGAAACAGGTGATGTCGAAGCGCTGCGGTGGCCCAAAAAACTGCCAGCCGGGCGGGCGGGCTTGGTGAAAAACCGGGACCGGAGCCAGCCAAACCAACGACGTGGGATGGCGAAGTCATTTGAAGGGAAATAACCGGGGCACTGCCGGGAGGAAACCGGGCGGTCTAAGGGATCTAACCAGGCAAATGAGTAAACTACTCGTTTAACGAGTTTACCGAAGGAACGATTGTGGCGGGAGCAGCAGCGCTGGCCTGGTCAGGCTGCGGCCCATCAATTACCGCGCTTCCGCGCGCAGGCGCTCTTTTTTGTCTTCCAACTGGCTCTGGAGCTTTTTGCGCTCGTGCACCAGTTGTTCGCGCAGGGCCTGGGCTTTTTCCGGATCATCAGCGGCGCGGGCAATTTCTCCGGCCAGGGCAATTTCCCGTTCCGCGATTTTGGCGGCGTATTGGGAATCCAATTCGGCCAGGTCTTTTTTGAGTTGGGGGGAGACTTTAACGCTGGGGGTGGCCTGGTTTAGACGTTCCATCGCGAGTTCGTAGGCGCTTTTCATGAATTAGCAGTAAATAGTATTAAATTAGGGGATTTTTGAAGATTTTCCCGCAGGACCGGGGGCTGGCGGCGGGTGATTTAGCTTGGATGCCGGGGTTATTTGGCCTTTTTCCAGGGCTGGTCGGGGAATTTCTCGGGCATTTTGATGACCTGGGGGGGGACCATGGGCCTGGCCATTTGGAGTTCGGGGTCGGTGGCGGCGGGCGCGGCCGGGGTGCCGGACTTGGCCGCCTGGGCATCCTCGCGCCAGCCGGCGATGCGGGCTTGCAGGCCGTGATGCTCGGCGGTGACTTTGTCCCCGGCTTTTTGGTAAAAGAGGGAGAGGTTGGTGTGCACGAGCTGTTCTTTGGGCTTAAGTTGTTCGGCCTTATGGCCTTCCGCAATGGCGCGGGGGTAATCGCCCTGGCGATAGTAGGCCATGCCCAGGGCCAGCTGGGCCTCGTAATGGGCCGGTTCGGCGGCCAGGACCGCCTGGAGGCGGGCAATGGCCGCGGGAAAGTCGCCCTGGCTGAAGGCGAACATGGCGTCGTCGTAGGTTTCCTGCAAATTCATTGGTCAAAGTACTACCCCGCCACGCTAGGCCCGCCGGGCGGGAAGTGCAAGCCGCGTTTACAGGTGTGCAAAATTAGACAGGGTGGACAAAAGATATCCATTTTCTCAAGCCTCTAATTATAATTTATTCTTATGATCTAATTTCCACTCTCAATCCGGAATTGGTTAATATTTACAAGTCGTTGTCGGGCAAGTGGATATAGCACTTATAAGAAATTGACACATGCCCCCCAGCCAACTATTATGATAAGGCATCGGTGTCGCACTGAACTGTCTTCAGTTGCCCATCTAACAACAATTGCGGTGTTTTTATTCGAGGTCCCATGAGTGATACAATTGAAGCAGCAGCGCCGTCGGCTGGCGCGGCGAAGATTTTAAAGATTAATGAGGCCGTGATTCGGATCGCGGGCAACTCGCAGGACGGTATTCAGGCCATCGGCGGCTTTCTGGCCCGCCTGGCGGGGCGGAGCGAACAGGAAGTCATGACGTTCATGACGATTCCCTCGACGATTTCCGGCGGTCCTTCCATTTTTCAGGTGCGCATCGGCTCCGGCGAGGTGCTGAGCGCGGGCGACGAGGCGGACATGCTGTTGTGCTTTTACCAGCACAGCTATGAAGATCATATCAAGTCCTTGAAACTGGGCGGCATCGTGTTGTTTGATGCCGACCATGTGGTGCCGAATCCGGCGTATCAGGAAAATTACCGGCATGTGGGGGTGAATATTTCGAGCCTGACGGTGGAAGCCATTGGCGGCACGGGCCGCGACAAGGGCAAAAACATTTTCGCGATGGGCTTGCTGGCCAAGATTTTTGATCTGAACGTGCCGAAGCTGCTGAAGTTGATTGAGGAACGTTTCGGGGGCAAGGACCCGTCGCTCGTCGCCAATGCCACGACCTGCTTTAACGCGGGGTACATGCACTCGCTGGAAAACCTGCTGAAGACTTTCCAGTTTTTTGAGCCGGAGAAGAAGGACCGGCTGCAAGTGGTGATGAATGGCAACGAGGCGCTGGCTTACGGCTTGATCGCCGCCGGCGTGCGGTTCGGTGCCGGGTATCCGATCACCCCGTGGTCGGACATCATGGAATTGCTGCGCCGCGAACTGCCCAAATACGGCGGCATGTTCATTCAAACGGAGGACGAAATCGCCGCGGTTTCCATGGCGCTGGGCGGTAGTTATGCCGGCCGCGTGGCGGTCACCGGATCGAGCGGTCCGGGCATCAGCTTGAAGACGGAAGCCATTGGCTGGGCTTCCATGGCGGAAATGCCGTTGGTGATTGTGGACGTGCAGCGCGGTGGTCCATCGACGGGGATGCCGACGAACGTGGAGCAATCGGACTTGAACATCGCCTGTTTCGGCGGTCACGGCGACTCGCCCCGCGTGGTGCTCGCCCCGGTGAGCGTGGAAGATTGTTTTTACACGGCGATTGAAGCGGTAAACATCGCCCGCAAATACAGCACGCCGGTGTTTATTTTGACCGACCAGGGCATCGCCACCCGGATTGAAGCCTTTGAAGAGCCGAATTTGGAAAAGGTGTGCCAGGATATCTCGCCGGACTTTACCCCGGTGGCGGAGCACAAGCCCTATGACTTGTCCAAACCGAACGGCATCACCCAGCACATTGCCCCGGGCACGAAGGTGCTGAGCGGCAAGTACCCGATTGCGACCGGGCTGGAACACGATGAACTGGGCCATCCGACGGGTTCCCCCAAACTGCACTCCCTGATGACGGCCAAGCGCCGCAACAAGCTGCGCCAGCTCGCCTGGGATTTCCCCAAGCTCAAGACCTACGGCCCGAACGAAGGTCAAATCCTGCTGGTCAGCTGGGGTTCCGGCCAGGGTCCGGTCCGGGAAGCGGTTGACCGCGCCCGGAGTATCGGCGAAGCGATTTCCGGCCTGTCCCTCCGCCATATCAATCCGCTGCCCAATGGTTTGGAGCAGATTTTCAAGGGTTTCCACCATATTTTCGTGGTGGAACTGAACGACGAAGGCATCTACGGTTTCGGCCAGCTTGGCGCCTTGCTGCGCGCCCGGTACTGCGACCCGCGCATTCAGGGGATCACCAAATCGGACGGCCTCACCTGGAAGGTGAAGGAAATCCTGGACCGCGCCCGCACGCTGGCCTCCGCCAAAGCCTGAGCCAAACACCGCAACCCACTTTAAACGAAACGATTATGAGTATTTTGACATCTCCCACGCCGGCGGCCACGCCCGCACCGGCCAGTGCCACGGCCGCCACCCCGCTGACGACAACCAACCCGCCGGTGACCGCGGAACGCAAAGGTTTGACCAAGAAGGAAATCGCCG
>CAIZWI010000085.1 GCA_903936645.1 uncultured Verrucomicrobia subdivision 3 bacterium
ACACCGTTTAACACCTCCGGAATGGAGAACACGGGCGTGACCGTCTGGCGCTCACCCTCGCCTTCGATCAATTCAAAGAGGGGTTTGTCCTGGGCGGAGTAGTGGTCCACGGCCAGGCCTTTTTGGGAGAGTTTGCCGAGCAATTCCCCGATGACCTTGCTCTCCAAATGCAAATCCGCCTCGACCGCTCGGCGGGTTAGTTTTTGCAGCTTCTCCCCTTTTTCGCGCAGCTCGGTTTCCGAGCGGAACAGGTCCGGATCGGCATCCTTAAAGGCGGTGACCGCCTCAAGGTTTTCAAAATAATGCACTTTTTCATCATTCCCCTCGCGCATTTTGATGAGGTACACCGGGAAATTTCCCTGGCTGCCCCGTTTTTCCACATAATCACCAAAATCACCGCCCTGCCGCCGGATGAAGGTGGCGTATTTGTCCAGGGCCTCCAGCAGGGTGAGAATCTCCTCCAGTTCCTTGGGCGTAAACTCCCGGCCATCCGCCAGGTTTTTCAAACGCACCTCCTCGGTGCCAATCTGGAGCAGAATCCGGTTTAACTGGGTGTCGTCGTCCACGTACTCCGTGCGCTTTTTGCGGATCATGGAGTACAACGGCGGCTGGGCAATGTAGACATAACCATCCCGAACCAGCCGCGGCATCTGCCGGTAAAAGAAGGTCAGCAGGAGGGTGCGGATGTGGGAACCATCCACATCGGCATCGGTCATGATGATGATCTTGTGATAACGCAGCTTGGTGAGGTCAAACGCGCCCTCCCCTTCCCCATCGCCAATGCCGGTCCCGATGGCGGTGATCATGGTCCGGATTTCCGTGTTTTGCAGCACCTTGTCGAGGCGCGCCTTTTCCACGTTGATCAATTTGCCGCGAATCGGCAGGATCGCCTGGAATTTCCGGTCGCGTCCCTGTTTGGCGGAGCCACCGGCCGAGTCACCTTCGACAATATAAAGTTCCGTGTTGGCCGGATCCCGATCCGAGCAATCCGCCAGCTTGCCGGGCAGGCCTCCACCGGTGAGCGCGCTCTTGCGCACCGCCTCGCGGGCTTTGCGCGCCGCCTCCCGGGCACGGGCCGCATTGAGGCCCTTGTCCACAATGCGCTTCGCCACGGGCGGGTTCGCATCGAAATAACTCATCAAGCCCTCGTAAGTGGACGAACCGGTGATGCGCTCCACTTCCGGCGAGAGCAGTTTGACCTTGGTCTGGGATTCAAACTTGGGATCGCTGTGTTTGACGGAAATAACGGCGGTCAAGCCCTCGCGCACGTCATCGCCGGTGATCTGCGGGTCCTTGTCCTTGAGCAATTCGTGGGACTTGGCATACTGGTTGATCGCCCGGGTGACCGCGCTGCGAAAGCCGCTCAAGTGCGTGCCACCATCGGGATTGCACACGGTGTTCGTATAACAAAGCACTTGATCGTTGTAGCTGTCGTTGTATTGGAGGACGATCTCGACATGCACTTCGATCTCCTTGCCGTCATTGACTTCCTTGGTCTCCTTCCGGAAGGCAATGGGCTTGGGGTGGAGCGGGGTTTTGCTCTTGTTGAGCTGCTTGACAAATTCCTCGACGCCGTCCTTGTAAAAATAACGCTCGGGCGCGCCGGTCGCCTGGCGTTCATCGGTGAAAATAATTTCGAGGCCGGAATTCAGAAACGCCAGTTCCCGCAGGCGTTGCGAGATAATGTCGTATTTAAACTCGGTGGTGTCGCGAAAGATCTCGTGGTCCGGCTTGAAGGTGATCAAGGTGCCGGTGTGCCGGGCCTTGTCGATGACGTGCAGCTTTTCCATGGTCACGCCCCGCTC
The DNA here is from genome assembly GCA_903936645.1 of uncultured Verrucomicrobia subdivision 3 bacterium. Lineage (GTDB taxonomy): Bacteria > Verrucomicrobiota > Verrucomicrobiia > Limisphaerales > UBA11358 > UBA11358. The sequence goes on from CAIZWI010000085.1 coordinate 1,806, forward strand.
AAAGGCCATGTGATGGACCAGGCCATCGCGGGACACTTCGACTTCAAACCATTCCGAGACGGCATTCACACACTTGGCGCCCACCCCGTGGGTGCCGCCGGAAAATTTATAGCCGCCCTGACCGTACTTGCCCCCCGAATGCAACGTGGTCAGCACCAGTTCAACACCGGGGAGGCCACTGTCCTTGTTGATGTCCACGGGAATGCCGCGGCCATTGTCGCGGATGGAAATGGAGCCATCCATGTGCAGCGTGACCTCAATGCGATTGCAATGCCCGGCCAGATGCTCGTCCACGGAGTTGTCCAGCACCTCACTCACACAATGATGGAGCGCGCGCTCATCGGTGCCGCCGATGTACATGCCCGGCTTTTTGCGCACGGCTTCGAGCCCCTTGAGCTGGCCCAGTTTTTGGGCGTCATATTCGGCGGAAATCGCACCTTCGGCCGGGGGATTTTGGTCGTCCGGCAGGTCAGAAATAGTTGACATAATTTGACTTGGCCAGCGGCAAATGTGCCGCGCTGGCGAGACTGCCGGAAGGGTACGCAAATGCAGGGTTTTTACAATGTTTATTTGCATGGAAAACCGGTCGAAAAGCACCACCGGTTGGGTCCGCCTTTACCAGTCAACCGAATATGTTGTGGTAGCCGGAATCGGGAATTTTGCCCCCGATGCCGGCGAGCTCCAAGGGTCTGAAGCTTGACGAAAAAACATTCAGTTGAATGCCGGCAACCGCCGCTTGGGCCGCCACCGGAGATGGGAACGCAAACTGATGATCCAATTACTTTTCGGAGGTTGGGTTTCTCGCTCTCGAGGAGTGCCCGGGCAAACCCAATGTGCCGGCCTCATTTCATGTGCCCCAGCGCCCACGGCAGCATCGCAAAGGTGGTGGCATCAAAGAGTCCGTGCGCAATGACTGCCGGCCAGATGGAACGGTGCAGGACCATGATAAAGCCCAGGCCCAAACCCAGCAAACCGGCCATGACCGCCGCCAGCACCCCCATGGATAAATGGGCGCTGCCAAAGATAATGGCGGCAATCAACACCGCCCCCATTTGCCCAGTCCGCGAACCAAAACGGTGCGGCCAGAGGGCTTGCATCCCGGCCAGGAAGGCCGACCGCCACAACTCCTCGCGCAAGCCAGCCACCACAAAACTGGCCACGGTCACGGTGAGCCAAAAATAGACCCGGTCGTTGCGCAAGGCTTCAATGTCGACCAGGGCCTCCACCCCGGGACGATGGCTGGCCACAAAGTGCTGCAAGGCATCCGGCGTCATGAAACCGGCGGCCAGCATGATCACCCCCGCAAATAGCATCGCCGCCCCCACGGCCAGGCGGAGGGCGAACGAATACCCCACCCCAAACACCACGGGTTGCCAGGTGCCCCGCCAGCGCAGGCGCAAGTCGTCCCGGGACGGTTGGGAAGCGAAACAAGCCACGGCAAAGACCGTCCCGAAAGTGAGCAATTCCAGCCCGCAGACCAGAAGCAGCCCGCGGGCAGAATGCAACAGCGCGGGAGTGTGGGAAGGTTTGCGCAGCACCCCCAGCGCGCCAATGAACACGAGGTAGCCGGAAATCAGCAGCAGGTGAAGCCACCAGCGACGGCGGTTAACCGGGGCGACGAGCAAGGGAGGAACAGATTCCATGCGCGAATAGCATAAGGGTATTCCCCCAAAAGGCAAAGGGAACGGAACCGTCAATATTCCGGTTTCCAACCGGTGAAGCGCATAGGGATTGCAAACGACGGGCGGTGGGTTAAGTTGCCGCCATGACATTCGCTTTGGGTCGTTTGAGCCGATATGGTGGTGGCTGGGTGGTCGCCGGGTGGTTAGTGCTCCTGACGGGGTGTGCCACGCCCCGCATTGACTGGCAGGCACGGGTGGGCCATTACACCTATGATCAGGCGATTCTTGAACTGGGCCCCCCGGAAAAATCCGCGACCCTGACCGATGGCTCGGTGGTGGCCGACTGGCTGACGCAGCGGGGTCAGACGATTTTGGTCTCCGGGGCCGGGAGCTACCTGCCCTACCCCAGCGCCGGGGTCGGCATGGGCGGAGGCAATTTGACCGCCATCAACACGCCGGATTATCTGTTGCGGCTCAGGTTTGACCCCGCGCACCAACTAGCCGCTTGGAAAAAGGTGCAGCGGTGAAGCGGGCAGAGACTTGGGCACCCCCAATTAGAATCCGCTGGCACCACAGCCAACTCCGTGCTTTACTAGCGCTGTGAGTGTGGACCTGGGCATCTGGAGCAAGCTGACGCAATTAGTCGTCGGCTTGGTGGTGCTTGCCGTTTTGCTGTTGATCTTCATGTGCTACAAGCCGCTCATCGAGGAAAACGAACGCATGCGCCGGGACATTTTAACGCTGCAAAAAGAAATCGCCGCCCAGCAAAAGATCTCCCAAGACCTCGGCAACGAGATTACCATATTGCGCAACGACCCCAAGACGGTGGAGCGGCTGACCCGGGAAAAACTCAGCTACGCCCGGCCGGACGAAACGGTGATTTATTTTGAAGCCCCGGCCACCAACCTCGCCAACGGACATTGACGGAACCGGGGCCCGCCCCCCGGCCCGAACCCCGCTATTTCTCAAAGCGGAATGGCGGCACCTGGCCATGTTGAATTACCGGGTTGATCCCGGCCTCCTCCAGTCATTCATCCCCGCGGGCACCGAACTGGACTTTTTCCAACAGCAAACGTTTATCAGCGTCGTGGGCTTCCAGTTTCTCCATGCGCGGATCCGGGGTTTGGCCATCCCCTGGCACGGCAATTTCCCGGAGGTCAATTTGCGCTTTTACGTCCGGCGGCGCGGCCCGGAGGGCTGGCGGCGCGGGGTGGTGTTCCTCCGGGAACTCGTACCGCGTCTGGCCATCGCCCTGGTGGCCCGGACGGTTTATAACGAGCCCTACGCGGCCGCGCCCATGCGGCATCGTTGGGATCCCGCGCCAGCCCCCGGGCTGCCGCACACCGCCGCCTACAGTTGGCAATGGCCGCAGACTTGGAATGAAATGACCATCAGCGTCCGCGCGGAACCGCAACCAATGGTTCCTGGTTCGGAGGCGGAATTCATTGCCGAACATTATTGGGGCTACACGGCCCAGCGGGATGGTTCCACCTTGGAATACCAGGTCGAGCATCCGCCATGGCGGGTCTGGACGGCGGAAGCAACCAGCTTAACCGGCGATCTGCGGGCCTGTTACGGGCCCGCCCTGGGCGAGTGTTTGCAGGGTCCGCCCAGCTCGGCCTTCCTGGCCGAAGGCTCAAAAGTAGAGGTTTATGGCGGTGCCAGGATAACATTAAGCCATCAAGGCAGCCAAGCACCCAGCTCGCCCTGCCGCCCCCATTAATCCGGTGACTGGCGGGTGATTTTCAAGCGCGCCACCCGCGGCCCATCCACTGCCTCGATCACCAACTGGCACCGGCCAACCGTGAGCTTGTCCCCGGCCTTGGGAAAGCCCTCCAGCTTTTGGGTCAGCCAGCCACTGACCGTCGCGACGGTTTCATCGTGCGGCACCTCGCCCACAATTTTTTCCAGTTCGTGGATCGGCAGGGTTCCGGCGGCTTCCCAAACCTGCTCGCCCAGGCTCTGCAACTCGGGCTTTTCCTGGTCAAACTCGTCCTGAATCTGGCCCACCAACTCTTCAATCACATTTTCGAGGGTCACCACCCCCAGCGTGCCGCCGTATTCATCCACCACCACGGCAAAGTGCAGCTTGCGGTCGAGAAATCGCTGGAGCAGTGGCTCCAGCCGCGCGGTTTCCGGAACGTAAATGAGCTTGCGGGCGACGGGCAGCAAATCCCGGGCGGTGCGGACCTTATGACGCCAGGCGAACAGGTCTTTAATGTGAATGACCCCAGGTGTCTGGTCCAGGTCACCACC
>CAIZWI010000086.1 GCA_903936645.1 uncultured Verrucomicrobia subdivision 3 bacterium
ACCACTAGATTGCAGGGTCAGTGCCGTGCCAATTTGGCAAGCCTCCCGGCGGACGTAGCCCAGGGCGAGGTTTCCCGGCAAACTGGGGGAATACCCCGCACTGGTGACGTAACCAACTTCTTTCCCTGCCTGCCATAATTTATCACCACGCTGGGGCAGGGCGGACAGGTTGTCGGCCAGGCGCAGTCCGCGGAGTTCGCGATTCACATGCCCCACGCTATGAATGCGGTTGATGACTTCCTGCCCAATATAGCAACCCTTGCTATAACTCACCGCCCGGGCCTCCAGCCCGCATTCCAGGGGAATATTGGTTTCGTCCATGTCCTGGCCAAAACGCGGCAGGCCCGCCTCAAGCCGGGCGATTTCAAAGGCCGTCCAGCCAACCGCCCGGCCGCCCACCAAGCGGGCGGCGGCGATCAGTTTATCCGCAATGGCACCCAAGGAATTATTGGGCACATAGAAATCAAACCCCGTTGAACCCAGTCGGGGCAGGCAGGCCAGGTAGAGTTCACCGAGCGTGGCGTCAGTCATTTTAACCGACTGGAAGGACTTGGCGGGCAGCTGGTTTTCCGTCACTAAACCCAGGGCCAGGACCACCTCCCGCGACCGGGGCCCCTGAACCGTCAGCAAACCATAATGCGGCGCGGCATCCACAATTTGCACGTCATCGGCCACGATGAATTTTTCCAGCCGGGCAGTGATTTTTTCGGTGAGGCCGGGTTCGAAATCCAAGAGCAATTCATCGGCCAGGCAGAAAACATTCAGGTCCGACTCCATTTTGCCCTTGGCGGTGGTTATCGTGGCATAAGTGCCCTGGCCAGCCAGCAGCTTTTTGATGTCATTGGTGACCTGGCCATGCAGGTAACGGGCCCGGTCGGCACCCACCAGGCAAAGGCGGCTGCGACTGCTCAAATCCAGCACTCCGGCCGCGGTGCGCACCGCTTCGTGCTCGGCCCGGGCCGCGCCGTAGTCAGCCACGATCTCCGCGCCGTTGACCGTGGTAAACTGCGCGTGCAGGCGATGGTGGAATTCATGCAGCAAGGTGCTCATTATTAGTCATTAGAATGCCAGTTTTTGGCCGGAGTGCCAGTGTGAATGTTCATTGCTTTTAGCCCGCTTTCCGGGCATTATTAGGTTATGAACTTGGACGAACTTTATTCTGAACTCACCTTAAAGGGTGGGGCGAAGTTGGTATTGCTGGTGCTGGATGGCCTCGGCGATTTGGCCACCAAAGAGCAAGGGTACCTGACACCGTTGGAAGCCGCCCACACCCCGAACCTCGACAAGCTCGCCAAAGATTCTGCCCAAGGCCGGATGATTCCCACCGCTCCGGGCATCACGCCGGGCAGCGGTCCCGGGCACCTGGGTTTGTTCGGTTATGACCCCCTGGAATTTCAAGTTGGTCGCGGTGTGATTGAGGCGTTGGGCTTGGGGATGGAATTGAAGGCCGGCGATGTCTGCGCCCGGGCCAATTTTGCCACCTTGGACGCCAAAGGCATTGTGACTGACCGCCGGGCCGGGCGGATTCCCACGGAGACCTGCGAAAAGCTGGTCGCCCTGCTCAGCGCCAAGATCAAAAAAATTGGCGAAACGGAAGTGTTGATCAAAGCCGGCAAGGAGCATCGCTTTGTGGTGGTGTTTCGCGGCAAGGGGCTGGAAGGGCCTTTGACTGATGCCGATCCGAACCGCGAAGGCTTTCCCATTCCCACGGTTAAACCGCGTGATCCGGCGAATGCCAAGCAAAAGAAAATGGCCAAGCTGATTGCCGATTTCTATAAAGCGGCCCTGCCCATTCTGGCCAAGGAAGTGCCCGCCAATGGTTTCCTCATGCGGGGCATTGCGCACCAGCCGGAAATTCCCCTGTTTGAAGACCGTTACAAATTGAAACCGGCCTGTCTGGCAGTCTATCCCATGTACAAGGGGCTGGCCCAGCTTGTGGGCATGGAAAAAATTGAAGGTCCGCAAACCATTGCCGAGCAATTCCACCGCTACCTGGCCGAGTACGACAAGTACGACTTCTTTTTCATTCACTACAAATACACGGACAAAGCGGGCGAGGACGGCAATTTTGCCGCCAAGAAGAAGGCCATCGAGGATTTTGATGCGGCACTGCCCATCCTGTTGCAGAAGCGGCCGGATGTGCTGGCGATTACCGGCGATCACTCCACGCCCGTGGCGATGAAAGGCCATTCCTGGCATCCCCAGCCTGTGCTGCTGCATTCCGCCATCAGTGGCTCGGACAAACTGGATCGTTTTACCGAAACCGGGGCGAACAGTGGTTCATTGAGTGTCTTCCCGGCCAAGTTCCTGATTCGTTTAATGCAGGCCAACGGGCGTTTGTTTGACAAATTTGGCGCCTGATTGGTGTTTGCCATTCATTTCACCGGGCGCGGTTCCACCGCGCCCTTTTTATTTTCCGCCGGCTGCGATTGAGACTTGCCAGCGCGCCCAATAAAACGGCAATTTTGAACCCGTGAACCTGCCCAACAAACTGACCGCGTCCCGTTTTGTCCTGACGGTGCTGTTCCTTTGGTGTTTGTTTGCCAACTTTCCCTGGCACCAGACGCTGGGGTTGGTGCTGTTTTGCCTGGCGGGGGTGACCGATTATCTGGATGGCCGCATCGCGCGGCAGCGCCAGTTGATCACCAACTTCGGCATCCTGATGGATCCGCTGGCGGACAAGATTATGACTTGCTCCGCTTTTATTGCCTTTGTGGAGAGCACCCATGTGAACCCCAATGCACCGGTAAAACTGGCGGCATGGATGGTGGTGATCATCGTCAGCCGGGAACTGGCGATTACCGGCATGCGCTTGCTGGCCGCTTCGAAAAACGTGGTGCTGGCGGCGGAGAATTACGGCAAACACAAGACCATCTGGCAAATCATCAGCATTATTGCGCTGCTGGTCGTGGATGCCCTGCATGAATGGCCGGTCCCGCTGCAAATGCTTTTTCGCGGTTGGTCGCCCGTGTTTGCCGAAATAGCGCTCTGGATTACCGTGGTCCTGACCATGCTGTCCGGCGGCATTTATTTATGGCGCAACCGGGCGCTGTATTTGAATGATATGTGAGCCGGGCGGGAAGGGAGTCACCGCTTTGAAATAATGCTGTCGGTGCGCTAACGATGTGCGGGCAAAGGCAGGGTGTCGCCAGCGCTGGCGGGTTGGTAAACCGCCGGGGGCAGATGGGCAATGGGGTCGTGAGCTTTATGCGTATGCAGTACCCAGACGACCACGCACGCCATGGATAAAATTAATCCCAGGACCAGGCCGGCCACACCGACTTTCCAATTTAATTTCGCCAGCAGCAAGGTTAGGTGGTCCAACACCCCTTTGCGGCCGGGTTCCCCCAAGGGGGGGCGCTCGGTTAGTTTCGTGGAGTGGCGCAGTTCCACATCCAAGTCAGCCAGAATTTGGGCGGGATCCAGCTTGAGGGCGGCCGCGTAATTTTTAACGGTGCCGCGCAGATAAATCGGCGCGGGAAAAACCGCGTAATTACCCTCTTCAATGGCGCGCAGATGATCCGTGCGGATTTTGGTTCGCTCGGCAAGAATCTGAATCGTCAAGGTTTGGGTTTCGCGCGCGGCTCGCAACTTTTCGGCAACCGTTGGCATTCCTGCTATTTAGCGGGTTTATTGACGAATTGGCAACAGTGGAAATAACATAGTCCAGACATTATTAAAATGTCTGGACCAATTTTACGATGAAAACCCCCCAACCGCAGTTCGTCCGGTCATCCACTGCGGGGCTTGCCGGTGCTTAAAACGACCAGTTCACAAAGGGGAAGCCAGTGGCCAGCTTGTCGGGAAATTCCGTAAACCACGGATTATTCATGGCCACGTTTACGAAGCCGATTTGCACGCCTTGCAGTTTCTCCGCATAATTCACGAAGCCCCATTGCAACCCATGAAATTCTTGGGCCACATTGATCCAGCCGGATTGCAAGCCGATGAAATTGCCTTGCGAAAAGTTAACGAGTCCGCTTTGCCAGCCGCAAAACTTCTCGAAGCTGATATTGACCATGCCCCACGCCACGCCGGTATAGTCATCCGCGTAATTACCCAGGAAGGCCCAGGAGAACCCTTTGCTGGTGCCGGAACTGCCATTGATAAAACCCAGTGCCAGCGCGGTTTGCGGATTCTCCCCCCAAATGCTCAAGGCCAGGCCGTTGATCTGTTCAGTTTTGGGATAAATGGCGATTTGTGGGGTGAGCGAGGCCTGAAAGGCGGATTGCGCGTTCAGACTCAAGGTGGCCGTCAGGGCAATGGGTAGAATTAGGAATTTGTTCATAATGGATAAGTTACAATGGCACAATAGCAGCCCATGGCTTTTTTTCAATGGGGTAAATACCTGACCTGGCCCCGGCTGGTGGCCTTTCCTGAATGGGTATTAACGGATCCGGGATAAGCAGCTCGTTTCCAGAAATTGTTGGAAAGTATGATGGCGGGCGACGACGTCGTTGTGGGCCTGATCACTGTGCAGGAAGACATAGCGATAACGGCTCAGGTCGGCCAGGTTCAGGCTGGTTTCGTTGGTGGCAACGAGTAAAGCATTGGTGGCGCGAAGGGTGGCAATCATGGCTTCCGAATTTGCCCGGGTGCCCCCGTGATCCGTGTAAATATTGAGCAATCGCCCCGCATCCCGGGCGGCCCAGGCCAGGAAGCTGTCACTATGCGCATACAAGGCGTCAAAGAGCCAAACTTCGCGGATGGACTCGCTGAGGCCGCCCCGGTCCAGAATGCTGGCGATCACCTGGTAACCGCCACTGTGGCCGGCGAGGATAATTTGGCCGGTCGTGGCGTCATGGGAGAGCACGTTGCCGGCTTTCAGCACCGCGAGGCTCTCGGCCATGAAGCGCTGGAAACCACCGGCATCCTCCAGCTTGCCACCGGCGGAATCGGGGGCATCGTGCGGGCCCTCCGGGACGATGAGTATGGCGTTGCGTTCGCTGGCCGCGAGTTGTTCAGCCAGTTGGTATTGTCGAAGGGTACCCGCCACGGTATTGCGCCACCCATGGAAATGGATGACGAAATCCACCTGCGGGCCGGCGCGGAAGCCGTTGGGAATGAACAGGGCCACCGTGCTGTCCTGGTAATGGGTGGCCGCATCGTAATTGGTGCCGTCATACCGGTGCCCCTGTGCCCGGCTGGGGTGGGGAAAGGGGGCGCTGGCGAAGTTTGTGAGGATGAGCCGGCCGAATGGACGGAGGTCCGGAGCCGCAGTTTCGGCCGACCACGCCAACCGGGCTGATAATAACAGGAACAACAGGATTTCCTTCATGCCCGCAGAATAAGGCCCGACCGCGGGGAAAAGCGATGCAGAATTTGGTGCCCAGCCATTCCTTGCCGCATCGGCCGTAAATGGGGTTGTATCCCTTATTGGGTTGCGGCAAGCCTGGCACCGCACCGCCGCTTATCGCAATAAGTGATCTGGCCTGATTCGGGCCAGCGTAAGCCAGGCTAAAAGGAAAGGCGCTCGCGGGTCGCCAGGGCCGTGAAAATCAGCAAAAAAAACTGTCCAAACACCCCCGGATCATTAAACAATTTGGCGATGACGTTGACTGAAGCCCAAGCCCGCCACGCGCAGCTCGCCGGGGAAATCCGGCGGCATGACCACGCTTATTATGTGCGGGGCGAGGCCGTAATCTCCGACCGGGAGTATGACCGTTTATACCATGAATTGCTGGCCTTGGAGCAGCAGTTTCCGGCCCTGATCAACGCCGAATCCCCCAGCCAGCGGGTCGGGGGGGCGCCGTTGAGCGAGTTTAAGTCCGTGCGTCACGCCATCCCCATGATGAGCCTCGATAACACTTATTCGCAGGCTGAGGTTCAGGAATTTGTTCAGCGGGTGCAAAAGTTGCTGCCTGGAGAAACGCTGGAATGGGTGGTGGAACCCAAGGTGGACGGTCTGGCCGTTAGCCTCCGTTACGAAGGGGGAAACTTTCTGGTGGGAGCCACCCGGGGGGATGGCACGCACGGGGATGACATCACGGCAAATTTGCGGACGATTCGGAGTTTGCCCTTGAGCTTGGCACCCCCGGGCGGAGACGGGCAGTCCAGTCAGCAGCGCCACGCTGCCGGCGGGGACCGTGACGTGGTGGGCGGGCCGGAAACGGCGTGCGGTTGTCCGGTGGGGGTGGCGGAACAAGTGGCGGAACAAATAGCGGCACCAGCGGTGTTGGAAGTGCGCGGTGAAGTCTACATGACGCGCTCTGGCTTTGAGAAATTGAATGCGGAGCGGGTGGCAGCCGGGGAGGAAGCCTTTGCCAATCCCCGGAATTCGGCGGCCGGTTCGCTCAAACAACTGGATCCCAAAATTGTTGCCCAACGTCCGCTGGCCATTGTTTTATATGGTTTGGGGGAAGTGGCCCAAGGCCGGCGGCCCGGGTCGCAACAGGCGCTCCTCGAATGGCTGAAAGCTCTGGGGTTCAAAACACCGGAGCGGACGTGGTTCTGCCGCAGTGCCGAGGAGTTGCTGGCGGCCATCGCGGAACTGGACCAGGTGCGCGGGGGCTTCAATTACGAGACGGACGGGGCCGTGATCAAGCTCAACGATTTTGACCAGCAACGGCGCATTGGTGCCACCGCGAAGGCACCTCGTTGGGCCATGGCTTATAAATATGCGGCCGAGCAGGCTCGGACCCGGCTCAAGGCGATTACGGTGCAGGTGGGGCGCACCGGAGCGCTGACGCCCGTGGCGGAGCTGGAGCCCGTGTTTCTGGCGGGCAGTACCATTGGGCGGGCGACCCTGCACAATGAGGATTACATCCGCGCAAAGGACATTCGCATCGGGGATCTGGTGGTGATAGAAAAGGCCGGGGAAGTGATTCCCGCAGTGGTGGCCGTGGAGTTGGCAGCACGCACCGGGGCGGAGCCCGGCTTCACTTTTCCCACCGCGTGTCCGGAATGTGGCGCGGCCACGGCAAAAGAAATCGGCGCGGCTGACACCAGTGGTGCCATCTGGCGGTGTGTGAACCGCGAATGTCCGGCGCAGGTGCGTGGACGGATTGAGCATTGGTGTTCGCGCGGCGCCATGGATATTGAAGGCGGCGGCGAGGTAATGGCGGCGCAGTTGGTGAAACACGGGTTGGTGCGGGACGTGGCGGATTTGTACGCCTTGAAGCTGGAGCAACTGGTGGCCCTGGAGCGGATGGGGGAGAAATCCGCCGGCAATTTTCTGGCGGCGCTGGCCACCAGCAAAACCCGCGATTTGTGGCGGCTGTTGTTTGGTCTGGGCATCTTGCATGTCGGGGCCGGTGGTGCCAAGTCGCTGGGGCGTCACTTTCCCACCTTGGAAGCGATCCTGGCGGCGGATGAAGCGGCGTTGCAAACGGCGGACGACATCGGGGTGGTGATTGCCCAGAGCCTGTTGCAATGGCGCGCGGATGGCGCGAATCAATCGCTCATTGAGCGGTTGCGCGCCGCCGGTTTAAATTTTACCTCGCAGTTGTATCAACCCCAAGCCGCCGCCGGCCCGCTGGCCGGCAAGTCGTTTGTGCTTACGGGTACCCTGCCAACCCTCACGCGCGAGGCGGCGGCGGCGCGGATCGAGGCGGCCGGCGGGCGGGTCAGTGGCAGCGTCAGCAAAAAAACCGATTATGTGGTGGCTGGGACGGATGCCGGGAGCAAACTGGAAAAAGCGCAAAAACTGGGCGTAAAAATTATCGGCGAAATGGAGTTGTTGGAGCTGACCGGAGGGTGAAGGCCCAGCGGCTGGGGGAAGGGTGCCATGGCGAATCCAACCTTGGGGTAATGCCCTTTCCAACCTGCAAGGAGGACAGGGTCATGCCGTGGCCCGCGGCCACCCTAAGCTGGGGCTGAGTCGCGGGTGGACTGCAAATAGAGCACCACGGCCTCGGTCTTGGATTTCACCCCCAGTTTCCGGTACATGCGCTTGGAATGGCTGTAAACGGTCTGCGGGCTGCGCTTGAGTTCATCGGCAATTTCCTTGTAGGATTTGCCGGAGGCCAACAGGCCTAAAATAATGCGTTCCTTCTTGGTGAGGGTGCTGATGGATTTTTCGTGGGTCTTGGCATCCTGAAACCGGCGGATGATTTTTTTCATCACATTGGTTTCCATGGCCAGCCCGCCGGCAAAATACCCCTCCAGGGCCTTGAGAATTTCCCGCATGGGCTGCGTCTTGAGCAAGTAACCCTCCGCCCCGTTGGACAGCGCGCTGCCGATCAAGGCGTCTTCGGAATGACCGGACAGGACAATAATGTGCGTTTTGGGGTGTTTTAGCTTGATGTCGCGAATTACCTCGCAACCGGACGACCGGCCGAGCATGAGGTCCACCAGCACGACATCATAGGAATTGCGCTCCATGCCGCGCATCGCGGCTTTGGGATCCTGGTAACCCACAGGGCGCGAAAAGCCCAGCACCTGCTCGGTGTAATCGCAAAACGCCGCTAGAAAATCTGCGTCGTCGTCAATGATTGCCAGTCGTATTTCCATTTAATTTTTCCCACCAGCAGAGGGGCTCCATCATTAGCCTCGCTGCCAGCCAACAGCCAAGTATGTTTAAATTAACTTAAATCTCAAACACTGGCCAGCACGGAATTCAAGCCCATCCGCAAAGGGCTATTTGACAAGATCCGATTAACGCCTTGGCCTGGCCCAACCTTGGATGGGAGCCTGAGTATTCGGTCCGCCGCCACCCAACAGCTATAGGGGGCGCCAGTGGGCCCTACTCCATGTGGGGGGGTGTTCCCGAGATGTCAAAGAACCAAGTGCTGTCCAAGCCGCAACGATTTAATAGAAAGGCAGCGTTTGCTTGGGCTCTTTGCGCAAGGACTTCGTCGTGCGGCACTGCCAGATCCATCAAGGATAGACTGCGCGCCCCACTCCCAGCCATGCGCAAAAATTCACGGCGCTACCACCGGCATTTCTAACGCACGCTTCCGGCCAAGGTCCCATGGTGGACCCGTTGGCATAGCACGGTGCGGGCAACGCGCCATTTTGAGGATGGGCATGCGTTAGCACGGAACACCGGGGCGGCGACTGGCACGGGTGGCGGGTCGGAAAAATCACCCGGTTAGAACTACGCTCATCAAGAGTGTAAGTTTTGTCAACGGGAGCCAGAACCCGGCACCCTGGCTTGATGCTGGTGGCTTGGCCGGCAAGCGATGACAGACAGGTCCACCTGATGCCTTTCCGGGATATAGCCTGGGGGATGGAAGTATTTTGCCGCAAGCCCGGAGGATCTTAAAAAGCGCCAAACTTGAACTTGCTTCCAAGTCGAAAGATAACTAAATTTTATATTCCTCGGTGGCGGGGTAGCCAAGTGGTAAGGCAGGGCTCTGCAAAAGCCTCATCCGTCGGTTCGATTCCGACCCTCGCCTCCAAGTCATTGATGGTAAGGTATTTATGTCAGAAACATTTCTCTAAAATCATCCTCTTTCTTTCAATAGGCGCTGGTTGAAAACCGACCCTCAC
>CAIZWI010000087.1 GCA_903936645.1 uncultured Verrucomicrobia subdivision 3 bacterium
CGACCTGATTCTCATGCGCATCACCGAGATTTTCATGACCATTCCCGCCATCCTGCTGGCCATTGCCTTTGCCGGGTTGCTGGATGTCAGTGGCCGGACCGTTCACTTGCATCCGGAGTGGCTGCATTGGACCTGGCTGGATGTCACCCTCAAACGCGGAGCCGTGAGTGTGTTTTTGATTGTGGGGCTGGTCTCCTGGCCCGGCATGGTGCGCGTGGTCCGCGCCCAGGTGCTTGCCCTCAAGGAACGGGAATTCGTGCTTGCCGCCCGAACCTTGGGGGCGTCTGATGGACGCATTATTGTCCGGGCGATTTTACCCAACCTGCTGCCCACCGTGATTGTCCTTGCGGTGATGAGCATCGCCAACACCATTCTTCTGGAGGCGGGACTGGGCTACCTGGGCATTGGGGTACCCCCACCGGCTCCGACGTGGGGCTCCATGATCTCCGAGGGCCAGCCTTATTTCATCACCTACCCCCATCTGGTCATCGTGCCAGGGCTGGCCATTGTGCTAACGGTGCTCGCTTTCAACTTGTTGGGCCAGGGCTTGCAGGAAATCGTGAATCCCAAACGGTGATGAAGGCTCTCCCGCTCCTCCGCACACTGGTCTTTCCGGGAGCGATCCTGGGGCTATGGCTGCTGTTATTGATGATCGGTCAGGCGGCCACGGCCCCGGGTCCGGCTGCGTCCAGCACCGCCCAGCCCAAACGCGGCGGCACTTTGCGCCTGGCCTTGCCCGCGGATGTGAGTTCACTGGACCCCGCCCGGGGTTTTGACACCATCTCCTTTCAATTCCTGCTGTTATTGTACCAAGGGTTGGTGGAATACGGCGACGGCACTGAGCTGGTGCCGGCACTGGCCACCGACTGGCACTTGTCGCCCGACCGGCGGACCTACACGTTTCACCTGCGCCCGGGCGCGCGGTTTTCCAATGGCCGCGCCGTGGTGGCAGCAGATTTTGTGTATTCCCTGGAACGCACCCTCGACCCCAAAATCGCGGCCCCCACCGAGAGCTATTTTGAGGAAATCGCCGGCGCGCCTGAGTTTCGTGCGGGTAAGAGCCCCCATGTGCGGGGCCTCCGCGCGCCCGCAGCGGAAACATTGGAAATCGAACTGGCGGCACCCGATCCCACGTTTCTGTTCATCCTCACCCTGCCCGGGGCGCTGGTGGTGCCACCCGAAGCGGTGGCACAATTCGGGGCCAACTTCACCGCCCACCCCGTGGGCTCGGGCCCTTATATGCTGACGGAATGGCAGCGGGGTACCGTGATGCGGTTTGCGCGCAATCCGCTGTCGCCGCAAACCAACCGCCAGTACCTGGACGCCATTGAAGTGCGGGTGGGCGGCGACCGCACCCTGCACTTGATGATGTTTGAGCGGGGCGAACTGGATATCGCCGAGGTGGATGATTTCCCGGGCATCCCGATCCCGGATTTTTTACGAATCGAGCAGAACCCGCGCTGGCACCCTTTGATTGAGCGCATTCCGACCGGCTCCGCCAATTATTTATCGATGAACACCGAGATGCCTCCGTTTGATAATCTCAAGGTGCGCCAGGCCGTGAATTATGCGATCAACAAGGAAAAGCTCATCCGCTTGTTGCATGGCATGGCCGCCACGGCAGCTGGCATTCTGCCGGTCACGATGCCTGGCTTTAATACCAATCTTCAGAGCTATCCGTATGATCCCGCCAAGGCGCGCCAATTGCTGGCAGAAGCCGGTTATGCGGGCGGTTTGACCGTGGAACTCTGGTGCGAGGTGGATCCTTCTCCTATTCCGGCGTCACTGCAGTATGACCTCAAGCAGGTGGGGATTAATGCCCAATTAAACCCAGTCACCTTCCCCACGTTGTTGCACAGTCAGGAGCAGCGCAAAACCGCGCAATGCTGCACTTCCGCGTGGTCGCAGGATTATCCGGACCCCGGCGATTTCCTGGATGTCATGTTCAACGGCAACCGCATCACCGAATCGGGCTGCCAGAACACCTCCTTCTATAATAATCCCCGCGTGAATGAGTTGCTGGCGGCAGCAGCCACCTGTCCGGAGCCGGCCCAGCGACTGCACTTGTATCAACAGGCGGAACAGATCATCGTGACAGACGCACCGTGCGTGCCCCTTTATCAACCCTATTCCTACGCCCTGCACCAGCCCTGGGTGCACGGGGTAACCCTGCATCCGGTGGTTTACTTCCGTTTTGAAAGGATGTGGCTGGACCGATGAAAACCTTGTTTCATCAGCGCTTTCAGCCTTGGGGGGCAGGCCGGCGCCCCGGCCATGCGCTGTTTGATTTATCCTTTATTCTATTACTTTTCGTGGCCGCGGCCGCCCTGGCGGAGCCCGAGCCACAACGCGGCGGCACGTTGCGGCTCGCCCTGCCCACCGATATCAGTTCGCTCGACCCGGCGCTGGCCTTTGACACCATTTCCGCGCCCTTCCTCATGCTGGTGTACCAGGGCTTGGTGGAGTACGACGATGGGGTGAAGCTCCGGCCCGCCCTCGCCACGGACTGGCAATTGTCGGCCGACCGCAAAACATATACGTTTCACCTCCGAAGCGGAACGAGGTTTTCCAACGGGCGCGAACTGGTCGCCGGTGATTTCGTCTATTCGCTGGAACGCAACCTGGACCCGAGGACGGATGGCCTGAGCGAGGCTTATTTTGAGGGCATCGCCGGGGCCAAAGACTTTCGCGCCGGCAAAGCCCCCCACGTGCGCGGACTGCGGGCCCCCCGCGCCGACACCCTGGAAATTGAACTTTCCGCGCCTGATCCCACGTTTCTCTTTGTACTCACCCTTCCGGGGGGGCTGGTCCTGCCCCGCGAGGCGGTGGCATCCGCCGGGCCCTCCTTTACCTCGCATCCTGTGGGCACCGGCCCCTATGTGCTGGCCGGCTGGCGGCGCGGGGTGAAAATGCGCTTTGAACGCAACCCTTTTTACCCGCGCGCGGAACGGCAAAACTTGGATGCCATTGAGGTCCGGGAGGGCGGGGACGCGGCGCTGCACCTGATGATGTTCGAACGCGGGGAACTGGATATCGCCGATGTCACCATGTCACCCGGCGTGCCGATTCCCGATTTTTTACGCATCCAGCGCACGCCGCGCTGGCAGGGATTGGTGGAAAGCATGCCGGCCTCCTTTACCTGGTTCCTGGCCTTAAACACCGAAATGCCTCCCTTTGACGAACTCAAGGTGCGCCAGGCGGTGAATTACGCCATCGACAAGGACAAGATCGTACACATGTTGCATAACACCATCATGGCGGCACCGGGCATCCTGCCGCCCCCGATGCCCGGGTTCAATCCGCACCTCGCTGGCATTCCCTACAATCCCGCGCGAGCCCGCCAGTTGCTGGCCGACTCCGGCCATGCCGGGGGCTTTACCTGCAAACTCTGGTTTGAAGCCGCAAATGCCATCCTCGTTTCGGCCGCCGCCTCAATTCAATACGACCTCAAACAAGTCGGGATCGACGTGCAGCTCAACCCAGTCACGCTGCCCGCCTTCCTGAATGTCTCCGAGCGGCGCAAAGCCATGCAGTGCGGTCTCACTGGCTGGTCGCAGGATTATCCCGACCCGAGTGATTTCCTCGATACCCTGTTCAATGGCACCCTCATCACCGATGAGGGCTGTCAAAACACCGCCTTTTATAACAACCCGCAGGTTAACCAATGGCTCGCCGCCGCCGCCGCTTGCGCCGATCCAGACCAGCGCATCGGGATTTACCAGCGGGTGGAACAAACGTTGGTAAATGAAGCTCCGTTCGTGCCGCTGTTTTACCAGCGGGTCTTCCTCCTGCACCAACCGCGGCTGCACGGGGCAAAAATTCATCCGGTTTTGTATTTTCGTTTCGAACGAATGTGGCTTGAACACTAATATGTTGCACCGCTTATTACGCCGCCTCGGCTGGTCCGTGGTCACCCTGCTCGGGACCGCCTTCCTCACTTTTATGCTGCTGAATGCGGTCCCTGGCGATGTCGCCCGCGTCATCGCCGGGGCCAAGGCCTCACCGGAAGTCATCAAGGAAATTCATGCCAAATACCATCTGGACGATCCGCTCTGGCAGCGGTTTTTCCTCTATCTTAACCAGCTCGCGCACGGGGACCTCGGCCATTCCTACGTCACCGACCAGTCCGTGGCCGAGGCCTTGATCACCCGGCTTCCCACCACCGCCGCGTTGAGCGCCCTGGCCGTGGTGATGTGGATTGCCCTGGCCGTGCCACTGGGGGCCCTGACCGCCCGGTTTCGCGATTCCTGGTTTGATCGCTCCACCCTGGTCGTAGCCACCCTCACGCTCTCCCTCCCCGCATTCTGGCTGGCCCGCATGTTGCAATACTGGCTCGGCTACCAATGGGGCTGGTTTCCCATCGGCTTTTTTCGCAGCCTGGGCGACCTGCTGCTGCCCGCTGCGGCGCTGGCAATCCTCTTTGTCGGCTACTATGCCCGCTTGATTCACACCAACATGGTGGATGTGCTGGAGAGCCCCTATATTCAGGCGGCGCGCGCCAAAGGCCTTTCCGAAACCCGCATTCTGTTCAAGCATGCCCTGCGCAACGCCATGATTCCGGTTATCACCATTCTGGGCATGGACGTGGCTGGACTGCTCGGCGGGGTGCTGTTTATCGAGAACGTCTTTGCCCTGCCTGGTATCGGCACGCTGGCCGTGCAAAGCGTGTTCAACCTCGACCCTCCCGTGATCATGGGCACCGTGCTGTTCAGCGCCACCATGGTGGTGGGGGCGAACTGGTTGGTGGATTTACTGTACGGCCTGATTGATCCCCGCATCAAATCAGCCGTGTGAGAACCTTGACGGCCCGCCCTGCCTCCCGGCACTATAACTCCTGACAAAATTTATGAAAAAATCCCTCTACCTCCTCGCCATGGCCTGCTCGCTCGTCCTCGCGGCCCTGCCCCTCAACGCCTCGGCCCAGCAACAGCGCCTGAGCCCCCATGAAACCATCAGCACCGTGGTCGGCGGTGATCGCGTCATGATTGTTTATGGCCGACCCTACACCAAGAAACCCAACACGGACGTCGTCCGCAAAATCTGGGGCGGCCTGATTCCCTACGGCAAAGTCTGGCGCATGGGCGCGGATGAAGCCACCCTGCTCGTGGCCCAAAAAGCCATCAAACTCGGCGACACCACCCTCCCCGCCGGCGCCTACACTCTGTTCCTCCTGCCCCTCGAGGACGGCACGGCCAAATTGATCATCAGCAAGCAAATCGGCCAGTGGGGCGAGGAATATTCCGAGTCAGACGATGCCGCCCGCGTCGACCTCACCAAGTCCACGCTCGACACCCCCGTGAATCAATTCACCATGGCCATTACCAAAGCCGCCGGTAGCGGAACGATCAAACTCTCCTGGGAAAACACTGCGTATTCCGTCGCCTTCACCCCGGCGCCCTAAAATAATTGCAATCGGAGCGGTGTCTCGGCCGAGACGCCGCTCTTTTTTTGGAAACTGGTTGGCAGAATGGTCGAACTGATCGAACGACTCACGTAGCACCCGGCATCCCTCTGCCCCAAGCCCCTGGGGAAATCTCGGGCACCGGGCTGATTATCGGACCACGGCCAACGCTTTGGACTGCGCGGGCAAAGCGTTAGCGTCGCCCCGCTTTGGGAGAGCCAATACCGGAAATGTCCATCCTGTTGTCGCGTCTCCCTTGCCCTCGATTATTTATCTGAATATTCATTCAAATTGAAAATCACTATTCGCTAGGTAGTCCGGTGCTGTCCATGGTATCAATTCCCTGTTAGCCACCAATGAAAATGCGACAGCGCTGGATAAAAACAGTCGGTCAACTGCCAAATCACCAAGGCC
>CAIZWI010000088.1 GCA_903936645.1 uncultured Verrucomicrobia subdivision 3 bacterium
CCGGCCCGCCAGGGCGTCAAGGACCTCGTGCGCCATAAAGTCAAAAACGTGCTCTGCTGCGCCGGTCACGCGTTCGACTAAGCCGCGATTGTCAGCTTCATCAGCCCCGGACGAGGTTCGTCCGGGGCTTTTTTTATGGTCTGGTCGAGGTGGGTTATTTTGGCACAGTTGGCACACTGTTGTTGGCGCATCTGTTACGGGTTTGGCACAGATATGGCGCAGTTTGGCCGGGCCAGGCATCGCAAAACGGCCCTTTTTAGGGTTTTCCCACCCAAATCAGGGTTGGCACGCCGCAAGCTATAAGGGATTTGTCGCGCATGACATGAATAACGATTAGTCCAATATAACTGATAACCAATAACCTAATATAAAACCTATGAACCTGATTAAATTGCAACGTTCCCCCTTGAATGCCTGGTCCGGTCTGAACCGGCTCTCCAACTTCCACGATGAAATCGAACGCTTGTTCAGCCTGCCGCTCGCCGCGGGCGGCGCGGCCGTCCCCTGGGTGCCCGCCCTGGAAGTTTACGAGCAGAAGGATGACTACGTGGTGAAAGTGGAACTGCCCGGCGTCAACAAGGAGGATGTCAAACTCTCCCTGGAAGCCGGCACCCTGACCATCACCGGCGAACGCAAAAATGAAACCAAGCCGGAAACGGCCGAAGTGTATCATTCCGAACGGTTTTACGGCCGGTTCCAACGGACCGTCAACCTGCCGGAAACGGTGGCGGCCAATAAGGTCACGGCCGGTTACAAGGACGGCGTCCTCACGGTGACCCTGCCCAAGAGTGAGGAAGCGAAGCCGAAGCAGATCGACATCGCGCTGAATTAATCCGGCGGAGGAATCGGGGAACACCCGCGGACCGGTCTGGTCCGCGGGTGTTTTGCGTCTGGATAATGTGAACCTTGGCCAACCCTGCTCCGCGCCGCCACCTGCCCCCGGTTAAGTTTCGCGCCGAAGCTTGCTTCTTAAGCCGGGGGATTGATAACGGGACCCGCGATGGGTTAGAATCAGGCATGTTGCATTTCTGCGAAGCAGTTCGCCGCCCGGCCTGCGGCCTCGTGGCCGGTTTCACGTTGACCCTGGGTTGCCTGCCTGGTGCCGTTGCCGCCGCGACGCCCGACCAAACCGCCGCCGCGCTGGCGCAAAGCGCGCTGACGAATTCCGGCGCGATGGAGATTCTCACCAGCCTTACCACGGAAGTCGGCCCGCGCCTGGCCGGCACGGCCGCCGAGCAGCGCGCCGCCGCGTGGGCCCGGGCGCGCTTTGAAACCGCCGGTTTCGACAAGGTATGGACCGAGCCGTTTACCTTCACCAACGGTTGGGCGCGCGGCCTGGAGCAGGCCGCCATCACCAGTCCGTCCTCGCAGCCGCTGGTCGTCACCGCCCTGGGCGGGAGTGTCGCCACGCCCCCGGCGGGCCTGGAAGCGGAAGTGGCTCTCTTCAAAACGTATGCCGAGCTGCTGGCCATGCCCACCAATTCGCTCACGGGTAAAATCGTGGTGGTCACCCAGCCCATGGTCCGGGCGGAGGACGGCGGCGGTTATGGCGCCCTCAACGCGATGCGCACCGCCGGTCCCGGCGAAGCCGCGCGCCGCGGGGCCGCGGCCTATCTCCTGCGGTCACTGGGCACCGATAGCCACCGCGTGGCGCACACCGGGGGGACCCATTACCCCCCCGACGCCCCGCGCATTCCCGCGGCGGCGCTCTCCGTGCCGGACGCGGAGCAGTTGGCGCGCCTGGTGGCCTTGGGCAAGCCGGTGCGTATCCGATTGCTCTTGACGCCGCGCGATCTGGGGCCGGTTACCAGTCAGAATGTCATTGCCGAAATCCAAGGACGGGAGCATCCCGAGAAAATCGTGCTGCTGGGGGCGCATCTCGATTCGTGGGACCTGGGCACCGGGGCAATTGATGATGGCGCGGGCGTGGCCATTGTGATGGCGGCCACAAAAATGATCCGCGCCCTGCCCACCCCGCCCCGGTGCACCATTCGCGTCGTTTTGTTTGGGTCGGAGGAACCGGGCGTGATCGGCGGCAATGCCTATGCCGCTGCCCACCAGGCGGAACTCAGCCATTACGTCATCGCGGCCGAGCCCGATTTTGGGCAGGGCCCGGTCTATCGCTTCCAAACGGGAGTCACCAATCCCGAAGCGCCCAGCCTCCAGCGCATGCGGGCGGTGCTGGCGCCGTTGGGCGTGCTGCCGGGCGACAACACCTCGCATGGCGAATCGGACGTGGGACCGCTTGCCAAACGGCTGGTGCCGGCCGCGACTCTCGCCATGGATGGCACGGATTATTTCGACCTCCACCACACGGCCGATGACACCCTCGACAAAGTCCAGCCCGGGCGGATTAATCAAAGCACGGCGTGTTACGTCGCCTTCACCTACCTGGCCGCCGAGCTGGGCGACGACTATCGCCAGCCAGCCGCCGTCCCCGCCCGGTAATTAGATCCTTGCCCCGGGGGCCTGAATGGTAACTTGGAATTTTGGCCGGCCTGCGCCCCTGGCCTTTACATTTTTTGCCATTAGTGCTCACTATGGCCTTGATCTCTGAACCGGAGTTAGCACACTGTGTTTTCCGACTAAGTCGCAACCATCCCGGCGACTGGGAATTCAACGGCTAACAAGGTATCGATCGGTCAGTTATTGTAAGCTGACTTCGTCCGGAGGCGGCTCCGCACGAAACGTCAACCGTAAACCGCAACATCGTGAGCAAGACCGCGCCAAACGCGCCAGCGACTGCGCCCCGGGCTTATGCCCTGGATGCCTTGCGGGGCTTCGCCATCCTCGCCATGCTCCTCTCGGGCCAGGAGCCCTTTGGCCACCTGGCCTTGCCCGCCTGGATGTACCATGCGCAAGAGCCGCCGCCGGATCATGAATGGCTGGGGCATTTGCCCGGCATTACCTGGGTGGACTTGGTCTTTCCTTTCTTTTTATTTTGCATGGGTGCGGCCTTTCCACTGGCCCTGTCCCGGCGCATGGACCAAGGAGTCGCCCCCTGGCGGCTGGGGTTGTTTGTCCTGGAGCGCGGTTTTCTGCTGGGCTTTTTCGCCCTCTATGTGCAGGCCATCCGGCCGTACACGCTGAGCAATCATCCCACCACGGGCACCTGGCTGCTGGCGCTGCTCGGCTTTTTCCTCTTGTTTCCGGTGCTAACCCGGTTGCCCGACGCTTGGGCGCCTGCCACCCGCTGGTTGATCCGCGGCGGGGGGTGGGCCGGGGCGGTTTTGTTTTTAGCCCTCGCCCATTACCCCGATGGCTCAGGCTTCTTGCTGCGCCGCTCGGACATCATCATCGTGGTCCTGACCAACATGGCGGTGTTTGGATCCTTAATCTGGATGCTCACGCGCCATAGTTTGGTGCCGCGGTTGGGTGTCCTCGGGATTGTCTTCGCCTTGCGGATGTCCAACATGCCCATGCCCTTGGGCGGCTGGGTTACCGATCTGTGGAAATTTTCCCCGGCCCCCTGGATCTACCAGCTTTATTACCTCCAATACCTGTGCATCGTCATTCCCGGCACCATTGCCGGTGATTTAATTCTCGCCTGGATCCGCGCAGGAACCGCCCAGATCACCGCTCCTGTGGCCAAATCCAATTGGTCAACCGGTCATTACCTGGCCATTACCGGGGTCATGTTTGGCCTGGTGCTCGTGCTGCTCGCCGGTTTGGAAACCCGGGTGCCCACCACCCTGACGAGCACCACTCCGGGGGTGTTTTTATTGGGTGAGCAAACCTACGTCCGTCCCTGGCTGCTCCCCGCCACGCTCCTGGCGTTCGGTTTGTGTGGCCTGGGGGCGTGGCTGCTGCGCGCACCCGTGACTTACACCGAACGCTTCTATCAGTTACTGTTTCGGTGGGGCACCTATTGGCTGGTGCTCGGGCTGGTCCTGGAACCTTACGAGGGTGGTATACGCAAGGACCGGGCCACCATGAGTTATTACTTTGTCACGGCGGGTCTCGCCCATTGCGTGCTCATTGGCTTTTCCATCCTGATTGACCGCTTTCAGCGCCGGCGCTGGCTCCAGCTGCTCATCGACAACGGCCAGAATCCCATGATTGCCTACGCTGGCATCAATAACTTTATCACCCCGGTGCTGGCCCTGACCTGGCTGCTGGGCTGGTCCGCGGATCACGCCACCACGCCCTGGCTGGGCTTTGCGCGGGGGCTGACCATTACCTTGCTCATGGCTGTCACGGTGAGCTTCCTTACGCGGCGAAAAATTTATTGGCGAACTTAACTTCATGGCGCAAACCACTTCCAAAACCGGACGGCGGACATTCCTGAAACAGGCCGGGCTGGCCCTGCCGCTGTTGCTGGGGGCAACCGGCGGACTCCGGGCGGACCCGGTCCACACCCCGGCCCCCGCGCCCGCCCCCGCCGGGTCGCCGGCCCCGGCCGAACTCGCGGCGGACCTCGTCATCATCGGCGGTGGCGTGGGCGGCTGCGCGGCGGCTCTCGCGGCGGCGCGTTGCGGCGCGCGGGTCATTCTCACCGAGGAGACCGACTGGATTGGCGGCCAGTTTACCCAGCAAGCCGTCCCGCCAGATGAAAATCGCTGGATCGAAACCTGCGGCGGAACGCGCAGTTATCTGGAATTTCGCCAGACCATCCGCAATTATTACAAACGCAACTATCCCCTGACGGCCGCCGCCGCCAGGAAGGTGAATTTTAATCCGGGCAATTGCTGGGTTTCGGCACTCGGGCATGAACCCCGCGTTTCCCTCGCGGCCTTCTACGAGCTCCTCGCTCCCCATCTTAGCAGTGGCCGCGTGCAACTCCTCTTGCAGCACAAGGCGGTGGCCGCCGAAGTGGACGGTGACCGGGTCAAAGCCGTGCGGGTGGTGGACCAGGTTGCCGGTCGCGAAATCATCCTCCGCGCCCCGTATTTTGCCGATGCCACGGAAATGGGCGATATGCTACCTCTGACCGGTACCGAATATAGTGTGGGCGCCGAGGCCCAGCAGGATACCCAGGAGGAACATGCGCGGCCCGAGGCCGAACCGCAGAGCCTGCAGCCCTTTACCATGAGTTTCGCCCTGGAATACCGGGCGGGCGAAAACCATGTGATTGACCGCCCGCGCGACTATGCCTTCTGGCGCGACTTCATTCCGCAAAACCAGCACGGCGCCACATTTCCCCTCTTCACCTTCAGTGATCCCGAGGCCGCCAAAATCGGTTTTGATCCCGCCGCCCGGACCGGGTTTTGGACCTACCGGCGCATTGTGGACCGGGACAATTTCACCCCCGGATCCTATGCCGGTGACATTTCGCTGATTAATTGGCGCCACAACGATTACACCCTCGGCACGCTGGTGGATGTTCCGGCGGCGGAATCCGCTCGGCACATTGACAGCGCGCGGCAGCAGAGTTTGTCCCTGCTCTACTGGTTGCAAACCGAAGCCCCGCAACCCCAAGGGGGCACCGGCTGGCCGGGCCTGCGCTTGCGACCCGATTTGGTGGGCACCGCGGATGGCCTGGTCAAGCACCCCTACATCCGCGAAGGCCGGCGGATTCGGGCCGAATTTACCATCTTGGAACACCATGTTAGCCTGCTGGCCCGCATGAAAATCACCGGTCGCAAGCAAGCCGAGGCGACCGCCGAGGAGTTTCCCGACAGCGTCGGCATCGGCTCTTACTCCATCGATATCCACGCCACCGCCACCCACGGCGGATTCTTCCTCAAAACCGCGCCTTTCCAAATCCCCCTGGGCGCGCTGCTGCCCCGCCGGCTGGAAAATTTGCTGCCCGCCGCCAAAAACATTGGCGTCACCCACATCACCAATGGCTGTTACCGCCTCCACCCCGTCGAATGGAATGTTGGCGAGAGCGTTGGCCAGTTGATCGCCTTTTGCCTGGCTCGCAAATGCCCGCCCCGCCAGGTCCGCCGCGACCCTGGTCTGCTGGCCGATTTTCAAGCCCAACTCCGCCGCGCCGGTGTGCCGCTGGCCTGGCCCAAGGATCTGGTGCGCAGCTAACCCTGGTCATTTTTAAAACCATCAACCATCAAACCAAACCCTCCTAAGTTTATGAAACCGCAGAACCAACCCCAACCCGGCGCGCCCCTCCTCATCCAGGGCACCGCCCTCACCCGCCGCCGTTTTATTTACACGTCCGCCATGGCCGCCAGTTCCCTGGCCCTGGCCGGTTGTCTCTCGCCCGGCGCGCGCTACCGCTCGCCAAATGAGAAACTCAATGTCGGCATCATCGGTTGCGATGGCAAGGGGGAAGTGGATTCCGCCGGCATGGCGAGTGAAAACATTATCGCGCTCTGCGATGTGGATACCAATGCCCTGGCCAAGGCCGCTAAAAAATGGCCCAAAGCCCGGCAATACCGCGATTACCGGGTCATGTTGGACAAGGAAAAGACCATCGATGCGGTCACCGTCACCATTCCGGATCACCAGCACGCGCCGGCCGCCATGCGCGCCATCCAGCGCGGAAAACATGTCTACTGTCAAAAACCCCTCACCCACACCATCTCCGAAGCCCGTGCCCTCACCCTGGCCGCCCGCAAATACAAAGTGGCCACCCAAATGGGCAATCAAGGCCATTGCAACAATAGCATTCGCAAACTGTGTGAAATGATCTGGTCCGGGGTCATTGGCCCAGTGCGCGAAGTGCACTGCTGGACTGACCGTCCCTATTGGTACCAAGGGTTGAACCGCCCGCGGGGCACGGATGCGGTTCCGGATTCCCTCGATTGGGACCTGTGGGTGGGCCCCGCCGCCATGCGGCCCTTCGTGGACCAATGGCCCGCCGCCAGCTATGCCGGCACCCTGCAATCCAAATACGCCCATATGCACCCCAATGTCTATCACTCGTTTAGCTGGCGGGGTTGGTGGGATTTTGGCTGTGGCTCCCTGGGCGACATGGGCTGTCACGTGATGGACGCACCCAATTGGGCCCTGTCCCTCGGTGCCCCGGTTTCGGTGGAACTCGTGGATGCCTCCCGCATCACCCTGGAAATGGCCCCCTACTGGTCCATCGTCCGCTATCAATTTCCCGAGCGGGGCGACCACCCCGCCTGCACCCTTTATTGGTATGAGGGCGGCAAGCAACCCCCGCTGCCTCCCGAGATGGCCGGGAAGGAATGGGACGACAACGGCACCCTGTTCATCGGGGACCAGGGCAAAATCGTGTGTGGTGCCTTGAGCGAAACTCCGCATTTACTGCCCCACGCCTTGATGGCGGATTATAAATTTCCCACGCCCACCATCCCCCGTGTGCCGGGTAATGATGCGTACCAAGATTTCATCCGCGCCTGCAAAGGTGGTCCCGCAGCCAGCTCCAATTTCGACGTGTCCGGGCCGTTGACCGAAACCGTGCTGCTGGGCAACCTGGCCATGCGGCTCGCCGGCAAAAAGCTCCAGTGGGACGCAGCTACCATGTCCTGTCCCAACGCCCCGGAGGCCGCGCCGTTTATTCAGGCCCAATACCGCGAAGGCTGGGGCATCTAATCTGCTGCCGTGCGCACCGGGTGGGAGCCATTCGGAAGCTAGCCGCATGAATATGTGCTATAATTGTAACAAATCAGCTAACTTTTGGCTTTCACTCATAATGGACACGGCGTATGGTAATCATCAGTTAAGGAATCAAATCGTACTAAAGCCCGTAAAACGTATGGAAAATCTATTTACGCAAGGCATTGCATATACAGTGCGGGAACCTTCACCGCGTGGGGTGCGGCGTTTTGGCCCCGGTCCTGACCGGCGCGCCTTTACCTTGATCGAACTCTTGGTGGTCATCGCCATCATCGCCATTCTCGCCGCGATGTTACTCCCCGCCCTGGCCAAGGCCAAAGGCAAGGCTTACACCACCAATTGCCTGAACAATACCAAGCAATTGAGCCTCTGCTGGACCATGTACACCCAGGATTTTAACGACATCCTGGTCAATAACCATAGCGATGGCAACCAGGCGGCCGGCAAGGCTGCCTGGGTAACCGGCGGCAGCCATCTGGGGCTGGGCACGTGGAATGGCAGCGCCCGTTATGAAAGCTCCGCCGTTTCCATGTCCTCAGGGCTGGCCCTGCAATACTGGGCGACCAGCATCACCTATGCTGTCAGTCCCGCCCCGCTTTGGTCCTATAATAAAAGCCTGTCCATTTACCGCTGCCCGGCGGATCAGGGGCTGGTGAACGGTCCCCCCGGGGTGCCTCGCGACCGCAGTTATTCCATCAGCTGTGGCATGAACTGGGTCGATGACGACGGCACGGCCGTTCCGCGCAATGGGAGCTTTTACAAGTTCGGTTCCATTATTAATCCCGCACCAGCCAATGCCTCCGTTTTCATCGAACCCTCCGCCAATAGCATTGATAACAATGAGTTTCCCTGTTACAATCCCGGGACTTCCTATACTTATTACAAGACCCCCACCAACCGTCACAATAACACCAGCGGCTTGATGAATTTTGCCGACGGTCATTCCGAAGTCTGGCGCTGGGTTTCGGGATATATTCCCGCGGACAATGCCATTCCCGATACTAATCCCACCCAGTCGCCCGGTTCCGGGTTTGGGGCGCCGAGTGACCCTTCCGACAAGGACTTGGCCCGCTTGCAGACCACCTTCCCCTTGATCAACTATGCGGCCAACACGCCGCTCCCGTGATGTTTTACCATCAGCGAATGTCACCCCTCTCCAACTTTGAACCCAAACTTGGCGTTTCTAACCTAAAGTCAATAACCATCAGTAATCACGACCAAACCGAACCTAAAAAGCAACGAAATCCTATGACTCCTCTCCAAACCAAATCCAATTCCCGCGCCGGGCGCTGGCTCAGCCGCCTCGGGCAGACTGGGGCGAACCTCTTGGCACTGGGCGCGTTCCTCGCCCTGGCCACCTTTGCCGGTGCCCAAAGCTACACCATCACGCCGCTGTGGTATGCCACCAATGGCATCGCCAACATCGCCAATAACAGCAATAACCGCGGTCTGGCCTACAACGTGCTGTCCAACCAAGTTTATGTGGCCAGCCGTAATTCCACGCCTGGATCCATTTCCGTGCTCGATGGAACTTCCGGCGCCGTCGTGGCCAATAATTTGCCCGGCATCACCATCGCTCCCTACAATGTTGGCGTGGCGGACGACGGGGTCATCTATGCCCTGCCGCTGGCGAACGGGGTCGGGGCCGCGGGCTTCAAAATTTATGCCTGGACTAACTATCTGGCCACCCAGCGGGTATGCTACACCCTGACGAGCGGCGACGCCACTTCCTTGACCGGTTACGTGCAGGGCCAGCGCGTGGGTGACAGCTTTGCCATCTATGGGTCAGGCGTGAATACCCTGATTCTGCTGCCCATCAACTCTGGCACCTCTACTCACTCCTCCACCAATTTTCTGCTCTTCAGCACCACTGACGGCCAGAATTTCACACCCACGGTGCTGGCCGTCACGGGCTTGCCGGCCTCTTTTTCCGATGGCGGTCCCCAGCATGGTGTGGCCTTCGTGAATAGCACGAGCTTTCTGTTTCGTCCAGGCACGGGTACCACCACTTATTTGATTGGGTTCCCCGCCAATTTCGCCTCCCAAGGCAACGTCGTGGCCGCTTCCGTTACTTCCTCCAGCACCGCGTTACCCAGCGGCACTGGGAGCGATGTTTATTTATTTTCCTACAGCCCGGCGGCCAGTTTGCTGGCTGATTACGGCCAAATCTTGAGCAGTGCCGGTTCCACGGCCCTCGGACTTTATAATATTTCAACGTTCCCCTCCGTGAGCAGCCTGGGTACAACGAACACGCCTCATGCCAATGCCAACGGCAACTTTACCGGCGGGGTGGCCCTGGGCGGCGCAGGTAAAACCAACGCGCTCTATGTGCTGGACTCCAACAACGGTGTTTTTGCCTTTGGATTGACCTTCGTCCCGGCGGCCGTCGCCCCGGTGATCAGCAGCGCCCCCGTAGGCAATTCAGTCTATACCAATTACGGTCCTTACAAATTTAGCGTCACCGCCGCTGGTACCGCGCCCCTCACTTATTACTGGCAATTCAACTCCGTGAGCAACCAGGCCACCGCCACCACCATTCTGGCCTCCGCCAGCAGTTCCTACACCATCAGCAACCTAACCGTGGCGGCCTCCGGTTGGTACGATGTCATTGTCAGCAACAAGGCGGGTGTCGCCATCTCCGCCCCCGTGCAATTGAGTGTCAACACCCCGCTGGTCAGCGCCTATGTCACCAATCTCTGGAGTTTGCCGGCCGATAATTCCCAGCCTTATCTGGATACTGGTTATAACACCCGCGGGCTGGCCTTCGATCCCATCACCATGAGCGTGCTCGTGGCCGAACATTCCGCTGCCCAGATTTATGCCCTCGATGCCACCAATGGCAGTTTGAAATTTTTGATCACCACGCCGCAGACCGGCCTCCCGGGCGGCAGTCTTTTTCCCCTCGGCCAGGTGGGCGTGGCGGATGACGGCGTGGTCTATTGCTGCAATGTTTCGTCCTACAATCCCACGAGCTTCACCGCTGTGCCCGGCACGAGTGATTTCTGCCTGGTGCGTTTTGATTCCGTCACCAATGCCCTGCTCCCGGACGGCGTGACCCTGAATCCTGCCAACACCTTTGAACTGGCCTTCGTTGGCGATCCCGGCGCTAACCAACCGCTCAATCCCGGTGTGAGCTCCCAAGACCGCTGGGGTGACAGCATGGCCGTGCGCGGCGGCGGCACCAACACCGAGATTTTGCTGGGTTCCTATGTCTCCTTGTACAGCAGCGGTGTGCTGGCTTACGGCACGGGCACGGGTACCAACGTGGCCATTCTCACCACCCCGGACGGTGTTAGTTTTAACGCCACGACCATTAGCGTCACCAACGCCCCGGACGGCTTCGCCTATTTGGGCGTGGCCTGGGGTTCCAGCAATACCTTCTGGGCCAAGAGTCCGGGCTACAATTTGCGCCAGGTGCAATATGACTTGAATACCGGCATTGGCTGGGTCATTCAAAGCTTTGCCACCACGGCCGGTCAGGGTTCTCTCTCCTCCATCTGCGGCATCGGCTTGGATATCTCCAATAACATCCTGGCCGGGGTCAACACCGCCGACGCGCCCAATGATTTGGAACTGTTCCAAATTCCCAGCCTCGGTTTTCCGCCCGAGTCCTATTATCAAGACTTCTTCCCGTCGTATAATCCCAACATCAACGGGAATGCCGCCACCACCATCAAATATCCCTACATCTTCTCCTTGGATGCCAACAACGGCATCATCGCGTTGAAGTACAGCATCCCCTTGCTGCCATTCAACATTTTGAGCACCACCACGGGCAACCAGCAGATTCTAACCTGGCAAACGGTCATTGGTCACACTTACCAGTTGCAGGCCACCAACGCCCTGCCCGCCGCCGGCAATCCGCCCTGGCCGAATGTGGGAGCTCCGGTGACCGTTGGGGCCTCGGGCACTTTGTCCTACACCAACACGATTACGCCCACAAACGCGTTGTTCTATCGTGTGGTCGCCCAGTAAACCTGGATTTGACCGCTGAATCGACCGCCCCCGCCAACTCATCCTT
The DNA here is from genome assembly GCA_903936645.1 of uncultured Verrucomicrobia subdivision 3 bacterium. Classification (GTDB taxonomy): domain Bacteria; phylum Verrucomicrobiota; class Verrucomicrobiia; order Limisphaerales; family UBA11358; genus UBA11358. The sequence continues at coordinate 11,507 of CAIZWI010000088.1, forward strand.
GGCGGGGGCGTTTTTGAAACCGGGTCATTCCTCCGATGTCGTGGAATCTACCTTTATGACTGGAGCCCGCCGGACGCTTGCCTGGCTCTTTCGCCTGCGTCCGCCGGCCTGGCGGCCCCGCCTGTCGCTCCTTTCCGTCGGCTGTTGGTTGCTGCCGTGCTGCTTGCTGGCGGCGGCGCCGGAGCATCCACCTTCCCCGCTGCGGGTGATTCCCCAGCCCAAATCTTTGGTCCCCGGCACCGGCGCATTCGTTTGGTCCCGGAACTCGCCTTGGATTCTCCAGGCTCCCGCTCCCGATGCCCGCTTGTGGCAGGCGGTCACCGAGATTTTTGGCTCGCCTAATGGCACTTTCATCACCAACGCAGCTTCGGATTATCAGCTGCAATTAGGGATTGCCGGGAGGACTACATTCCCAACGGGTCCTCATACCCCTGCCTGGGCCACCAATGCCGAGGGTTATTTTCTCTCCGTTCAAACCAACCACTTACTCATTCAATCCGCCACCGCTCAAGGCGCATTTTACGGCCTGCAAACCCTGGCCCAGCTCCGCTCCACTGTGGATGACCATTTCCATTGCCCGGCCGTGGCCGTGGCTGACTGGCCCTCCTTGACCTTTCGGGGCGTTCATTGGTTCCCCAGTGCCTCCGGGGTGGCAATGGACCAGCGCCTGATTGAGCGCGTCTTTTCCGCTTTCAAATTCAATCACTGCGTCATTCAGTGCGAGGCGGCCCGCTGGGACAGTCACCCGGAAATTGCCATGCGCAATTCCATCAGCAAACCCGCTTTGCGCCAGCTCGTGGTGGCGTGCCGTCAGCGGTTTCTGGAACCCATGCCCTTGGTGAATCTGCCCGGCCACGCCGAGTGGATGTTCCGCCACGGGCAAAATACGAATCTCCTGGAGGATCCGCAAATGCCCTATGCCTGCTGCGTGCGCAACCCGCAAACCGTGGCCTTCCTCGCCTCAGTGCTCACCGAATGCCTCGAAGTCTTTCATCCCCAAACGTTTCATCTGGGTTTCGATGAAATTACGCTGCGCGGGCGCTTTCCCAATCCTGATTGTCCGTTTTGCCACGATGCCACCGCCACCACCTTGATGACCGAGACCGCCAATCACTGGGCCGGCTGGCTGGCCGCCCGCGGCGTGGGCACCGTGATCTGGGGCGACATGCTGCTGGGTCCGGGCGAGGCGGCGGATGCCACCAGCGCCAAAACCCCGCTGGAAGCCGCCGGGCGCCGCACTGGTCTGGCCAAATCCATCACCATTGCCGACTGGCATTATGTCTGGGATGCCGACCGGCGCAGCCTGGATACGCTGCACCATGCTGGTTTCCACACCCTCGCCACCACCTGGTCGGAACCCGTGAACATTTACCGGTTTTCCCAGGCTGCCCTGGCCAGCGGCTCCGGCGGCTTGTTGCAATCCACCTGGGCCGGATTTTTTCCGGACGAGCGCGAGCTGACCCGGGAAGTCAATCAGTTTGCCGCTTATATTCTGGCCGCCGATTATGCCTGGTCGGGTCGTGCCGAACCACCGGCCCAACTTGGTTATGCTGCCCAAGCCGTGTTTCTCCAAGCCTATTCCGGCGCGTCGACGAACCGCCTCAACTAGTATGCTTTTAATTGCCAACCCCAAATAATCACGTGATAATCAACTGCCAACGTTTATGAAACTGATGCATTGCCTGCTCCTCACCGCCGGTTTGACCGCTGCTCTGGTGGTTCGCTCGGCGGCTGAACCAGTGCTCCCGGACGATTGCAAAGTGGGTGACTTTGCCATGGGCAGCCAGGCCTGGACGTTTCACAAATTCACCGCGTTTGAAGCCATTGAAAAAACCGCCGCCGCCGGCGGCAAAACCATTGAGCTTTACCCCGACCAGAAATTCAGCCCGGCCGAGCCCACCCTCAAACTCAACCATTACCTGTCGGCTGAAAACATCGCGAAACTCCAGGCCGAGCTGGCCAAATATGGCGTTCGCGCCGTGAGCTATGGCGTGGTCGTGGGCACCAACGCGGCGGACTGGCGCCACATTTTTGAATTCGCCAAAAAAACGGGATTTTACGGCATCACCACCGATACCGCGGACGCCATTCGTGACCTGGATCTCATTGAAAAATTGGTCAAGGAATATGACCTGCACTTGGGCATCCACGACCACCCCAAACAACCCAAGGACCCCAACTACCGCAATTGGGACCCGCATTTCGTTTACGCCCAGATTAAGGATCGCGACTCGCGCATTGGCGCCTGCGCCGACACTGGTCACTGGCAGACGTTGAACATGGATCCGCTGGCCTGCCTGAAAATCATGCAGGGCCGCATCATCAGCCTCCACCTCAAGGATCGCACCCAGCCGGGACCCGACGGGCATGACACCCTCTATGGCACCGGCACCGGTCAGATCACCGCGATTCTGGACGAATTGAAGGCCGAGGGCTTTAAAGGCCACATTGACGTTGAATATGAATACGACGAACTGAATAACCTGGCGGCGGTCCAGCAGTGCTTTGATTTTGTCCGTCATTATTCGCCCAAATAAATCACCGGCCGACTCGCCATGGAAATCATCATTCAACCTGATCCCGAATCCGCCAGCCGCCTGGCCGCCCGTGTCATCGCCCGCCTGGTGCGCGCCAAGCCGGATGCAGTGCTCGGCCTGGCCACCGGCAGCACCCCCCTCTTGTTGTATCGCGAATTGATCCGCCTGCACCAGGCCGGGGAGCTGGATTTTCGTCACGTGCGCACCTTCAACCTCGATGAATACATCGGCCTGGCGCCCGATCACCCCCAGTCTTATCACAGTTTCATGTGGGTGAACCTGTTTTCCCATATCAATATTGACCCGCAAAACGTCCGCATCCCCGACGGGCTGGCCGCCGATATCCCCGCCTTCTGTGAGCGTTACGAGGACCAGATTCGCGCCGTCGGCGGCATTGATTTGCAAGTCCTGGGCATTGGCACGGATGGTCATGTGGGCTTCAACGAACCCACGTCTTCCCTCACCTCGCGCACCCGTATCAAAACCCTCACCGAGCAAACCCGCCGGGATAACGCCCGCTTTTTCGGCAGCGAGGCCAATGTCCCGCACCATGTGATTACCATGGGCGTGGGTACCGTGATGGACGCCCGGGAATGCTTGCTGCTGGCCTTTGGCCCCGCCAAGGCCGCCGCCATCGCCGCCGCCGTGGAAGGCCCCCTCTCCGCCATGAACCCCGCCTCCATGCTGCAAATGCATCGCGTGGTGAAAGTGTTTTTGGATGAACCGGCTGCGACCCGCCTCCAGCGCGCGGCCTATTACCGCTGGGTCTACGATAACAAGCCGGAATGGCAACGCCTGTAACTTGCTCCTTTTAATCCCCATCCCTTAATTGAACCTCATGAAACTGACTTTCCTCCGCCTGGCCTCCTTAGTGCTGCTGGTCGCCCCGCTCGCAGGTGCCGCCCCGCTGCCCGCCATTATCCCGCTCCCGCAAACGGTGATCCCCCGGGAGGGTGCCTTTCACCTGTCCCCCCAAACCCAGATCATCGCCGAAGCCCCCACGCGGGACTCCGCCCGTTATCTCGCCGCTCACCTCAAACCCGCCACCGGCTTTGCGTTTAAAGTCAAATCGCGGCCGACGAATCCCTCGGCCCAAGGCGTCATTTTCCTCCGCTTAACCACCGCCAACCCCCATCTTCGCGCCGAAGGTTATGCCCTCACTGTGACGGCCGATGCCATTACCATTGAAGGGGCGGA
>CAIZWI010000089.1 GCA_903936645.1 uncultured Verrucomicrobia subdivision 3 bacterium
GACGCGGGCGGCGGCTGGCGGGCCGGTGGGGTCCGGGACGAGCGGTTTTGACCGGAAACGCATGGGCAGGACCGGGCCGGGTTGGCCATGGACGGCGGGCACTCTGCCAAAAGGTGACCGCGGGGGAAAAGCTCCAAATTCCAAGCACCAAGCACCAGAGAAACTCCAAGCACCCAATTTCAAGGGTCTATTGTCTACAGGCTGGTTGGCTAGGTTAGGGTGGGTGGCCGTGTTAAAGGTGATCCACTGCCAGGCTAATATTACAATGTGAACCACCACCGACCCCGGTGCGAATTCAACGGCGGCCCCCGCCCTTATCCGGAGCAAGATAATTTATTGGTTCAGTTCTACGCTCGCCGCTGCTTGCAAGGGGACATGCATTCTTCATGGCAAACTCCGTTTTTAGATTTTTGAGGTCTGATGTTCGTTTTCGTTTGGGAACGACCCATTGGCGGGTGTCGGCCGTGCCGTCGGGGCTTGCAAGGTAATGATTGGGGAAAAGCTCCACATTCCAAGCCCCAAGCACTAAAGAAACTCCAAGCACCCAATTTCAAGGGGCGCCGGCACGCCGGGGGCAGGATCACCACTCATGGGCTCATGGTTAGGAAAGGGAAATTACCGTTGCAAAACCGCCTTTAATGGCGTAATACTATTTGTAATGATCGTAACACGATGCGGCAGGGGCCAGCGGGGGTTCACGCTTATTGAATTGCTGGTGGTCATGGCCATTATCGCCATTCTGGCGGCGTTGCTGCTCCTGGGGCTGGCCCGAGCCAAGGCGCGGGGCCAGCGAGCGGCTTGTTTCGCAAATTTGCACCAGATTGCCGTCGCCGCCACCTTGTACAAGGATGATTTCAATGGCGGTTTGTTTCACCACCATGAGCAATGGGTGCTGGATGACGGTTCCTTGGTGGACCAATTGCCCGCGAGTTTAAGCGGGGTGACGGGCGGTGGTCAGGGCAACAGCCAGGCGGAAAAACCCTGGGTGATCTTTTTTCAACCTTATTTGAAAAGCCGGCAAGTGGCGTTCTGTCCGGCCGATCAAACGGCGCGTTCCGCGTTGCTCGCCACAGATTTGCGGCATTATAACGGCGGCATCACCAGTGCCAGTCAGTCGCCGGCCCCGGGAACGGAACAGGCCATCGCTGAAAGCCAAAACCTTGCCATGGAAAGTTATGTCCTGGATTCCATCTTCACCCATAAAAGCGCGCGTTATGCGCTCGAAGGGGTTTTGAGTGGTTTTGCAACGGATACGGTGGTGGGCCATTTAAGCAACCGCAATATCATCATGTTTTCCGAGCGCAATTCCGAGGGCCTGGATGCGCCGGACAATCCGCAATACGGCAGCATTACGCAGGATGATTACGACACCTGGGGTGGCGAGGCCCAACTCGTGCAATGGGGCACTGGTAACTATGGCGACCAAGGCTGGATTCGTTATCACCGGCACGAACGGGGGGCCAACTATGTGTATAACGACGCGCATGTCCAATGGCTGCGCTGGTCAGAGGCCCGCACTGATCAATTCCCCGACCACGTCGTCCGCTTCCCGCTCGCCAATCCGCCCCAATAGCAAACGTCTTAGGGGTAGGGCCGTGCATGGGGACGGCGTTAGTGGGAAAATTTCCCCCTTGGCGCGGCGGGCGCGGGCGAATTGTCTGGCCAGGTCGTCGGTGGTGATCGGTCCGGCCACGGTGTGCAGGGCGGTTTGGACGGATTGGACCCGCTGGGGCCATGCCTTTCGGTCAGCCGAGCGTGACTGTGGTGCTGCCGGACCGGCTGCCGGTACGGATTACGGTCGGGAGTGGGGACATCGTGAGTTTTTGCCTGGCCAAGAGTGTCCAGCGGAACCTCCGCTCGAATCAGGTTCATGGAGGCTGCTTTGCACGGACCGGAAGACCGGAAAGAGAAACTGGCTGACGTGGGCGTATCTACTAACTGACTATTCTAGCGACTGTACTGTCAACTGATCGGTCACCGTAACTGACTGACTGGCAAACCGGGTGTTTGCCGCAACTGACTGTTCCATCACTGTAACTATCAACTACCACTTACGCCCACGTCAGCGGTGTGAAAGCTACCAAATATTGACCCGACGTCAAGGGTTCTCAAAAGTTTTTTTAAAAATTCCACAAGTCGTTATTCGGGAATCTTTTGCGGAGCAAATAACTTATTCACGACCGGAGTCGGTGCTGAAACTCGAGGCCGGAATTTTCCCCCGTCCGTCCGGTGGAGGCGGAAGTGGTTTAATCCGCTAATTGCGCTAATGAACGCGAATTTAAAAGCATTTTGGGGTGAACGCCAGCGCGACTTTGGGAGGTTTGAGGAGCACTCTTAACCACTACGAAACGAGGGAGGGTTGGCAAAAATACATCCGCGCGCAAGGGGCGGCGGGCGGGTGGGCAGGCGGCGGGGGCGGAAGTGGTTTAATCCGCTAATTGCGCTAATGAACGCGAATTTAAAAGCATTTTAGGGTGAACGACGGCGTGACTTTGGGAGGTTTGAGGAGAACTCTTAACCACTACGAAACAAGGGAGGGTTGGCAAAAATACATCCGCGCGCAAGGGGCGGCGGGCGGGTGGGCAGGCGGCGGAGGCGGAGGTGGTTTAATCCGCTAATTGCGCTCATGAACGCGAATTTAAAAGCATTTTGGGGGAAAGCTTCCGTGTGGCAGGTGGTTTGGGGGGCGGACGGGATCGCGGGGTTCAGGTTTGGTCGGGTGGTAATTTTCGAGCCGCAGCATTTAGTGTTCCCGAAGGGCAGGGCCGAACTTCACAGGCAGGGGCGCGATGGCACACCGGCACGAAGGCCACTGGCTAGCAGGTAGTGACGGGCTGGGCCCTCACGTAAAAACGAAAAGAAACTTAATGAGGTGCGCTGGGTGAAACGCCAAGAACTTGTTGCAGTTCCGGCAAATTCTTTCTGAAATAAGCACGGATGA
>CAIZWI010000090.1 GCA_903936645.1 uncultured Verrucomicrobia subdivision 3 bacterium
CCCAAGCCCGCTGGGAACCCTGAACCTGCTGTGGAGCTTGCGCCAGTTCCCCTGTTCTGGAGCGCGGCGCTTCAGCCCGCCTCAACGGCCGAATACGTGTGACGCCGAGTCCCCCTAAATCATTGAAAAGAGTCCGGCCTATTTTCCCAACGAGACAACTAACCATAGCCCGGCGTTTCAACGCCGGGCTTTTTGCTTCCTACCCCAAGCGCACTAGGAACTCTTAACTTGCTGCGGAGCTTGCGCCAGTTCCCCCATTTTGGAGCGCGGCGCTTCAGCCCGCCTCCCCTTCTGAAGTCGCGTCCTATAAGGCAGGTTCAGCTTGCGTTGCACCACTTGATAACGGGAGGATTTTCTGCGATCATAACCTTGTGAACTTGGAATTGCTCAAACGGATTACGGTGGAAGACGGCAAGTGTGGTGGCCGGCCCTGCATTCGCGGCCAGCGCCTGCGCGTCACCGACATCTTGCAATTACTGAGTGCGGGAGCTTCCTACGAAGAAATTCTCGAGGATTATGCCTTCCTGGAACGCGATGATATTCTGGCAGCCATTGAATTTGCCGCGTGCCAGACCGACCACGTCATCCTCCAGACGGCATGACGTTTCTGGTGGACAACCAGCTTCCCCAGGCTTTAAGCCGGTTTTTAAGCAAGCGTGGTTATGCCTCCCAGCATGTTTTAGATCTAAACATGGATGCAGTGGATGACCGGATTATTTGGGAATATGCAATTCGGAACAATTGTGTCATTGTCACCAAAGATGAGGATTTTCTCGGCTTGAGTGTACAGTATGGCGGAAACAGCCAAGTGGTCTGGGTCCGATTGGGGAATTGCCGAAAACAATCATTGCTGGATGCGCTTGCCGAAGCCCTGCCCCAATTAATGGCCGCTTTGGAACAAGGACATCGCGTTGTAGAGCTTAGGTAGCTCTAGAATCGCCCTTCCGCATTCACCGTGAATAAAATGCTTGTTTTCCGGTCCCTGCGTGGATGGCTCCTCGCTGCAACGACTTTGACCTGGGTTGCCCACGCCGCCGACTGGCCGGCCACCCCGCTCCCGCAATACGACCGCCTCTTCCAGCGCACCAACGACTGGACCGGTGCTGATGGCGATTTCGCCGTGACCCTCACCAACGGCCTCACCCTCGGGCTTTTCAGTGACACCTTTGTGGGCCGCGTGCAGGATGGCCACCGCACGCATACCACCATGATCCACAATTCCGCCGCCTGGCAGCATGGCCGCGATCCCGCCACCGCCACCGTGGAATTTTTTCACCGCCAGACTGCTGATGGCAAGCCCGCCGCCCTCATTACCCCGGCCGATGGCCACGGCTGGTTCTGGCCCTTCGATGCCGTTACGACGCACGGCCGGCTATATCTATTCCTGCAACAAATTGAGTCCACCGCCGACGATTCCGCCTTCGGCTTCCGCCCGACCGGCGTTACCCTCGGCGAAGTCCTCAATCCCCTCGACCCGCCCACCCAATGGCACCTGCGCCAGCAACGCCTCCCCTACGCCCGCTTCGGCGGCGCGGAAAATCGCGACTTCGGATCCGCCCTGCTGGCCACCAATGGTTACCTCTACGTATACGGCTGCCGCGACCATCCGGGTGCCGGCAAAACCATGATTCTCGCCCGCGCCCCCGCAACCGACGTCCTCGATTTCCCCGCCTGGCAATTTCGCACCCGCACCGGCTGGACCAATGACGTGTCCGCCCTCGCCGACCTCTGCCCCCGGCTCGCCAGCGAATATTCCGTCTCCTGGCTGCCCGCCTTGCAACGCTACGTCCTCGTCTGCACCGATAACGGCCTGTCCGATAAAATCATCGCCCGCACCGCCCCGGACCCCTGGGGCCCGTGGAGCGAGTCCCGGGTGCTTTATCACTGCCCGGAAACCACCTGGGGTTCGCACGTCTTTTGCTACGCGGCCAAGGCCCATCCCGGCCTCGCTCTGGAACCCGGTGAATTCCTCCTCACCTACGCCGCCAACTCCTTCGCACTTTCCGAAGTCATCCACGACGCCCGCCTCTACTGGCCCCGCTTCGTAAAAGTGCAGGTTCAATAATTCTCATTTGACCTGTCCCCGCTTACCGCGTAGATATTCCCCATGAAAATGTTGAAACAAGTTCTCGGTCTGGCGGTTGCCGCCGCCCTCATTGCCACGGTCACCGTTCGCGCGGATGACACCAAAGCCGCCAAACCCATTCCTTATCCCCTCAAAACCTGTCCCATCTCGGGCGACAAGCTCGGCTCCATGGACAAACCCTACGTCTTCGTCTATGAAGGCCAGGAAATCAAATTCTGCTGCCCTGACTGCAAAAAGGACTTCCTGAAAGACCCCAAAAAGTACCTCAAGCAGATCAAAGAAGAAGCCGCCAAGCTCAAGAAGTAACCGCTGACGGAAACTTCATAATTAAATTCTGCATCACTCAGGGAGCTTCAAGCTTCACTCCGCAAAGCCCGCTGGGCTGCTTTGCAGTTTGAGGGTCGAAGTTTCCCTGAATTTTGAATTTTGAAGTTTGAAGTTTTTTACAACTTCGCTCCCAGCTTGCGTTCCAGCTCCGCCACCCGGCGGATCAAATCCGGCAGTTGCGTCACGGCGATCATCTGCCGCTTCGCCTGCCGGTCCGGTTGGGCCGGTGCCCCCAGCCATTTTTCCCCGTCCGGAATATCGTGCATCACCCCGGATTGCGCGGCCACCGTCACCTGATTGCCAATCTTCAAATGCCCCGCCACCCCCGCCTGGCCGGCCAGAATGGTATAATTCCCCAGCTTCGAGCTCCCCGCAATCCCCACCTGGGAAATCAGCAGGCAATGCTCCCCCACCACCACGTTGTGGGCGATCTGCACCAAATTATCAATTTTCGTGCCCTTGCCAATCCGCGTCGCCCCCAGCGCCCCGCGGTCAATCGTCACATTCGCTCCGATCTCCACATCGTCCCCCACGATCACCTGGCCGATCTGCGGCACCTTGCGGTGCGCCCCCTGGTCCAGCACGTAACCGTAACCATCCGACCCAATGACCGACCCCGCATGAATCCGCACCCGCCGCCCAAGCTCCGTGCGCGCATACAGCACTGCGTTCGGAAACAGCCGGCTGTCCTCCCCCACCACCGAGTCCTCCCCCACAAAATTCCCGCTCTCCAGCACCACGTTCGCCCCAATCCGCACCCGCTCCCCAATCGTGCAGTGCGGTCCGATATGCGCGCTGGGATCCACCTGCGCCGAGGCTGCCACCACCGCGCCCGGGTGAATCCCCGGGGCAAACTTCGGTTCCGGAAAAAACAGCGCCAGCACCTTCGCAAAAGCCACGCGCGGCTGTTTCACCCGGATCACCGTCTTGCGCGTCGAGCTGAACCGCGCATCCGCAATGATCGCCGTGGCCGCGCTCTCCTCCGCCTGGGCAAAAAACGTTTCGTTCTCGGCGAACGTCAAATCCCCCGTCTGGGCCCGGTCCGCCGGGGCAAACCCCGTCAGGTGGGCCGCCGCGTCCCCCTGGACTTCCCCTTGGAGATGCGCCGCAACTTCAGCAGTAGTAAAAATCATGTCCGACCACTATAAACACGCCCGCCGCCAGTTCAACCCCAAGTTTCCGCCGCCGCCCACGCCGTCCCCTGGCAAAAAGAAGACGGCACTCATTCTTCAACGAGTGCCGTTATGGGAGATAAGGAGGAAATTGTCAGGGCATCCAGCGGTTGCCTCCCGTTTATTTCGGACGCCAACCACCGTTGTTACCGCTCATGCCAGGTGTTTCATACACCAGTCAAAGAGCAGATCGCGTGCCATCCTCGCACACGACATAAGCCC
>CAIZWI010000091.1 GCA_903936645.1 uncultured Verrucomicrobia subdivision 3 bacterium
GTGTCCTACTTCCTGCAATATTCGACCAAGTTGAAAACGTGGGCCACCTTGTCGACCATTACGCTTAATACCAATATTTTGACAGTCACCAATGCAATGGCTGGCCAGGTCAGGTATTATCGGGCCGTTTGGCAGCCCTGATGACTTATGATTGAGCTCGATCGAAACCGCCGGCGACCGCTTCTGCCTGGGGCGTGGTGGCTTAGCCTAAGGTCGCGCTTGGCGGGCTGTTGGCTGCTGGCCGCCCTCAGCACCGCTTCGGCCGCTTTGGTAGAATTACCCAGCACTGGCATCGTGGCAGATGGCGCGACTCTGAACACGACCGCCTTGCAACGGGCGATAGACGCATGCAGTGCGGCGGGTGGTGGCACCCTGCACTTTCCGGCCGGCCGCTATGTGACCGGCACCCTCCAGCTCAAGGACAACGTCACTTTGCACCTGGATACCAATGCCGTACTACTTGGCAGCACCAATGCCGCCGACTATCGAAATGTTGACCCGTTTATCGACGGCTCGGGTTCCACCATGGGTTATGCGCTCATTGCCGGCATCGGTGCCCGGCAGGTGGGGCTCGAAGGTCCGGGTACGATTGACGGCCGGGGCGCTGAAGTAAAAGCGGCCCAAACCCACTACACCATCCGCCCTTTTCTGGTGCGCTGGGTGAAGTGCCGGGATATTGTAGTCACGAATGTCCACCTGATCAATTCCGGGGCCTGGACCATGAATTTTTTCCAATCGGAACAGGCCGTCGTGAGCCGGGTGACCATTCGCAGTCTGGGGCTGGTTAATAACGATGGGATTGACTTGGATTCGTGTGGCCACATCCGCATTGCGGATTGCCATATCAATAGTGGCGACGACGCCCTGTGCCTAAAGGCCACCAGCCCCCTGCCCTGTCACGACATCACGGCGACCAATTGCGAACTCCAAACGCATTGCAACGCGATCAAACTGGGCACCGAATCCCTCGGCGACTTCACTCATATTCGCATCAGCCATTGCCAGATTCACGACACACATTTGAGCGGCATCGCCCTGTACTCAGTGGATGGCGCGCACCTGACGGATGTGACGATCAGCGACATCACAATGGACCGCATCACCGTGCCCATCAGCATCCGGCTGGGAGCGCGCCTCAATGTGTTTCGGGCAGGCGATCAGGCCAAACCGGCAGGTCTGCTGCGCGACGTGACCATCAAAAACGTGCGGGCCACCGGGGTCACGCAAATCGGCATGTTGATAAACGGGCTGCCCGGTCATCCTGTGGAAAACCTCACATTGGATAATATTCAAATCGAATTGCCCGGCGGCGGGACCGCCGCTGATGCGGCCGTGGTTTTGCCGGAAAAACCAGCGGCCTATCCCGAAATGACGATGTTTGGCAAGGTCATGCCAGCCTATGGAATTTACCTGCGACACGCTCGCGGGGTAATGACGACGAATGTAACCTTAAGCACCCTAAAGCCCGACGCCCGGCCACCGTTTGTGTTGATCGACACCGCTGGCGTGGATCTCACGCGCTTCGCCCGTGTGGTGACCACCACGCCTCCCTGAGCAGCAACCCAGGGCTGGCTGCGCCAGGGCTAAAAAGACCCGGCGGCCGTGATTGAACCGACGCCCCCACCATGCTAGCCTTGCATGGAATAAATTATGGCCTTAAACCCCGTTTTAATCGCCGGTCACTGGCAGGCAGCCCACGCCGCCGGAAGTTTCTTTGCGGAAAACCCCGCCACCGGCACGCCGCTTACTGAGGAATATCCCACCAGTGCTTGGGACGATTGCGACGCCGTCCTGACCGCCGCCGCCGCTGCCGCCGGCCAACTGCGCGCCCTGCCGGCGGAAAAATA
>CAIZWI010000092.1 GCA_903936645.1 uncultured Verrucomicrobia subdivision 3 bacterium
CCCTGCTCGCTCCGGGGGACGTGACTAATTTCACCGGCAGCTACCTCGCCCCGACGAATTGCTCCGCCACCAGCCTCTCGACTGTCATCGCCCAGAGTCTCTGCGGCGGCAGTGTCTCGAACACCGCGAGTTCCACCTGCCCCATCCTCACCACCCCATTGATCGCTCTCACTCAAAACTGCCCGCTGCTGCCCGCCATTCCTGGTGGCCTGCTTACCTATAGCGGCTCGGTGAGTAATGCGGGTAACACCGTCCTCACCAACGTGGTGGTGGTGAATAACCTGAGCGGCGTCACGCCGGTCTTCACGGCCGCCAGCCTGGCCCCGGGCGCGACGACCAACTTCACCGGAAGCTATCTGGCCCCGGCTGATTGCTCTTCCACCAGCCTCTCCACCGCCACCGGTCAGAGCTGCAATGGCGGGGCCACCAACTCCGTGATCACCCTCTGCCTGCTCACCACCACCCCGGCCATTGCCATCACCGAGACCTGCCCGCCGGGACCGGTCACCGCCGGCACCACCGTGACCTACGGCGGACTGGTCAGCAACCCGGGCAATGTCACGTTGACCAATGTTCTCGTCTATGGCAGCCAGCCGAGTAATCATACTCCCCTGCTGGGACCGCTCCAACTCGCCGCCGGAGCCTCCGCTCCCTTCACCGGCAGCTACGTGGCCCTCAGTGGTGCCAATCCGATGACCAACACCACCATCCAGACCAACCTGAGTGTTACAATCATCGCCAATACCACGACTGACATTGTTACCAACCAAACGACCATCCTCACCACCAATACAGTGACCTCCACCTTCGGTACCATCGACGCCGTCACCGGGATCCTCACGGACCGCTTCCATGTGCCCGGGGGGTTGCATGGCCTGATGTATGCGGATCAGGATCAGAACTGGGGCCCCACCTTGTTTTACACGATTGCCGAGCCGGCCACGGGTGCCAATACCTTGAACACCCTCTCCACCATTCCGCCGGCGGTGGGCGCGGTCACTCCTCGGTTCGATCTGACGTCCACCAACCTGGACGCCCTGACCATGGCCGCGCCCGATGTCGGTTATGGGGCGGTGAATTTCTATTATGTCCGCCATAATAATGACGGCGTCACCACCTTTGGCGAGATCATCGCCCAAGGGGCCTCCACCTCCGCGGATCTCTGGCCCGTGCCGAACTCCGGTTACACCGGCCTCGCCTTCGCCGCCACGGACGTGGGCTACGGCGCCAACTTATTCTACTATGTCCGCAATGCCGCCTCCGGGCTGGCGATGTTCGGCACCCTCAACCCCACCCCCGGCGGCATCGCCACCGATCGCTATACCGTGGGGACCAACTGCGATTCATTGGTCTATGTGCCGTCCGCGGTTTCCTCGTGGGGCACCGGGATCTTCGCCTACCTTCGGCATGCCACCATCGCGGGCATCACGGGATCCGTCATCGGCACCATTGACCCGGTGACCAAAGTCGCCACCGATCGCCTGATTCTCGGCACCAACTACCTCAATGCCCTGACCTTCACCGCCACCGACGTGGGTTACGGCCCGAATCTGTTCTATTACCTCCGCCCGGCGAGCGCCCTGGTCGCCACCAATCTCACCACCACCTTCACGACCAACCTCGTGACCACCCTGGTCACCAACACCGTGACGAGCTACCTCACGAACAGCCTGGTTACCTTCACGCCGACCAATACCGTGACCGCCATCGGCATGGACCTCTGTCTGGACCGCACCGTGGTCGCCGCCGCCAATTGCCTCGGCCCCATCGCCGGGGGGCTCATCCAACCGGCCGGGCCCTATATCAGTGCGCCCATCCTGACCGGCGGGGCCTTCACCCTGTCCCTGGCCACCGAAACCGGCAAATCCTACACCGTGCAATTCAAAGCCAGATTGTCCGACCTTGTCTGGACGAATCTTTCCACCGTGCCCGGCACCGGCAACCAGCTGATCATCACCAACCCGACCTCCCCCAACGAGCCGACCCGGTTCTATCGGATCATGGTTACCCCTTGACCCCGCCACCTCGGACCGCCCCGCGCCGTGGGACCAGCCTCCCCCGGCGCAGGGCCCCGAGGCCTTCCCGCCCGGCTCGCCCCGTTGGTTCTGTGCTTCCCGGACCAACTGCGCGCGCCGGGGCACCGGTCCGCTTCGGGTCCAGTTCATTTTTTGGTCGGACGGAGTCGGACTTACTCGGACAAAGGCCCGGGACCTCGGGTCTCGCGGGTCCAAGCTTTCAGCGTGGGAAGCGAAATTCACCACTTCTATGGTTTGATGTGGTGCGATATGGCTTGAGCGGCGCTTAAGCAAGGTTGCCCACGAATCGGACGAATGGCACACCTGAGCGTTGAATGGAAATGGGCACGCGGCGCGGGGCTCTGGGCAAAAGCGGTATGCCCGATCCCCCAAGGCTGTCATAAAGACTTTCATCGCCCCCCACGTTAGCCGGGCACCCTGGACAAAGGCTGTCCAGGGTCAAAAATAATTAAACAAATCCCCGGCCAAGGGATCACCTTTAACTAGGTACCCCCACTCGTAACCGAGCCAACGAGCCGTTAGACAATAGTCCTGTGAAATTTGGTGCTTGGAGTTTCTCTGGTGCTTGGTGCTTGGTGCTTGGAATTTGGTGCCTTTACCCTCTGCCACCCAAATCATTAGCTTCCCGAGCCACAGCAAACGGCCGAAGTCCCGCAAGGAAGCCCGTTAATCCGGGTCCGCGCCGTAGCATTCCCCATGGTTGCGCCGAAGGTTTTTTGCGTAAGCCGGGGAGTGTGGCGCGCAGCGTTTCTTTTATGGACCTAGAAGCTCCGTCGGACGGCGTCCTGGCGCAAAAAGACCAGGCAAACACTGGATTTCTACGGCATGGTTCCGGGTAAGCGCCCGGGGTGGCGAAGGCCCTGGGGCGTGGGAGCGTGGTTGGCGTTCGGTGGCGGGTTGACCTGGTGGCAGTTAGGCCCAGCGGGCGTTTGTCAGTGCTGCGAATCACCGGGGATTTCGGGAATGCCCGGATCGTCCAGGATTTGCACGGCGGTGGCGTCGCCGAGATCCTGCCAGTCTTGCAAGACCCAGACGACGTGCTTGTCCGGGGTGACTTCGATGAGTTGCGGTCCTTTGCCGGCGCCGCCGCGGGAGGTGAGGATGGTGTTGCCATTGGCCAGACGGGTGCAGGTTTGCGGCGCTTGAACCAACTGCCAGGCCGCCGGGAGGTCGGTGTTCTTGATTTCCCAGATGGTTTCGCCCGCGGCATTTACCTCGCGCGTGAGATTGTCGTGCTCGGCAGTGATCAGCGTGTTGCCGTTCTTGAGCCGGAGGGCGGCCCATGGCGAGCGAATGGGATAGTGCCAAATCTCGTTAAAGTTTTTATCCAGCTCCACCACCTTGCCTCCGCCCAGGTAGGAAAGCAGATAGGTTCCCTGCGCGGTGTAACGCGCGCGGCGAAACTGGCCATGGATGCTGGCGGGATTCGTGGACGGCGGGTACGCGATCTCGTGGTTGACCGCCACCGCGCCCGTCCGCGTGTTGACGACCAGCAGCCGGGGCGGCAAACCATTCACAACCAACAAGACTTTGTCCAAACCAATGGGCTGGCAGGTGTGAACTTCCGTGTGATCAGCGCCCTTGCTGTTATTACAATCATACCGCCACACCACTTTTTTGTCCGGCGTGATTTCAGCGGCGTATTGCATGCGCGTGAAGAGAATGTTGCCGTTGGCGAGCATCCACACATCATCGTATTCGTAGCCCGGGCCGGTTTGATACGTCCAAATCACCTTCCCCTCGTTGACGAGGAACATTTTGGTGTAATTTTCCCCGACATACAGCATTGGATGCTGGGCCAGGCCGTGGCCGGGCAAGCCGCCGGGGGTGACGGCGTTTGTCCATTTGCCGGCGGGCGAGGGGATCTCCGCCGGGCCCAAGGCGGGTACATCGGCCGCGGTGAAACGGTCCAGTACGGCCAGGCAGGGGGTGGCGGGGAGATTGGTGTCCGCAGCCGCCGTATGACCGGCCGTCAAGGCCAGGGCTGCGCCTATGGCCAGCAACATTCCCCGCCGGGATGGAGGTTTTGCGTTCATGGTTTTGGCAAACATTGAATTTCCGGCCAGTTTGGGCTTTGCCTGGCTGGCTGGCAATAATTTATTGGGCCGCATGAAGTCCCATCGGAATTGCCGGGGACGGCCTATTACGCGATTAGCGATTGGCGATCCCCAACCTCCGTCCGCGTCGACCGCTCCGTCCGAATCCGTGGCCCCCCTGACACTGGCCAACGCTTGAACTGGATAATTAGCCGCAATCGGAACCATGACGGTCAGCCAAACCGTCCATCAGCGCCAGAAAGTCATAGCTTATTTTCGGTGGGCAGTGGTTTACAAATAGGGCCAAGCTTATTTCTCCGCGCGCTCGCTGTGCGCCCCCGTCCAGTCCCGCGAAAACTTGATCGCGTTATGACGGATTTCATTCCAAGAAATCGGCATCTTGCCGGCAGCGTAGCAAACGAACGGGACAGGGAGCAAGCACGGTAAACCAGGGAAATTCTGCTTTCAGTTGGCGGGCGAGTGGCTTTCGGGTTGGCCATCCTAATGCGGCCCATTGAGGTAATTATTGCTCACTGGCCGGAGCCTATCAGCGCTAGTCGGCTCCTTGACTATATGCCACGCCAAACCCGCCGGCGTGGCCGAAACCCTCAAAACCCGCGAAACCCTCGGCCGCGCCCGCCGGACGGATGGGGGAAAATTTTCACATGAAACCCTGAGCCACTGGGCCATTTGGGGCGCAAAAAACTGGCCATGATCAGCCGGGGGGCGGGCACGCCATGGCCCTCCGGACGGCATACCGAAAATGTCGTCTTCCGGCTGCAAAACACTTTGACAATTGGCCTTTAATGGACGACTTTAAGAAAGTTTATCTCAGAAAATTATCCGCCCCAACATTGGGATGGCAGCATATCTTAACTCCATGCTTACAATAGTAATTCGTGGCCACAGCCCGGCCACCACCGTCAAAAACTACTTAGCCGGGCAATTTTCCAAGGGCATTCCGGTTCGGTTTCCCGCCAGGCGCACGATTCTGATGGCACTTTTGGTGCTCTTCGTCGGTCCGGCCCGAGGCGGGTCCTATTTCCAAGACTTTTTGGCCGCCACGGTCGGCACCAATAATTTCCACGACGGCTCGCAACTGTTCAGCACGCAGCCGAGTTCGTTGGCTTCGGTGCAGGATGGTACTTACAAGGAATTGCAATTGACGGCAAGCGGCGTGCTGGCCACCACTACCGCTTTTTCGTTGCCGGACCTCGACCCCAACAATGCGGTCTATGCGTTCTCGGCCAAATGGAACGCGGCGGTCTATGGCAATTTTCCCAGCGCCGGCGATGGCTTTTCGTTCAACTTCGGCCAGGTGAGAGCCAGCAATGTGCTCGCCGGCGCGGTGGAAGCCGGCTACGGCACCGGCCTGTGTTTTAGCGTGCAGACAGCGGGGGCCACGCCGGGATTTTATTTGAAAGCCAACGGCACGGTGCTGGCCTCCGCGCCGTATGACCCCACCGCGCAATGGGGCGTCAACAATGGCACGCGGCATCTGTTTGAAGTGGATTGGAATTATCTCACCGGCATGACCGTGCGGGTGGACGGAACGACGATCTTCACCAATGTGCCCACCCCGGGCATCACCCCACTGCCGGGCGACCATGCGGTATGGGCGGCGCGCAGCGTCAATTATTCCGAGTATCTGCGGCTGGACAATATCGTGGTGATGACCGGCGGCAATCTGGTGACGGCTCCGGCGAGCAGCCCCTATTTTACCGATGCCAATTCTTATTATCTCCATCCCGGCTCGTATGCCTTTGACGGCAACAGCAGCACTTTCTGGCTGGAAAACGCAACGACCGGTTATGCCGGTGGGACCATCAACAGTCCGGTGGCGGCTTATGCGCTGACCTGCCTGCATGACAGCAGCGGGGCGGTGAATGACCCGCAAGTTTGGGAGTTGGATGGCAGCAATGATGGCACAACGTGGACGGCGCTGGGCACGGGCAGTGGTTATTTTTTAAACTCCCGCGAAACCCGCTGCTGGATGACGGGCAATACCAATTCGTTCACCGACTGCCGCCTGAATGTCACCGCCAACAATGGCGGGTCGAACATCAAGCTCTATGACGTGACGCTCTACCGCTTCCAAGCCCAAAACGGGCCGCCGTCCGCCAGCCTCACCTACCTCGCCCCCTCGGTCTCGCCTTTCGGTGTCATCGTGCAAGCCACCATTCCCACGAGCTATGGCAACAAGGTAACGCTGAACTGGGGCACCAACACCAGCTACGGCAATACGCTCACCTTTGCGCTGAACAACAACACCGGTGCCCAGACCTTGAGCTTCGCCCCGCCGCGCGTGAATCTGGCCGTGCCGATCCATTATCAGTTCGTTTACCAGTATGACGCCGCTCCCGGCGCCTACGACATCACCGGCTCCGACGCCGTCGTCCAGCCCACCGGGTTTCAGGCCATCGCCTGCGAGCCGCCGAATCCGGGATACAGTATTACATTTGACATCAGCGCTTATCCACCACTGCCCTCCGCATCCTTGTCCTACACGGCGGATTCCGTGGGCTTCTTCGACAGTCAAAACCGGGGGGTGCTGGACCTTTTGACCACGGGCCAGTCGGTAGCGCTCAACGGTAGCGCCGTCTATGGCTCCTTGATTTTTCTTAATAGTAATCCGATCACCTCCGGCACGGCGTTCACCACCACCAAACCGGCCGCCAAAAGCACCGACATTGCGGGCGCGCTGTGGGAAGGCTACAACGCCATATTTAATTTTGACAACGACAACTATCCCGCTTGGACGGTGGGCGGCGATAATTCCTCTTACGCATTTAACGTTACCTCCGGCGGCGCCAACTACGGACTCAGCTTGGGCTTACCTGTATTGGCGAACGGCTCGTATGTGCTCAACGAATATGATCCCATTTATCAATTAAACTTGGGAAACCAGCACATCGCCGGCCCCGGTCGGGGAGTCGCCGCGGATTTCGATCAAGACGGCTTTGACGACCTCCTTATTCTGGACGATAACGGCGGCTATGGCTTGTATGGAATAAGTTCCCTTTATACCTACACCCCGTCGGCCTTTCTGCTGCACAATATTCCCAACGCCGGCCAATCAGCCGTGAAAGTTGGCCTTAATACCACCCCCCGCCTTTTCGCGCCGGTAGCGACCACGCTGCCGGCCCCGGCATCTAGTTATGGTAATACTTCTGGTTTAACCATCGCTGTAGGGGATGTGAACAACGACGGCTATCCGGATCTTTTTATCGCCTTGGAGCAGCCCGACGGCACTTTCACCGCCCGATGCTATCTCAATCAGCAGGGCAAGGGTTTTGTCCCCAGTCCGCAGGTATTCCCCGCCGGCAGCCTCGTGCCCAACTTTGTTGGGTCCATACAGGTATATCCCTCGGCGGTGCTGGCGGATTTCAACGGCGACGGCAATCTCGACCTGCTGCTGGCCGGCTGGGGAGATCCGAGCGCGCCGACGACCGCCATTTATTACGGCGACGGCACGGGTCATTTCACCGATAGCAACATGGTGCTGCCGCAGCGCAACTACGCCAGCGTCGCCGTGGGCGACTTGTTTAACCACGGGCGCAACGACATTGTCCTCGGGGGCAATGTTGGGGATCCGGAAACTGGGTCAAGAGGCGTCAACACGCTGGTCTTGCGCAACGACGGCGGCAGTTTCACCGCGTTCGACTGGGGCATGTTGCCCGCCGTAAGCATGTCGGGCCGGAACATCGCCCTGGCCGACGTGGACAACGACGGCAAATTGGATATCGCCACCGGGGACCAGGAAGATACCCGAGCTCCCGTTAGTTGGTATGGCTACCCACTGGTGGTGTATCGGAATGCGATGAACATCCCCACCAATGCTCCGCCGTTCGCGCCGACCAATCTGGTGAGCCAGGTCGGTAACGGCACGGTGACGCTCCACTGGGGCAACGCCAGCGACGATATCACGCCCGCCAACCTGCTGACCTACAACCTGCGCATCGGCACCAACACGCTCGGCACGGACACGGTCAGTCCGCTGGCCAATCTCACGACCGGCTGGCGCAAAGTGGTTGCTCCCGGCAATCGTGGCCACACCTTCCAATGCACCTACCACCTCTCGCCCGGCACTTATTACTGGAGCGTGCAGGCGGTGGACGGCGCGTATGCCGGCGGCGCATGGGCGGCGGAACACACCTTCACCATTACCAACGCCGGCGTGCCGCTGGTGGGGCTGGTGACGACGACAAACATGGCAACCCTGAGTTGGCCCGGCTGGGCGGCGGCGTACCATTTGCAATCAACCACCAATCTCAACGGCAGCAGTTGGGTAAATGAAACCAATGCGACTTCTTATAAAACGATGAGTGGATTTGCCGTGGACGCACCGTTGGTCACCCCGGCGAAATTTTACCGGCTCAAATCACCCTAAAAGAGGCTTAAGCGGCAAAGGCCCCGCTATGAACTTAGCTCACGCCGCTGGGATGAACCCATAATCTAGATCACCATGGCATCGGACGGACAAATCAACCAAGCTGGCAAATAATCCAATGGGTTGGTCCGTGATCGCATTGATTCTCGGCGAGCATAAGCTGCTGAACACTAACCACGCCAAACCCGCCGGCGTGGCCGAAATCCTCAAAACCCGCGAAACCCTCGGCCGCGCCCGCCGCGCCTGGCAGACACGGATTGGCCCCGTGCTCCAGCATAAAACGCATGAAGGTCAGGCGCTCACGGTGGTCATGAATCAGCTTGATAATTTCGTAGAGCAGGGATTCGCCCTGCTCGTTCACCACATTTATATCGGCCCCGGCCTTGAGCAATGCTTCCGCCACCGGAAAGTTCAACTCTGCCAATGCCGAATTGAGAACATCCTTCATCCGTGCTTATTTCAGAAAGAATTTGCCGGAACTGCAACAAGTTCTTGGCGTTTCACCCAGCGCACC